>NZ_SMKA01000023.1 GCF_004348455.1 Kribbella albertanoniae
GGAGGTCTACTGCGGTGCGGCCGAGGTCGTGGACGGGGAGGGAGGCGGCGGCGACGGTGAGAGGCAGGACGCTGGCGGGGCCGGCGTCGTCCATGCCGGCCAGTTCGATGTCGCCGGGGACCTCGTAGCCGAGGTCTGCGAGTTCACGGGCAGCGGTGGTGACGATGAAGCCGTCGGAGCAGAGCAGAACCGTCGGTGGGTCGGGCTGACTGAGCAGTGCGCTCAGGCGGGCCTTGCGTGCCTCAGGTGCCAGGAACTGGTGAGTGCTGAGTGCAGTGAGGTCCGGGCGGCTTGGCAGATCGTGTGCGCGGAGCGCTTGCTGGTGGCCGCTGAGGCGGTCGCGCACACTCGTGCAGTCGACCTCTCCCCAGAGCGTCGCCATCCGCTGGTGCCCAAGACCGATCAGGTACGTCGTCAGCTCGTACCCGACCGCGAACTGGTCAGCCAGCACCGCGTCGGTCGGCACATCGGGTTGGTACCGGTCGATCAGCACCACGGGCAGCGCCAACTCCCGCAGCACCTGAGACGCACCCTCTACTGCGTAGAGCGCGATCCCGGACACGCCACTCGCCACCGCCCGCCTTAGCGCGCGCTCCTGCAGTTCCAGCGAGCCCTTGCTGTCATAGAGCAGTAGCTCGAATCCCAGCTCGTCGCACCGCGATTCGACCCCGGTGATGATGCCCTCCTTCACCGGCCCCTGCCCATGAATCACCAGCGCGACCGCACGCCGCCGTACCGGCGCGACCACAGGACGCTCGGCGACGAATGTGCCGCGCCCCTGCTGCCGGACCAGCACCCCGTCGGCGACCAGATCGTTCAGTGCGCGGATCGCGGTCGTCGTACTGACGCCGTACCGCTCACAGACCTCGCGCTGGGTGATGAACGGCCGGTCCGGGCTGTGACCGCCCTGGGCGATCAGTGCGAGCAGCTCCCGCTTGACCTGCTCATACCTCGGGAGCATTTGACCGTCCTCGAATCGGTTGCCGCATTAATGCATTAAATCCTACGGTGCGATCATGCGACTCCTCGCCACCGCCCTCACCGCCGCCCTGCTGGCCACCGGCCTCCACGCCACGGCCACCGCTGCCCCGGCAGCCACCGCAGCAACCGCTGCCACGACCCTGACCGCCGACTTCTCGGTCGACAAGGGATCCGGGTACGCCGAGGTGTTCGGCTCCGGGATCAACGTCCCGGCCCTGACCGACACCGCCAAGATCGACACCCTGCACCAGGCCGGCACCCGGTTCATCCGCGGTGACGCCTACCTGCAGCAGATCCTTCCGCGCAACACCTCGATCGACGCCTACCTGGCCAGTCTCGGCACGCCCGGGAGCGTCTCCGACCCGAACACCTGGGACTGGAGCAAGTACGCCTGGGTCGACGAGCACCACAAGCGCGGTACGAAGACGATCCTGATCCTGAGCTACTCGATCGACTGGCTCGGCTACAACGGCAGCGACTACAGCCCGCCGAAGGGCGAGGCAGGCTTCCGGGTCTACGAGGACGTGATCAAGAAGATCTACCAGCGGTTCCGCGGCAAGGTCGACCTGATCGAGGTCTGGAACGAGCCCGATCTGCCGGGATTCCTGCAGATGGGCGGATCACCGTGGGGCGACACGCAGAACGATCGGATGGCCGCGTACAGCCAGATCTACCAGCGCGCGTACGCCGCCGTGCGCAGCGTCGACGCCGACATCCCGATCGGCGGGCCGACTGTGTCCAACCCGGGCCAAGCGCTGGCGTGGGTCGACAAACTGCTGGCCGATCCCGCGCTGAAGAACAAGTTCGACTTCCTCAGCTACCACGAGTACAACCCCTACACCGGCAACCGCACCGAGCCCGTCGAGACCTTCCGGCAGCACGCGGCCGCGCAGGGCCGGCCGAACATCCCGGTCTATGTCACCGAATGGAACTACTCCGCTGCCTACGAACGCGTCCCGATGAACGCGAGCGACGCCCGCAACCTCAGCTACTCGGCGCTGCGGATGACCAACCTCTACAACCAGCGCGCGAACGGCGCGAACGTCTTCGCCGACAACGACGAGGCGATCGAACCGAACTTCTTCGGCGTCCACAGCAACGGCATGCTCCCCGCCCGGGCCCGCGCGTACCAGCTGCTGTCCCGCGACCTCGGCCTCGGCGACGGCGTCAGCACGCTCCGCCAGGTCTCCACTCCCCCGAACACCTTCACCGGCTTCGGCGCGGCCACCACCGCGAGCGGCGACAACGTCAGTTGGGTCGTCAACGACACCGCCGAGCCACTTCAGGTCGACCTGCAACTCACCGGCCTCGGCTCCGGTACGTCGACGGTCGCGAACCTGTTCGAGGCCAGTCCGAACCAGAATCCGGTGACACCCAAGTCCGCCGTCAACCTCACGATCACCGGCGGCGCGGCGCGCGTGACACTGCGAGTCCCGCCGTACTCGGTCAGTGGCGTCCGGCTCGGAACCAATGCCCTCAGCAACAATCTCGCGCCCTCCGCAACCGCCACCGCGTCGAGCGTGAGCAAGGCCGATCCCGAACTGGTCGCGGCGAACGTCCTCGACGGGAACGTCGGCCTGCACGGCGGCGGCGAATGGGCATCGGACCAGGAACTCAGCCCCAACCTCACCCTCACCTGGCCTTCGGCCCAGACGGTCGGCCGCATCGTCCTGTTCGATCGCGCGAACCCCGAGGACACGGTGCGCTCCGGCAGACTCGTCTTCAGCGACGGCAGCGTCGTACCGATCCCGGAGCTTCCGAACAGCGGCTTGGCGAAAGACATCACCTTCGCACCCCGCAGTACGACGTCCGTCCGCCTCGAACTCACCGGCGCCGGCCTGAACGTCGGTCTGTCCGAGATCCAGGTGTACGACGGCGCCGACGTCGCTCGGGAAGGCACGATCACGGCCGGCACCGGGTCGCCGTACAACGCGATCGACAGCCGGCCGTCCTCGGAGTGGCGCTCAACGGAAACCAATCCGTGGATCCGGATCGATTGGGTGAACACCCACCAACTCGACCGCGTCGTACTCAACGATCGCCCCGACCCGGCCGCGAACATCACCAGCGGAACCTTCACCTTCAGCGACGGCACCAGTCTCGCCGTCACCGGCATACCGGCCGACGGTTCGGCCAAGGTCGTCAGCTTCCCGGCCAAGTCCGTCACGTGGGTCAAGTTCACCGCGACCGGCTCCGGCAGCAACGTCGGCCTGTCCCAGCTCCGCGTCCTCTCGGCCCCGAACCTCGCGTCCAGCGCCGCCGCGACTGCCTCGTCGACGTACCGCAACGATCCCGCGTACGGCGCTTCGGCCGCGACCGACGGTGTGGTCAACCAATGGTTCGCGGGCGAATGGGCCTCCGACGGCGAGGTGAATCCGAAGCTCACACTGGCGTGGTCCGTGCCGCAGCGTCTCAGCCAGGTGATTCTCTTCGACCGCAGCAACCTCGAGGATCAGACCCGTGCCGGCACCCTCACCTTCAGCGACGGCAGCAAGGTCGCGGTCTCCGGACTCGACAACACCGGCACTGGACTGGTCGTCAACTTCCCAGCTCGCACGACCACCTCGGTGCTCTTCGAAACAACCGGCGGGCAGGGCCTCAACAACGGCATTGCCGAGATCCAAGCCTTCGCCGTCAACGACACCCGCCGGATCGAGTCCGTCGACGAACCCGGCAAGTTCTGGCGGCACCGCAACGGCCTGGCCCGCATCGACGTCCCCGGTCAGCCCGAGGCGGACTTCGACTTCCGCATCGTGGCCGGTCTCGCCGACCGCGACGCCGTCAGCTTCCAGTCCGTCAACTACCCCGGCGACTATCTCCGGCACGCCGACGGACTTCTCCGATTGAATGCCTACAGCAACCAACCGCTCTACCGCGCCGACGCCACCTTCCACCCCGACGGCCGCACCTTCCGCGCCCACAACTACCCCACCGACACCATCCGCCACACCCCGGACGGCCAGCTCCGGATCGGCTCCGGCGGCACCTCCGCAGCGGAGTTCATCGTCCGCTGACCAGGAATTCGGTTTCCGGTTTCGACCCTGCTCGAATGGTCCAGCCGCCACCTTCGAGCAGGGTCGAACAGGTTGTCGAACCAGTTCCTCAATCGTTGGAATACCAGTGCCCACGCACATCTGCCACGAAGAGAGCACCCATGCCCAGTGCCCTTTCTCCCCGGCGCCAGTCCTGGCACCGGGCCGGCCGGATAGCGATCACCACCACGGTCGCTTCCGCCCTGATCGCCACGCTCTGGGGCCCCGCCGCCAACGCGGCGCCCCTCAAGGACGATCCGACTTGGAAGCCCAAGAAGGAAAAGTCCGTCCCCACGAAGCCCTTCAAGTCCATCCCGAAGGCGGCTGACCCGGCCGAGGCCGCGGCTGCGAAGCCGGTCACGAACAAGGTGTCCTGGCCCAAGGCCGGTTCCGCCGAGGTCGCCGTACCGGCTGCTCCGTCGGCGTGGAGCGCGGCACTGGCCGGCGGCCGCCAGGCCGGCACCAAGACGCAGGCCGGCACGCTGCCGATCTGGATCGGCTCGGCCCCGGCATCGACCGCCAAGGCCGCGGCTGCCGATGCCACTCCGGCCAAGGTGAAGATCGATCTCGCTCGCCGCGGTACCGACGGTCTGGAGCTGAGGCTCAACCGCACCGACGGCGTCGCGAAGAGTGGCAAGGTCTCCCTGCAGCTGCGCTACGAGGACTTCCGGGACGCCTTCGGTGGCGACTGGGCCCAGCGCCTGCGCGTGATCGACCAGTCGACAGGCAGACCTCTCGCCGTACAGAACAACGGGAACGGCAACCTCACCGCCGATGTCCCGGTCGGCGCCAAGACCTCCACCTTCGCCGTCCAGGCCGCGGCTGCCGGCGGCACCGGCAACTTCGGCGCCTCGCCACTCGCCCCGACCGCGACCTGGCAGGTCGGCGGCGCCTCCGGCGACTTCGCTTGGCAATACCCGATGAACGTTCCGCCGAGCAACGGCGGCCCGACCCCCAAGCTGAGCCTGGACTACAGCTCGGGTGGCGTCGACGGCCGGACGTCGGCCACGAACAACCAGCCCTCGTGGGGTGGCCAGGGGTTCGAACTCGCACCTGGCGGTTCGATCGAGCAGCGATTCGCCTCCTGCGCCTCGAAGACCGAAAGCTCGGGCAACAACGGCACCAAGGCCACCGGCGACATGTGCTGGGCCGGCGAGAACGCGACGTTCACGCTGAACGGCAAGGGCGGTGAGCTGGTCCGTGACGACGTCACCAAGACCTGGCACCCGCGCGCCGACGACGGCTCGGTGATCGAGAAGCTCAACGGCGCCGAGAACGGCGACGACGGCCGCGTCGACGCCGAGAAGGGCGAGTACTGGCGGCTGACCACCAAGGACGGCACCAAGTACTACTTCGGCCTCAACAAGTTGCCCGGTGCAACCACTCAGCGCACCAACTCCGGTTTCACGATGCCGGTCTTCGGCAACCACTCCGGTGAGCAGTGCTTCACGGCCGGCAACTTCGCCGCCTCGTGGTGCCAGCAGATCTACAAGTGGAACCTGGACTACGTCGTGGACCGTCAGGGCAACACGATGAGCCTGTTCTACGACACCGAGACGAACTACTACGGCCGCAACCAGACCGACACCGCGCCGACGGCCTACACCCGCGGCGGCAACATCCGCACCATCGAGTACGGCCAGCGCGACGGCACCACGTTCAGCACTCCGGCCGTCGGCAAGGTCGAGTTCAGCACCACCGAGCGCTGCCGCGACGGCAGCGGCTGCTCCGCCCCGGACGACTATCCGGACACCCCGCTGGACCAGCGCTGCATCGGCACGAACGGCGCACCGCCGGTCAAGTGTGACAAGTTCAACCCGTCGTTCTTCACCACGAAGAAGCTGAGCAAGGTCAGCACCTACGTGTACCGGGGTTCCGCCTTCGACCTGGTCAGCAGCTGGAACCTGCGCCACACGTTCCCGGACAACGGTGACGGCACCAAGCCGGGTCTCTGGCTCGAAGCGATCACGTACGCCGGCCACGTCGGCAACGCCGGCGGTATCGCCATCCCTGAAGTGAACCTGGACGGCATCCAGCTGGCCAACCGCGTGGACAAGGTCGGCGACAACCTCCCCGAAATGAACTGGTGGCGCGTCAACCGGGTCTCCTACGGCACAGGTGGCGAGCTTGCCGTCGACTACTACCCGACCGACTGCAAGCCCGGCGACGTACCGCCTGCGGACACCAACGGCCGCCGCTGCCACCCGATGAAATGGACGCCCCCGGGCTCCACGACGGAGCGGCAGGACTGGTTCCACAAGTACGTCGTCAAGTCCGTCACCGAGTCCGACCGGGTGACCGGCAACGAGCCCATGATCACGACGGTCGAGTACCCGGGCGCCCCGGCCTGGCGGCACGACGACGAGGACGGATTGGTCGAGATCGGCCAGAAGACCTGGTCCCAGTGGCGCGGCTACGACCGCACCATCGTCCGCAAGGGCAACGTCGGCGGTCCGCAGACCGTGACCGAGAACCGCTTCTTGCGCGGCATGGACGGCGACAAGCTCGCGGCCGGCGGCGTCAAGGACGTCAAGGTCGCGGACTCCACCGGCGCCCTGGTCGAGGACCAGCCGCCGCTGTCGGGTCAGCCGCTCGAGACCCGCACCTTCAACGGCACCGAAGAAGTTCAGCGCACGATCAACGACCAGTGGATCTCCCCCGCCACCTCGACCCGGGTCCGCTCCTGGGCCACGGTCAGCGCCTACCAGGTCCAGCAAGGCGGCAACCGGCAAGCCGAGCAACTGGCCGGTGGCGGTGAACGCAAGAGCCAGGCCTTCAACAAGTACGACGATGACGGTGTCCTGGTCAGCAAGACCGATCTGAAGGACCTGAGCACGCCCGCTGACGACACCTGCACCAGCTACGAGTACACGACCAACCCGGCCGCCGGCATCAGCGAGATCCCGAAGCGGGAACTCACGGTCGGCGTCGCCTGCGGCAAGCCGTACACCAAAGAGCAGGTGATCGGTGACGCCCGCACGTACTACGACGGTGCCACCTCGCTGACGGCCGCACCGGTCCGGGGCAACGCGACCAAGACCGAGCGGCTGTCCGGCTTCGCGGCCGACGGCACCCCGCAGTACCAGGTCACCGGCACCACCAAGTACGACGACCTCGGTCGCGCGATCGAGATGACCAACCCCAAGAACGAGACCAGCCAGGTCGTCTACACCCCCGCGGGTCCTGGCCCGGTCACCAAGGTCGAGTCGACCAAGCCGAACGGCCAGAAGAACATCGTCGAGCTGGAGCCCGCGTGGGGCCAGCAGGTGGCCACGACCGACGAGGCGGGCAAGCGGACCGAGGCGATCTACGACCCGCTCGGCCGGACCACCAAGGTCTGGTACCCCGGCCGCACCGGCGCCATCACGAGCAAGTTCGCCGCCGCGGGCGCCAACGAGGCCGGTCTGGCCTCGGCTGCCGACAACGCCGCGGTCGCGGATGTCTCGTACACCTACGGCATCCACTCCAACGACCCGCTGACCGTCACCACGACCACGCTGCAGGCCGATGGCAGCACCGAGGCCGCGATCCAGATCTACGACGGCCTGATGCGGCCGCGCCAGTCCAAGTCGGCCGGGAAGACCGGCGGCTCGATCGTCAACGACATCAAGTACGACAGCCGCGGCCTCGAGGTGAAGCAGAACGGGCCCTTCTACACCGACACCCCGGTCAGCGAGACGATCCTGACGCCGGTCGAGGAGGAACTGCCGACCCAGAAGGTCACGCTGTACGACCTGGCCGGCCGTCCGACCACCGAGCAGGTGAAGTCCTTCAACCGGGTGCTGTGGGAGACCAAGCACACCTACTCCGGTGACAGTGAGACAGTCGACCCGCCGACCGGCGAAACCCCGATCACCCGGATCACCGACGTACAGGGCCGGCTGGTCGAACTGCGCCAGTACACCGGCGACTCGGCGTCGGGCACGTACGACAAGACGACGTACACCTACGACGCGCGTGGCCAGCTGGGCGTCATCACCGACCCGGCCGGAAACAAGTGGGGTTACGAGTACGACGCTCTGGGCCGGAAGGTCAAGGAGACCGACCCGGACAAGGGCCCCACCACCTATACCTACGACCAGCTCGACCGGGTGGCCACCAAGACGGACTCGCGGGGCCAGACCCAGGCCTACGAGTACGACTCACTCGGCCGGACGACCGCCGTCCGTGACGGTTCGGCCACCGGACCGAAGCGTGCCGAGTTCGTCTTCGACACGCTGCTGGCCGGGATGCCGACCTCCTCCACCCGCTACGACAAGGACGGCAACGCCTACATCAACCGGGTCACCGGCTACGACGCTCGTGGCCGAGCCACCGGCAACGAGTACGTGATCCCGGCGAACGAAGGAAAGCTCGCCGGTACGTACAGGTTCGAGAGCACCTATCGCGAGGACGGTCAGCTGGCCACGGAGACGCTCCCGGGCGTCGGCGGGCTGCCGGGCGAGACGCTCACCTACGGCTACAACGCGCAGGACCAGCAGACCACGCTGGGTTCTGGCACGACGTCGTACGTGCGTGGAACGACATACACGGCGTTCGGTGAGGCCGAGTCGATCACGATGGGCTCGACCAACGGCAAATGGGTCTCGATCGGTTACAGCTACGAGGAAGGCACCCGCCGGCTCTCCAAGGTCACCACCGAACGCGAGCTGTCACCGAGCCTGGTCTCGGAGGTCGAGTACCTCTACGACGACTCCGGGAACATCAAGCAGCTCAACGACCGGCCGTCTTCGCTCAGCGGAGAGCAGACCGACACGCAGTGCTTCAGCTACGACTATCTGCGCCGGATGACCGGTGCCTGGACCCCGAAGCCGGGAGCGGACAACGCGCCGGGCGATTGCAACGGTGCCCCGGCAGCCGCGAACCTCGGCGGACCGGCGCCGTACTGGCACAGCTGGACGTTCGACAAGGTCGGCAACCGCAAGAGCGAGACCAAGACCTCAGCGACCGGCTCCACCACGGCGACCTACAACTACCCCGCGGCCGGGCTCGCCCAGCCGCACGCGGTGCAGAGCGTCGTCACCACCGGTACCGGTATGCCGGCCGGCGGCCGGACCGACAGCTACACCTACAACCAGAACGGCGACCGGCTCACCCGCTCCAGCGGTGGCACCACGGAGAACTACACGTGGAACTCCGAAGGCGATCTGGAGAAAGTCACCAAGGGCTCCCAGGAGACGTCGTACCTGTACGACGCCAACGGCACCCGGCTGATCCGCCGGGACAACACCGGTACGACGCTCTACCTCGGCGACACCGAACTCCTGCTCAAGCCCGGTGCGGCAACTGCCGAAGGTACCCGGCACTACGACCTGGGCAGCAAGACCGTCGCCGTCCGGGTGCAGGACAAGCTCACCTGGCTCGGTGCGGACCACCACGGGACGTCGACCACGGCGATCGCCGACGACGCCACCCAGACGATCCAGCGCCGTCGCGAGGACCCGTACGGCAACCAGCGCGGTACGGCGCCGGCGGCCTGGCCGGGACAGCGTGGCTTCGTCGGTGGTACGAACGATGCGTCGACCGGGCTCGTGCATCTCGGTGCCCGGGAGTACGACCCGACGATCGGCAAGTTCATCTCGATCGATCCGCAGCTGAACGGCGAGGATCCGCAGACCCTGAACGGGTACATCTACAGCAACAACAACCCGATCACCTTCTCCGACCCGGACGGTCTGTCCTGGTTCAGCAGCATCGTCGAGAGCATCAAGACCGTCGCGACCACCGTCACCAACCGCGTGGTGGAAACGGTCAAGGAAACGATCAACGTCGCCTCGACGGTCGTCAACTGGGTCAAGGACACCGCGACCCAGACCTTCGAAGCGATCAAGTACGTCGTCACGCACCCGGTCGAAGTCATCAAGAAGATCGAGAAGACCGTCAAGACGATCGTCAAGACAGCGGTCAAGGTCGCGGTCAAGGTCGCCAAGAAGGTCAACGAGATCCGCAAGGATCCGGTCGGCTCCTTGAAGAAGGCGGCCGCCGCCGTGGTCAAAACGGCCAAGGCCGTTGCCCACACGGTCAAGGCCGTGGCGGTGAAGGCGGCGAAGTGGGTCTACGAGAACCGCGCGATGATCCTCCAGGTCGTCGCCGAGATCGCCATCACGGTGGCCATCGGCGCGGTCACCGGCGGCGTCGGAGCGCTCGCCTTCCGCGGTGCGATGGCGGCGGTCCGGCTGGCGTCGAGCGTCAAGCGGATCGAGACCGTGGCCAAGAACATCGAGATGGCCACCAACAAGTTCCACTCGGCACGCTCCCTGATCCGCGCGTCCAAGGAACCCGGGCCGTTCCACAACTTCCCGGAATCGTTCGACGACGTGATCTTCTCCAAGGGCACCCGTACGGTGAAGCCCGACTTCTACAACAAGCCGAAAGCAGGCCTGAGCAATGACTCGATCATGTACAAGCTCCCCGGCACCGTGAACGGGAAGGCCGGCAACTTCGAGATCGCCACCCGGCCGACCGTCAGCGGGCGCTCCGAGCTGATCTGGCACCGCTTCTTCAACCCGACGAGAAGCAAGTGATCGGGCCGGCGCGGGTCTTCCCCGCGGCGTACGAGGCAGCTGTGACGGACTATCCGGCGTCCGGCGGCGTCGATCACGAGTTCGTCGAGGGGCGGGACGGCCGCAGCGTCGTCGTCCTGATCGAGCCTTCGGAAGGCGCCTCCTGGACCGGCGCGTTCGGCGGCGGCGAAGCGATCTCGCGGCGGGCGGTGTCGGGCCTGTACCCGACACCGAGCCCGGTGCGGCTGTGTGTCGTCGACCGCGGGACGGCCTTCCTGGTCGATGTTCTGGACCCCGAACGGACCGAGCGGGTCCCCACGGACGATCCGGTGATGAGTGTGGAGCCCGCCGTCGGCGAGCGCCTGCTGCTGCTGGTCGGCCGCTGGACGATCACCGCGATCGGCCCGGACGGCGTCGTCTGGACCTCACCCCGGATCGCGTTCGACGGACTGCGCGTCGACGAGATCGAGGACGGGCTGCTCCGTGGCGTGGCGGACCCGGACGACGAGGAGCCGCGCGACTTCGCGGTCGATCTGCGGACCGCGGCCGTCACCGGCGGCGCCGGGATCGATTAGTCCCAGCAAGACGGAGGAGACGGGCCGACCCGTCTCCTCCGTCACCTGCGGGCCGGCATCGTTTCGAGCTGACTCGAAACGATGTCCGGTCCGCTGTGAGCGTGTGAAAGTGAGCTGGGCCCGGCACGGTGCTCGGTTTGCCCGTTTCCGTGAGGTCTTCACAGTGAGGTGATCGCAGATGCGATGGGGAGCACTGACGGCGGGACTCGCCGCTGCTGGGTTGTTGTTGCCGTCCGCCGTCGTTCCGGCCGGCGACGCCGTGGCGGCGCCGAGTGGGCCGGCGGCCCAGGAGGCTGCACCGGCGGCGGAGGACGTGTCCCCGGCGGCGAAAGCTGCGAAGGCCGCTCGGGAGACCGGGCGCCGGGTCGAGATCGAGAACCTGCGATCCGAGACCGGAGAGGTGTACGCGAACCCGGACGGCACCAAGACGATGGACCAGCATGCGCTGCCGGTGCGGGTGCGGCAGGCGGACAAGTGGGTGACTCCGGACCCGACCCTGGTCAAGGGGGCCGACGGGAGCATCCGGCCGAAGGCGGCGATGACGCCGATCGTGTTGTCGGGTGGGGGTTCGAAGCACCTACTGACGATCGGGAAGCGCGGGCAGCGGATCAGCCTCGGCTGGCCGGGCGTGCTGCCGGCACCGCGGCTGGAGGGGGACACGGCGACGTACCCCGAGGTGCTGCCCGGGATGGATCTGCGGATCGTGGTGGGAGTCACCGACTTCAAGCACTTGCTGGTCGTGAAGACCCGGTCCGCGGCGACCAACCCGGCGCTGAAGACGCTGCACTACCCGGTCAGCAGTGACAGTCTGCGGCTGACGGTGCGCAAGGACGGGACGACGGTTGCCAAGGGCAAGAAGGGTGAGACCGTCTTCACCGCTCCCCCACCGACCATGTGGGACGCGGCCGAGCACAAGGCCAAGGTCGGGATCAAGCTCACCGGGTCGGCCATCGCGCTGACGCCGGACCAGAAGATGCTCGCCGACCCGAAGACGAAGTACCCGGTGCTGATCGACCCCGACATCGGCGGTACGCCGGTGAACTGGTTGCACGTCAGCACCAAGATGTCCGGCAGTGACCAGGGCTGGACCTACGACCGCAACGACGAGGGCGCCAAGATGGGCGCGATCTACGGCGAGACGAACCACAAGTACCGGTCGATGTTCCTGATGAACACCACCAACGGCGCCCAGACCATCGGCGGCAGCCAGATCATCAGCGCCACCTTCCGGATCACCATCAACAAGTCGCCGGACGGCACCGCGCGTCCGGTGCGGCTGTACTGGCTGCACGACCTGAAGACCACGGACGTCGTCAACTGGGGCAGCCAGGAAGACTACTGGCGCGAGCACGTCGCGACCGGCCACGGCGAGGCCTATCCCTGGAACGAGGACAACCCGATCGAGTTCGGCAACGAGCGCCTGCGCCAGATCATCCAGGACGTCGCGGACAACCGCCGTACGACGGTCTCGTTCGGGCTGCGCGCCGACAACGAGGGCGACGGGTGGCAGTGGAAGAAGTTCCACCCGTGGACCGCGGTCATCTCGATGACCTACAACACGGTGCCCCGGATGCCGAAGGACTTCAACTTCGTCCGGCCGCGGCCCTGTGGCACCCAGGCTGCACCGACCGCGATCTCCGATGCACCGGCCCAGTTCGCCGCGATCGCGAACGACCCGGACGCCGGCGACAACGTGACCACCAAGCTGCAGATCTTCGACGCCGCGGGAACCGAGGCACATTCCTCCGACGTCGGGCCGACGGTCAGCGGCGCGGCCTTCTCCTGGCCGGAGGTCCCGGCCGGCAAGCTGCTGCCGAACACGCCGTACCGGTACATCGCGACCACCCGGGACGGCCGGGCCAGTGGCCCGTCGACACCGGACTGCTGGTTCGTCATCGACACGGTTCGGCCGGCGCAGCCGATCATCTCCTCGACCGACTTCCCGGCCAGCGAGGCCTTCCTGCAGACCCGCACGGTCGGCAAGGTCAATTTCAGGATCGGCAACGCGGCCGACACCGATGTGGCCGAGTTCCTGTTCGGCTACGCGCAGGACAAGATGACGATGCGGGTGAAGGCGGCGCCGGACGGTACCGCTTCGATCCCGGCCACGCTCTACAAGGACCCGATCACCCAGAAGGCCCAGGCGACCCTGTTCGTCAAGGCCGTCGACCGGGCGAACAATCTCAGTGAGCGGTACACCCAGTGGAGTCTGCGGGCCCGCACCGACGCCCCGCCGCCGGAGACCAAGGTCCGCAACGACATCAACGCCGACGGCCGCGCCGACATCACCTCCGTGGTCGATCACGGCTTCGGCCGGACCTCGGTCTGGAACTTCGCCTCGCGCGCCGACGGCACCTTCCACTCCGGCTACATCGGCTGGGACAGCCGGGAAGGCAGTGGCTTCAACCTCTACCGCACGCGGCCGGTCCAAGGCGATCTCAACGGTGACGGCCGGACCGATCTGGCGATGTTCCGCGAAGGCGCGGGCCGGCAGATCTGGCTGTACCGGCTGAATTCCGACGGCAACCGGTACGACGCGCCGCCGGCGGTGTGGAGCAGCGGGGCGAACGGCTGGCCGCTGAGTACCGCGCGGATGATCGGCGGTGACGTCGATGCCGATGGCAAGGACGACATCGTCGTCCAGAACGCAGGTAGCGACAAGTGGAGCGCCCTGGTCTTCCGGAGCTCGGACAACTTCGCGACCCCGACGACCTGGGCCACAGCCGCGGCCGGGAACCCGTGGTCGGCCAGCGCGCCACTGCTGGCCGATATCGACGGCGACAACAAGCTCGATCTGCTCAGCGTGCGGAACCTGAACGGGTGCCGGACGACGGTCGACCTGTACCGCTCGACCGGTAGCTCGTTCGCTGCCGCGCAGACAGTCTTCGACTCCGGCGCCGGCAACCTGTGCTGGGAGAAGACCCGGCCCGCGGTCGCCGATGTGGACGGCGACGGCAAGGACGACATCGTCGGCCTGTACGAGTACGGGACGTCCGGCACCCAGACCGACGCCGGCCTGACCGTCCTGCACTCGAACGGCAGCACGCTCACGCAGAGCTCGTGGTGGCGCAAGACCGTCGATCTCGACCTGTCGAAGGCGACCTTGACCACCGGCGACTACAACAAGGACGGCAAGGACGACGCAGCGATCACGTACGCCGGGGGCACCGCGCCGGTGGATCGTCAGGTCTTCACGTTCCACTCCACCGGTACGGCGTTCGCCGACCGGGTGACCGGCTGGCAGGGCCAGGTGGGCGCGGTGACCGGGCCGAAGTTCGACATCGAGCGCCGTACCTATGAACTGGTCAACCGCAACAGCGGCAAGTGCCTGAACGTCTCGGGAGCGAGTGTCGAGAACCTGGCCAAGTACGTCCAGTACCAGTGCCTGCCGGTCGATCTGAACGCCCGGTTCCACATCACCCAGATCGCCGGCACCGACCAGTACGCACTGAAGCCGGTGCACACCGCGACCGGTGAAGGGCCGCTCAAGTGTGCCGACCTGGGCGGCTGGAGCATGGCTGACGGCGGCGAGCTGATCCAATGGCCGTGCGGCAACGGCAACGGGGAAGCGACCGCCAACCAGCAGTTCACGCTGTCGTACGTCGACGGTGCCAGCTACGACACGGTCGTCCAGTTGAAGGTCGCCCACAGCGGGAAGTGTCTCTCCATCATCGACGCGTCACCGGCCGACATGGCACCGGTGCAGCAGGAGAGCTGCGGACAGGGTGCGAACCAGCAGTGGATCCTGCGGCCGTCGTACAACGCGGCACCGGCGGTTCCGGATCTGACCGCCAAGTACCGGACGTCGGCGGCCACCAGCAACCTGGCCGTTCTGGACGTCCAGGACTGCCAGATCGAGGACGGCGCCAACGTCCGGATGTGGGACGAGGTGCCGGGCAGCCAGTGCCAGTCGTGGAAGCTGGAGAGTCTCGGCGACGACGTCTACAAGATCGTCGACGGGAAGACCTCGAAGGTGCTCGACATCGTGGGCTGCTCGAAACTGCCGACGGCCGAGATCACGCTCTGGACGAGTAACGAGTCGGAGTGCCAGCTGTGGCGTATCGAACCCAGTCCGGGCGGCAACAGCGTCATCCAGGTGGGCACCGGGTTGTCGATGGACGTGGCCGGCTGTAACCGCACCTCACAGGCCGAAGTGATCACGTGGTTCTACCACGGCGGCCCGTGTCAGCGGTGGATCTTCCAGCGGCGCTAGTCGGAGTTTGGGGCTAATCGTTGTGGCGGGTGCGGTAGTTGCCGACCTTGTGGCGATTACCGCACCGCTGCATCGAGCACCAGCGGCGGTTGCCGGGGCGTGAGGTGTCGTAGAACATCAGGGCGCAGTTGCTGCCCTGGCACATCCGTAGGCGGGAGACTCGGTCACTGCCGATGATCTCGATCAGGTCCTGGGCGGCTGCGCCCAGGACCTGGCGCATGGTGATGGGTGTTTGCCAGCGGATGGCGCCATGCTCGTCCAGCTCGGGGCGGGGCGTCTCCCCCACTGTGGAGTTGAGGTATTCGCGGTCCGCCGGTGTCAGGTCCCGGGCAGCGATCCCCGGAACCTCCTTCGCATCAGCGATCAGAGCCGGTACGACGTGCCACAGCATCGTGCGGAATTCCTTCAGGCGGGTGAGATCCGGCTTGCTGATCCGCACGTCTTCCGCAGCGAACGGCAGGTCCGCGGCCAAGTACGAGCCGGCCAGCCACGCGGCGGCGTCGTCGGGTGTCTGCAGCTGCTCGTAGCGGTCCCATGGTGGCGGGCCGCCGCTCAGGATCAGTTCCAGCGCGAAGCTGCCCGGATCGAACGTGTGACTCACGCCGTCCGAGCCGGTCAGACGCCTTGCCCCTGGCTTCATGTAACCACTATAGTCGGTGTCGAACACCGGTATAACCAGTTACAGCTTTTCAGGAGGGCGTTATGACCATCGCGGAAACCCTGCTCGAGCTCGAAGATCAACTGTGGCGCGCGAACCGGGAGGGTGACGGATCCTTCTACGCGCACTGGCTCCGCGACGACGCGCTCGCGGTCAGCAAGTACGGCATCATCGACAAGGCGACCGCCGTACCGGGCATCCAGGCGAACCACAACCCCTACCTGAAGACCCCGCGCACCGACGAGAAGGTGATCGTGGTCGACGAGCACACCGCCATCGTCACCTACCGCGTGGACGTGACAGTCCTGTTCGAAGGCGAGGAGAAGGTCTTCCCCTCCTACGCAAGCAGCATCTGGAACAACGGCTCCGGCGACTGGCGCGTCGTCTTCCACCAGCAGTCGGCCCTCTGATGCCGACCGGGCAGACCAAGGACGCCGGCTGGAACATCGGCGTCTCGAAGACACTCCCCTACCCGGTGAACGAGGTCTGGGAGTTCGTCGTGAGCCCGGCCGGCATCGCCCTGTGGCTGGGTGACGGCGTGGAGCTGACGGACGGAGCGCCGTACAAGACTGATGACGGGACCGTCGGCGAGGTCCGCAGCCTGCACGAGGACGACCGGGTGCGGCTGACCTGGCATCCGGCCGACTGGCCACACGAGAGCACCGTGCAGGTGGCGGTGTCGGCGGCCGGGAGCAAGACCGTACTGCGCTTCCATCAGGAGAGGCTGGCGGACGCGGACGAGCGCGAACGCCAGCGCACTCACTGGCAGCAGGTCATGGCCGCGGTGATCGAAGGGCTAGACGGTCGCGAGTAGCGCGTCGTCGAGTTCCTTGAGCAGCTTGGCCTTGGGGCGGGCGCCGACGACGGCCCAGATCGGCTCGCCATGGTGGAAGAGCATCAGGGTCGGCAGCGCCATCACCCGGTAGTTGGCGGAGATGGCCGGGTTCTCGTCGGCGTTGAGTTTCACGACCGTCAGCTGATCGTTGCGCTCGGCACCGATCTGCGTCAGGACCGGCAGGATCTGGTGGCAGGGTCCGCACCACTGCGCCCAGAACTCCACCAGCACCGGCTTGTCCGCCCGCAGTACCAGCTCGTCGAAGGTGGTCTCGTCGACCTCTTGCAGATCACTCATCGTTGGTTCGTCCTCCAGCTCTCGGCATCGGTCAGGAGGCCGGTCAGCCTGCCGCGCAGCGCGGTGAGTTCAGCGATCCGCTGATCCACCTCGGCGATCCGGATCCGGTACGCCGTCAGCGACGCCGGGCACACGTCGGCCCGGTCATTGCCGGCGCGCAGGCACTCGATGAACGGGTACGTCTGCTCCGCGGTCAGCCCGAGACTCAGCAACGCCTTCACCTCGCGCACGATCACCACGTCCTCGGCCTCGTACGCGCGGTACCCGTTGGACTCCCGGCGCGGCTTCAGCAACCCCTGCGACTCGTAGTACCGCACCGCCTTCACCGTCACCCCGGCCGCTGCCGCCAGATCCCCGATCCGCATCCCGCCTCCTTGTGATCCCCACGCTAAACCTTGCCCCCAGGGTCAAGGTCAAGTCCAAGTCTGCCGTACCCACACCAACTCTGACTTCGACCTGCATCGAACGGCTTGCCGGTACCGGGGTGAATCGTTGGAATGGCATCGCCCACCCATCTCGCCGAGAGGACGCACGCATGCGCCTCCCCCGCCCGAGTTCGAAGACCACCCGGATCACGATCTCGACCGCCACCGCCCTTGCGCTGCTCGCGACCGTCTGGGGGCCAGCTGCCCAAGCGGCCCCGGTCCGCGACGACCCTGCGTGGAAACCGACGAAACAGAAGTCCGTCCCCACCAAGCCGTTCACTCCGGTCCCCAAGGCCGCCGACCCTGCCGAGGCCGCGGCGGCGAAGCCACGCACAGCGAAGGTGAGCTGGCCGGCCGACGGCGCCGCCGACGTGTCCGTTCCGGTGCCGAAGGCCGGCTGGCAGACCCAACTGGCGGGCGGCCTGGCCACCGGCCCCAAGGTCCAGGCCGGCAAGCTTCCGATCTGGGTCGGCACGCCGGCGGCGAACTCCGCGTCCGCCGCCACCACTGTCGCCGAGAGCACGCCGGGCAAGGTACACATCGGCCTTGCCCGCCGCGGTACCGACAGCCTGGAACTGAAGGTCAACCGCACCGACGGCGTCGCCAAGAGCGGCAAGGTTTCGCTCCAGTTGCGCTACGAGGACTTCCGGGACGCCTTCGGTGGCGACTGGGCCCAGCGCCTGCGCGTGATCGACCGGTCCACGGGCAAGCCCATCGCTGTGCAGAACAACGGCAACGGCAACCTCACCGCCGACGTCCCCGTCGCCGCGCGGACATCGACGTTCACAGTCACCGCCGGTCCGTCCGGCGGCACCGGCAACTTCGGCGCCTCGCAGCTCGCCCCGACCGCGACCTGGCAGGTCGGCGGCTCCTCCGGCGACTTCGGCTGGCAGTACCCGATGACGGTCCCGCCGAGCAACGGCGGCCCGACCCCCAAGATCAGCCTCGACTACAGCTCCGGCGGCGTCGACGGCCGGACGGCCTCGACCAACAATCAGCCGTCGTGGGGTGGCCAAGGGTTCGATCTGCAGCCTGGTGGTTCGATCGAGCAGCGGTTCGCCTCCTGTGCGTCGAAGACCGAGAGCACCGGGAACAACGGCACCAAGATCACCGGCGACATGTGCTGGGCCGGCGAGAACGCCACGTTCACACTGAACGGTAAAGGTGGCGAGCTCGTCCGTGACGACGTCACGAAGACCTGGCATCCGCGCGCCGACGACGGCTCCGTGATCGAGAAGCTGTCCGGCGCCGACAACGGCGACGACGGCCGCACCGACCTCGAGAAGGGCGAGCACTGGCGCCTCACCACCAAGGACGGCACGAAGTACTACTTCGGGCTGAACAAGTTGCCTGGGGCCACCACTCAGCGGACAAACTCCGGCTGGACGGTGCCGGTGTTCGGCAACCACTCCGGCGAGCAGTGCTTCACCGCCGGCAACTTCGCCGCCTCGTCCTGCCAGCAGATCTACAAGTGGAACCTCGACTACGTCGTCGACAGGCAAGGCAACACCATGAGCCTGTTCTACGACACCGAGACCAACTACTACGGCAAGAACCAGACCGCGACCGACGTGGCGCCGTACATCCGCGGCGGCAACATCCGCACCATCGAGTACGGTCAGCGCGACGGCACCACCTTCAGCACTCCGGCCGTCGGCAAGGTCGAGTTCAGCACCACCGAGCGCTGCCGGGACGGGAGCGCCTGCACCGGGGCCGACGACTACCCGGACACGCCTCTCGACCAGCGGTGCATGGGTCCGAACAACACCAAGCCCGACAAGTGCGAGAACAAGCACAATGCGACGTTCTTCACCACGAAGAAGCTGTCGAAGGTCAGCACCTACATCTACCGCGGCACGAGCTTCGACCTGGTCAGCACCTGGAACCTGCGGCACAGCTTCCCCGAGAACGGCGACGGCACCAAGCCCGGTCTCTGGCTCGAAGCCATCACGTACGCCGGCCACGTCGGCAACGCCGGCGGCATCGCCATCCCCGAGGTCAACCTCGACGGCATCCAGCTGGCCAACCGGGTCGACAAGGTCGGCGACAACCTGCCCGAAATGAACTGGTGGCGCGTCAACCGCGTCTCCTACGGCACCGGCGGCGAACTTGCCATCGGCTACTACCCCACCGACTGCAAACCGGGCGATGTACCGGCCGCTGACACCAACGGCCGCCGCTGCCACCCGATGAAATGGACACCTCCAGGCTCCACGACCGAGCGGCAGGACTGGTTCCACAAGTACGTCGTCAAATCTGTCACCGAGACCGACCGAATCTCCGGCAACGAGCCGACCGTGACGACAGTCGAGTACCCCGGTGCCCCGGCGTGGCGGCACGACGACGAGGACGGATTGGTCGAGATCGGCCAGAAGACCTGGTCGCAATGGCGCGGCTACGACCGCACCATCGTCCGCAAGGGCAACGTCGGCGGTCCGCAGACCGTGACCGAGAACCGCTTCTTCCGCGGCATGGACGGCGACAAGACCGGCACCCCTGGCACCTTCAAGGACGTGAAGGTGCAGGACTCCACCGGCGCCCTGGTCGAGGACCAGGCACCCCTGTCCGGCCAGCCGCTCGAGACCCGCACCTTCAACGGCACCGAAGAAGTCCAGCGCACGATCAACGACCAGTGGGTGTCCGGAGCGACGTCGACCCGGGTGCGGTCCTGGGCGACAGTCAGTTCGTTCCAGGTCGAGCAGGGCGGCAACCGGCAGACCGAGCAACTGGCCGGTGGCGGTGAACGCAAGAGTCAGGCCTTCAACACCTACGACGATGACGGCGTACTGAAGAGCAAGACGGACCTCAACGACCTGAGTACGGCGGCCGACGACAGCTGCACGTCCTTCGAGTACACCTCGAACCCGGCCGCCGGGATCAGCGAAGTCCCGAAGCGGGAGCTCACGGTGGCGGTTGCCTGTGGCAAGCCGTACACCAAGGAGCAGGTGATCGAGGACAACCGCACCTACTACGACGACGCGACGTCACTGGATGCGGCGCCGACGAAGGCCAACGCGACCAAGACGGAGCGACTGTCCGGCTTCGCGGCCGACGGCACCCCGCAGTACCAGGTGGCCGGCGTGACGAAGTACGACACGCTCGGTCGCGCGACCGAGATGAGCAACCCGAAGAACGAGACCAGCAAGGTCGTCTACACCCCGGCCGGTCCGGGTCCGGTCACCAAGGTCGAGTCGATCAAGCCCAACGGCCACACGACCATCGTCGAACTCGAACCGGCCTGGGGCCAGCAAGTCGCCACCACGGACGAGTCCGGCAAGCGGACCGAGGCGATCTACGACCCGCTCGGCCGGACCACCAAGGTCTGGTACCCCGGCCGCACCGGCGCCGTGACGGCCAAGTTCGCCACCGCGGGCGCGAACGAGGCCGGTCTGGCGGCCGCTGCCGACAACGCCGCCGTACCGGACGTCTCCTACACCTACGGCATCTTCGACAACTCGCCGTTGACGGTGACGACCACTTCACTGCAGACCGACGGGACCACCGACGCGGCAGTGGAGATCTACGACGGCCTGATGCGGCCGCGCCAGTCCAAGGAATCGCTACGGACCGGCGGGAGCGTCGTCAGCGATGTGAAGTACGACAGCCGCGGCCTCGAAGTGAAGCAGAACGGGCCGTACTACCAGGACTCCCCGGTGACCGAGAAGCTCGTCACTCCGGTGGAGGAGGAACTGCCGACCCAGAAGGTCACCTTGTACGACCTGGCCGGCCGTCCGACCACCGAGCAGGTGAAATCCTTCAACCGGGTGCTGTGGGAAACCAAGCACACCTACTCCGGTGACAGCGAAACCGTCGACCCACCCACCGGCGAAACCCCGATCACCAGGATCACCGACGTACAGGGCCGGCTGCTCGAGATGCGCCAGTACACGGGCGACTCGGCGTCGGGCACCTACGACAAGACGACGTACGGGTACACCCAGCGTGGCCAGCTGGCCGCGGTGACCGACCCGGCCGGCAACCAGTGGACCTACGAGTACGACGTTCGCGGCCGCAAGACCAAGGAGGTCGACCCGGACAAGGGCACCACCACGTTCGCCTACGACGACCTCGACAAGGTCAGCACCCAGACCGACAGCCGTGGGCAGACGTTGGCCTTCGAGTACGACGTCCTCGGCCGGACGACCGCCGTCCGCGAGGGTTCGGCCACCGGACCGAAGCGTGCCGAGTTCGTCTTCGACACCCTGCTGGCCGGGATGCCGACCTCCTCCACCCGCTACGACAAGGACGGCAACCCCTACATCAACCGGGTCACCGGCTACGACGTCCGCGGCCGAGCCACCGGCAACGAGTACGTGATCCCGGCCAACGAAGGAAAGCTCGCCGGCACCTACCAGTTCACCAGCACCTATCGCGACGACGGCCAGCTCGACACCGAAACCCTGCCGGCTGTCGGCGGGCTGCCGGGCGAGACACTCACCTACGGCTACAACGGCAAGGACCAGCCCACCACGCTGGCGTCCGGGAACACGTCGTACGTGCGTGGAACGTCGTACACGGCGTTCGGTGAGGCCGAGTCGATCACGATGGGCTCGACCAACGGCAAATGGGTCTCGATCGGTTACAGCTACGAGGAAGGCACCCGCCGGCTCTCCAAGGTCACCACCGAACGCGAACTGTCACCGAGCCTGGTCTCCGAGGTCGACTACGGGTACGACGACTCGGGAAACATCAAGCAGGTCAACGACCGGCCCTCCTCGCTCACCGGCGAGCAGACCGACACGCAGTGCTTCGACTACGACTACCTGCGCCGGATGACCGCGGCGTGGACTCCGAAGCCGGGAGCGGACAACGCGCCGGGCGACTGCAGCACGGCTCCGGCAGCCGCGAACCTCGGCGGGCCCGCGCCGTACTGGCACAGCTGGACCTTCGACAAGATCGGCAACCGCAAGACCGAGACGAGGACCTCGGCCAGCGGTTCGACGACCGCGACGTACAACTACCCGGCCGCCGGACAGGCGCGGCCGCACGCGGTGCAGAGCGTCGTCACCACCGGCACCGGTATGCCGGCCGGCGGCCGCACCGACACCTACACCTACAACGAGGCCGGCGACCGGACGGCGCGATCTGTCGGCGGGGTCGGCGAGACGTACACCTGGAACTTCGAGGACGACCTGGAGAAGGTCACCAAGAACGGCCAGGACACGTCGTTCCTGTACGACGCCAACGGTGAACGGCTGATCCGGCGCGACAACACCGGTACGACGCTCTACCTCGGCGACACCGAACTCCTGCTCAAGCCCGGTGCGGCCGAGGCCGAGGGGACCAGGCACTACGAGTTCGGCGGCAAGACGGTGGCGGTGCGGACCAAGGGCCAGCTGTACTGGCTCGGCGCCGACCACCACGGCACATCGACCACCGCGATCGCCGACAACGCCACCCAGACCGTCCAGCGACGCCGCGAGGACCCGTACGGCAACCAGCGCGGTACGACGCCGACAGCCTGGCCGGGACAGCGTGGCTTCGTCGGCGGCACGAACGACCCGACGACCGGACTCGTGCATCTCGGTGCCCGGGAGTACGACCCGACGATCGGCAAGTTCATCTCCGTCGACCCACAACTCGACAACACCGATCCGCAGTCGCTGAACGCCTATGTCTACGGGAACAACAACCCGATCACGTTCAGCGACCCGGACGGCATGTCCTGGTTCAGCAGCATCGTCGAGAGCATCAAGACCGTCGCGACCACCGTCACGAACCGAGTGGTCGAGACAGTCAAGGAGACCATCAACGTCGCCTCGACCGTGGTCAACTGGGTCAAGGACACCGCGACCCAGACCTTCGAAGCGATCAAGTACGTCGTCACCCACCCCGTCGAAGTCATCAAGAAGATCGAGAAGACCGTCAAGACCGTGGTCAAGACGGCGATCAAGGTCGCGGTCAAGGTCGCCAAGAAGGTCAACGAGATCCGCAAGGATCCGATCGGGTCGATCAAGAAGGCCGCCAAGGCGGTGGTCAAAACAGCGGTCGCGGTGGCCCACGGGGTCAAGGCCGCCGCGGTGAAGGCGGCCAAGTGGGTCTACGAGAACCGCAAGATGATCCTGCAGGTCGTCGCCGAGATCGCCATCACGGTCGCCCTGACAGCGGTCACCGGAGGGATCGCCGGAGCGGCGATGCTGGCCGTCCGTGGGGTGATGATGGCCAGCCGGGTCGCGTCGGCGGCGAAACGGCTCACCTCGGTCGTGAAGGGTGTCGGGCAGGCCGTGCAGAAGGCCAGCGCGAACCGGAAGCTCGAGCGGATCTTCGACAAGCCGAGCCGGATCCTCGACAAGGATCCGGGCAAGATCAAGTCGGTCGTGGAGAAGTCCGGAAACTTCCGGACCGGAACACTCGGGCGGGGCAGCGCGCGCGGCCGCGGCTTCAAGGCCCAGGAGGTCAACGACGCCGGCAACCTGACCGGACGCAACCTCCAGTGGCATCCCGGCGGCGGGCATCATGGACCCAACCCGTACTGGAAGGTTTCCAGCGGCAAGGGCACCGAGCGCATCGGCCACAACCTCGAGAACATCTAAGGATCACGATGACCGGCAACTCGCGACAACTGATCGCCTTGCTGCGGGCGGTGGCCCGGCTGGCGCTGCCCGCAGCAGATCAGGAGGCCTATCTCGCGGGGATCGGAGTGGGTGACCTCGCGGACGAGCTCGCGCTCGACCTCGAGGACGCACCCCAACTGGGAGTTCAGCTCGGCCTCACCCAGGCCGAGCTGGACCTCCTGACCACGATCGACCAGCACCTCGAGCAGATGTCCGGCCCCGGCAACGAAAAGCTCTGGCGCGGCCCGGCCCTGCACACCGACGAACGCTGGGCCGAGGTTCGTCAGCTCGCTCGCCAGTTCCTGTTCCTGCAGGGGCAGTGACCTCGAGCACCCGGTCTCCTCTCAGGAGGCCGGGTGCTCAGGCGTGGCAGTACACCTCGTCCAGTTCGTCCCGGCAGCGGACGCGTCATACCTGCCGGACGTACTGCGTCAGCCACTCGCCCAGCACCTTGGCGCTGGCGTCGACCATGGCCGGCCAGTCGTAGGCGGAGTCGTCGGCCGAGTCCGACACGTGCTTGACGACCTTCACCGGTACGCCGAACTCGCGGCAGGCGTAGACGACGCCGTACGCCTCCATGTCCACCAACTGCGCCCGCTCCGCGAGCCGGTCCCGTACGACGGGGTCGGCCACGAACACGTCGCCCGACGCCAGCACCGTCCCGTCACCCCCGTCGATCGGCAACTCCTCCTGCGGATCCAGCCCGATCGCCCGGATCGCCTCCGCGTTCAGATCGTGATTGATCACCACGCTCGGCAGATAGATCCCCGACAACCCGTCCCGCAGCGCCCCCGTCGTACCAACATTCAGCACCACCAGCTCCGAAACATCTCGAGCCGCCAACGCCCGCGCCACCGCCACCGCAGCCTGCGTCTTCCCGACCCCCGTGATCAGCACCGGCAGCCCCTCCGGCACATACCGAGCCTCACCAGGGATCGCGGACACCACAAGGTAATTGGTCACGGCGCGAGGCTATCGGAGGTCGACTCCCGGGCCTTCTCGATGAGCCTGTCGAGGTCCCGGCCGCCGCCGTACCGCCATCCATGCTCCGACGGGCCGAACTCCATCTCGACCTCGTTCAATGTCGCAATGAGCTCCTCGGCACGCTCGCGACTCCACGGCCTTCCATCGCCCGTGCGGATGTCATCCAGGTGCGTTGGCTCGTCCCCCACGTTCAGCCGACCGTGACGGAGGGTTCGCCGGTGGCGGTGTCGCCCATTTCTTCGGCGATGCGGAGGGCTTCTTCGATCAGGGTCTCGACGATCTTGGACTCGGGGACGGTCTTGATGACCTCGCCCTTGACGAAGATCTGGCCCTTGCCGTTGCCGGAGGCGACGCCGAGGTCGGCTTCGCGGGCTTCGCCGGGGCCGTTCACGACGCAGCCCATGACGGCGACGCGGAGCGGGACCTCCATGCCTTCGAGGCCGGCGGTGACCTGCTCGGCGAGGGTGTAGACGTCGACCTGGGCGCGGCCGCAGGAGGGGCAGGAGACGATCTCGAGCTTGCGCTCGCGCAGGTTCAGCGACTGCAGGATCTGCAGGCCGACCTTGACCTCTTCGACCGGCGGGGCCGAGAGCGAGACGCGGATGGTGTCGCCGATGCCCTTGGAGAGCAGGGCGCCGAACGCGGTGGCGGACTTGATCGTGCCCTGGAAGGCGGGGCCGGCCTCGGTGACGCCGAGGTGCAGGGGCCAGTCGCCGCGCTCGGAGAGCAGCTCGTAGGCGCGGACCATGATCACCGGGTCGTTGTGCTTCACGGAGATCTTGAAGTCGTGGAAGCCGTGCTCCTCGAACAGCGACGCCTCCCAGACCGCGGACTCGACCAGCGCCTCGGGCGTGGCCTTGCCGTACTTCTTCAGCAGCCGCGGGTCGAGCGAACCGGCGTTGACGCCGATCCGGATCGAGGTGCCGTGGTCCTTGGCGGCGGCCGCGATCTCCTTGACCTGGTCGTCGAACTTGCGGATGTTGCCCGGGTTCACCCGGACCGCCGCACAGCCGGCCTCGATCGCGGCGAACACGTACTTCGGCTGGAAGTGGATGTCGGCGATCACCGGGAGCTGCGAGTGCTGCGCGATCTCGGCCAGCGCGTCGGCATCGTCCTGCGACGGGCAGGCGACCCGGACGATGTCGCAGCCGGCCGCGGTCAGCTCGGCGATCTGCTGCAGCGTGGTGTTGACGTCGGAGGTCAGCGTCGTGGTCATCGACTGCACCGAGACCGGCGCGTCGCCACCGACCAGCACCTTGCCCACCTTGATCTGGCGGGTCTTACGGCGCGGGGCCAGGACGGGCGGCGGCAGCGCGGGCATGCCCAGGGAGATGCTCATGATTCCTTACTCGTGGGTGAGAGGGTCAGCCGTTGAACAGACGGATCGGGTTCACGATGTCGGCGATGACGAGCAGCACACCCATCACCGTGATCACGCTCGCCATCACGTACGCGATCGGGAGCAGTTTGGCGACGTCGACGTACCCGGGGTCAGGGCGGCCGAACAGCCTGGCGAAGCCGCGCCGGACGCCTTCCCAGATCGCGCCGATCATGTGGCCGCCGTCGAGCGGCAGCAGCGGGATGAAGTTGAACAGAGCAAGGAACAGGTTCAGCGAGGCGAGCAGCGAGACGCCGAAGGCGAGCCGCTCACCGACGGTCCAGGACTGGTTCGCCGCGACCTCACCAGCCACCCGGCTGGCGCCGACCACACTCATCGGGCCGTTCTTGTCACGCTCACCGCCGACGATGGACTTCGCGACACCGACCAGCTTCTCCGGGAAGTTCCCGATCGCCTTGACGGTGGCGACGGTCAGCTCGCCCATCCGGTCGACCACGTACGCCGGCCCCTGCCGCTCGAGCTTCATCTCCGGCGATACGCCGAGGAAGCCGACCGAGACGACCTCGTCGGACCCGGCCTCCTTCGGCACCTGGTTCACGATCGTGTTGGTCTTCAGGGTCTTCTGCTGACCGTTGCGCTCGACAACGATCGTGGCGGGCTTGTCGGTGTTCGCCCGGATCAGCGGGGTGAGCTGCTCCCAGCTGGAGATCTGGGTGCCGTTGAAGGACAGGATCTTGTCGCCCACCTGGAAGCCCGCGGTCTTGGCCGGCGACACCTTGTCGGTGTCGGTGCACTTGCGCTCCGCGCTGGCCTGGCTCGCCGGGATCACGCAGTCCGTGACGGTGGAGACGGTCGTCTGCGCGACTCCGGCGCCGTACAGCATGAAGAGACCGCCGAACAGGACGAACGCGATCGCGACGTTGACCAGCGGGCCGGAGGCCATCACGATCAGCTTCTGCCACCACGGCTTCTGGTAGAAGAGCCGCCCGTTGTCGGCCGGGTCGATGGTCTCGTACTCCGCGTTGCGGGCGTTCTCGGCGATCGACTGGATCGGGCCGGTGCTTGCCTTCCGCACCTTGCCGGGGTCCGCTCCCTTAGCGGGCGGCAGCATCCCGATGATCCGGACGAAACCACCGGCCGGGATCGCCTTGAAGCCGTACTCGGTCTCGCCGCGCTTGGTCGACCAGACCGTCCGGCCGAATCCGACGAAGAACTGGGTCACCTTCATCCCGAACGCCTTGGCCGGGAGCATGTGACCCATCTCGTGCAAGGCCACCGACGCGATGATGCCGAGGGCGAAGGCCAGGATGCCGAGGAAGGTGAGCAGTGCGGTCATGCGTTCGTGGTCTCCTGTACTCCGGTGATCTCGCGCGCCCGGGTCCGTGCCCAGGCATCCGCGGCCAGGACGTCGTCGACGGACAGCTCCTCGTACGAGGGTACGTCGTGATCGGTCAGCACCCGGGCGACAGTGTCGACGATGCCGAGGAAGGGCAGCTTCCCGTCCCGGAAGGCCTGCACGCAGACCTCGTTCGCCGCGTTGAAGACGGCCGGAGCGGTACCGCCGCGGGTCCCGGCCTCACGGGCCAGGCCCACCGCCGGGAACGCCTCGTCATCCAGCGGGAGGAACTGCCAGGTGCTCGCCGTGGCCCAGTCCCACGGCGGCGATGCGTCCGCTATCCGGTCGGGCCAGCCCAGACCGAGCGCGATCGGCAGCGTCATGGTCGGCGGCGAGACCTGCGCGATCGTCGAGCCGTCGTGGAACTCGACCATCGAGTGCACCGCCTGCTGCGGGTGGACGACGACCTCGACGCGCTCCATCGGGATACCGAAGAGCAGGTGCGCCTCGATCAGCTCGAGACCCTTGTTGACCAGCGTCGCGGAGTTGATCGTGACGACCGGGCCCATCGCGAAGTTCGGGTGGGCAAGCGCTTGCTCCACGGTGACCTCGCCGAGCTCGCTGCGCTTCCGGCCGAGGAACGGCCCGCCGCTCGCGGTCAGCAGCAGTTTGCGGACCTCATCGGCCGCTCCACCGCGCAGGCACTGCGCGATCGCACTGTGCTCGGAGTCGACCGGCACGATCTGACCGGGCTTCACCCGCCGGGTGACCACCGGGCCGCCGATGACGAGCGACTCCTTGTTGGCCAGAGCGAGGGTGTTCCCCGCGTCGAGAGCGGCCAGCGTCGGGCGCAGGCCGACCGAGCCGGTGATGCCATTCAGTACGACGTCGCACGGGGTGGCGGCAAGCTCGCTCGACGCGTCCGGACCGGTGATGATCTTCGGGATCCGGAACTCGCCCTGCGCGTATCCCTGGCGCTGGGCCTCGGCGTAGAACGCCAGCTGCAGATCCTGCGCCACTGTGGCCTTCGCCACCGCGACCACCTCGACCTCGAACGCCAGCGCCTGCTCCGCCAGCAGCCCGACGTTGTCGCCACCGGCCGACAGACCCAGCACCCGGAACCGGTCGCGGTTGCGCCCGATCAGCTCGAGCGCCTGGGTGCCGACCGATCCGGTCGAGCCGAGGATGACGACGGTGCGCGGATTCACGTCGCCATCATCCCAGGTGGCCACCCAAGGTGACGACCCCGGTGTATGTGACGACCCCGGCCAATTGAGGTGCCGTCCCGACTCCGGTACGGCGTACCGTTGGCGGCATGAGTCTGGAGCAGCCGCCGCCCGGTCAACGGGCCTCTGACAACGACCGCGAACATGCTGCCGCCGTGCTCCAGGAAGCACACACCGACGGCCGCCTCGACTTCCAGGAGCTGGACGAGCGGCTGACCCAGGTCTACTCCGCCAAGACGCAGCTCGAACTGCGCGACGCGACCGCCGATCTGGTCCCGGTCCGGGACACCTCCAAGTCGACCGAGGTGACGATCCGCGCCACCCACAGCGCGCAGAAGCGCGAGGGGGCCTGGCAGGTTCCGGAGCGGGTCGCCGCCGAGCTCGTGCACTCCTCGGCCCGCCTTGACTTCACCGATGCCACAGTTCACTGGCGAGAGGTGACCGTCACCGCGAACCTCACCCACAGCTCGATCACGATGATCGTGCCGGTCGGCTGGTCCGTCACCCTCGACGATGTCGAGCTGCACGGCGGCTCCGCTTCGAACAAGACAGCTCCGGCCGGACCGAACGGCGTACATCTGATTGTGAAGGGCGCTGCGCGCTACAGCTCTCTAACTGTCCGGCATCCGCGCAAACGGCGCTGGTGGTGGCCCTGGTACCGGAAGTGAGATAAACCTCCCTTCACTGTGGTCTGGTTAGGGCTAGCGTTTGGCCATGACCGTTTCGCTGGATCTCGTTGACGTCGACTCGCTGCTGACCTCTGAGGAGGTCGATGTCCGGGCGGCTGCGCGGCGGTATGCGGATGAGCGGTTGCGGCCTTCGCTGCCGGAGTGGTTCGAGAGCGCTTCGATTCCAGCCCGGGAGTTGGCCAAGGAGCTGGGCTCGCTCGGGTTCCTGGGGATGCATCTGACCGGGTACGGGTGTGCGGGGCTGGGGCCGGTGGCCTATGGGCTGGCCTGTCTGGAGATCGAGGCTGCGGACTCGGGCATGCGGTCGCTGGTGTCGGTGCAGGGGTCGCTGGCGATGTACGCGATCTGGAAGTACGGCAGCGACGCGCAGAAGGAAGAGTGGCTCCCCCGGATGTCCGCGGGTGAGGCGATCGGCTGCTTCGGGCTGACCGAGCCCGACTTCGGTTCGAACCCTGGTGGGATGCGGACGAACGCGCGGCGCGACGGCGACGACTGGGTGCTGAACGGTTCGAAGATGTGGATCACCAACGGCTCGGTCGCTGACGTCGCAGTCGTGTGGGCGCGGACCGACGAGGGCGTGCGCGGTTTCGTCGTACCGACGGCGACGCCTGGGTTCTCGGCGCCGGAGATCAAGCTGAAGATGTCGCTGCGCGCCTCGGTCACGTCGGAGCTCGTGCTATCAGATGTGCGTCTGCCTGCTTCCGCCCTACTGCCTGAGGCTTTGGGATTGTCCGGGCCACTGGGCTGCCTGAACGAGGCGCGCTTCGGCATCATCTTCGGTGCGATGGGAGCGGCCCGGGACTGTCTGGAGACGGCGATCGCGTACGCCGGTGATCGGACCGTCTTCGACAAGCCGCTGTCCGGCTACCAGATCACGCAGGCCAAGATCGCCGACATGGCGGTCGAGCTGAACAAGGGCATCCTGCTGGCCGTCCACCTCGGCCGGCTGAAGGAGAAGGGCACCCTGCGACCCGAGCAGGTCAGCGTCGGCAAGCTGAACAACACCCGCGAGGCCATCGCCATCGCCCGCGAGTGCCGCACCATCCTGGCCGCCAACGGCATCAGCGGCGAGTACCCGATCATGCGGCACGCCAACAACCTCGAGTCGGTCCTCACCTACGAGGGCACCTCCGAGATCCACCAACTGGTCATCGGCCAGGCCCTGACCGGCCAGAACGCGTTCCGCTGACCGCATGCTCGCAGAACCCACGGTCGACCGGTCAGCCCTGCTCAAAACGATCAAGACGTCGTACGGCGTCTCCGGCGAACTGACCTTCATCCCGCTCGGCTGGGGCTCGGTCTGCTATCGCCTGGGCGACGAGTACTTCGTCAAGCTGTGGGTAGATGCGGAGAGCGCGGCCGGTGCCCTCCTCCGCTTCCCCCTGGTCGACCAGCTGCATGGCGCTGGCTTTCGCGTCCCCTATGCGCTGCCGACCAGCACCGGTGAGCTTTCGGTCTCCATTCCCGACGGCATCGTCGCTCTGTTTCCCCTGCTTCCAGGCAGGTCCCCTGACAGCTGGACGGTGCCCCTGCTGCACCAGCTCGGCCAGGTGCTGGCCCGGCTCCACACAGTCGTGCCGACAGTCGCCCTCCCCCGTGAGGAGTTCGCCCTGCCGCACGAGGCTCAGCGCGAACGCCTCATCCGGTTGCAGACCGCCGTACGGCGGCTGTCGCAGCGTCAGGTCCTGTGTCACACCGACCTGCACAACGGCAACCTGCTGGTGGACGACGCCGGGCAACTGAGTCTGCTCGACTGGGAGAGTGCGCGGCTGGCTCACCCGGAGTGCGATCTGGCGCTGTTGCTGCAGACAGCACAGCCTGTCGACACCTATGCGCTCACACACGTGCTGGAGACCTATCCGGCCGATGTGCCGCTGCACCTCGACCTGTTCGCGTTCTACCTGCTGCGGCGGTATGTGGCGGACTACTCGGCCAGAGCGTGGCGACTGGAGCAGCCCGGACTAACAACGGCCGACGAGGCTGAGGCGCGCGAGGGGATGGTGACGTGGGGCTCGGCACAGTGGGACGCGTTGGAGCGGACGCTGGATCTGGTGCGGGACGCGCTGCGCATGCGGGGGTGATGCCTTGGGTACAGGGAGTGAAATCCATTACTCCATGTCACGGAGAGGGTCACGGGGCTCAGGAGTTCCGAGAGGAGTCAGGCATGCGAATCGGAGTCGGAATCGCGCTGGTCACCATCGGCGCCATCATTGCGTTCGCTGTCCGGGACACATCGGGCAGCCTGAATCTGCGCGCTCTGGGCATCATCGTCATGCTGGCCGGTGCGGCCGGCATCTGGTTGTCCTACCGCCTCGCCAACCCGCGCAACCGCGACGAGGCCACCATGCTCAAACCGGACGTCGAGAAGCAGTACAGCGTTGCCCCGCACGACAAGGTCGCCGACACCACCATCGACGTCACCCCCACGCACCTGCGCAAGGATCACAACGACTTCAGCAAGTAGTCACACTCATCGGCATGTGACCGTACGACGCTCCCGTCCGCCGCCTGCTCGGTCCACCGATCAACAACCCGCGCCCCGGACCACAGCTGGTACCCCAGTCGTTCGTACAGCCGCCGGGCACCGTCGTTCTCCAGCCCGACACCGAGGCCGATCCACGCCCGGCCCCAGTCCCCCGCCAACGCCTCGGCCGCCCGGACGAGCGCCGTACCGACGCCTTCGTTGCGAACGAACGCGTCCAGCCCGTTGATCTCTGCCGGGTCCTCGGCAGCACGCAGTTCGGCGTACTTCGACTGCCGCAGCAGCATGGTCTGCCCCACCAGCGCACCTGCGCGGCGGGCCAGCAGGTAGACGCCGTCGCCGCTCTCCTGCGTCTGCCAGCGGCCCCGCACATGGTGCTGCGCGGCGGACGCGCCGGTCAGCGACTCGATCAACTGATCGACATCTGCACGGGTGGCCGGCGCAATCTCCATCACCCGACCGTACGACGTACCTGCGCCCGCCCGCAGCGGGTTAAGCCGAGGCCGGTCAGCTGGGGGGCACTCCACGAGCCGGTACGACGTTGAGCACGGGTCAACCATGCGCGCGGCCGGAATGTGGTTGAGGGGTGCTCAAGGTGAGCCGGCCGGGCGACCTTGAGCATGGTTCGACCACTGCGCCGGGGTGCCGGATGGTTGGTGGAGTCTCAAGGTGAAGCTCGCACCGCGATCCCGGGTCGGAGGGGTTCGCTCTGAGGTTCCCCGTAACGTCCGAAAACACGCCGACCATGCCCTCCGATCTTTCGGACGTTGTGGCGGGGGCGGGCCGAGTACGGCGGTCTTAGACCAGGCGGGCGCCGCCGTCGAGGTGGAGGACGGTGCCGGTCAGGAACGGGTTGGTGATCGCGGCTAGGACGGCGGTCGAGACGTCGCGGGTGGTGCCGATGCGGCGGGCGGGGTTCCGGGCGGCGGTGTCGGCGAACAGCTTGTCCTTGCCGACGCCGTCCCAGGCACCTGAGTCGATGATGCCGGGCGACACGGCGTTCACCCGGACCGGCGCCAGCTCGACGGCGAGGGTCTGGGCCAGGAACGCCACCGCGCCGTTGGTGGTCGCCGTCACGGCCATCCCTGCTTTGGGGCGCCAGGCAACGATCCCGGAGAAGAGCGTGACGGAGACGGTCGGCCGGAGGTGCTTGACCAGGAGCAACGCGCCGATCACCTTCGCGTCGAAGGCGCGGACGATCGCCTCGCGCTCCAGCTTCTCCACCGGAGCCTTCGCCGGCGCATTGGCGAGCGAGATCAGGTGCTCGACCACAACCTCCCGCCTGCTGAGTTCGTCGGCCAGTTCAGCGATCGATTCTTCGTTGCTCAGGTCAACGACCGCCGTGGCGACCGTGCCCTCGATGCTTGCGGCGACAGCCTGTACGGCGTCGGCGCTGCGACCCGTGATGGTCACCTGCGCGCCCTGATCCACGGCGTCCTGCGCCAACTGCCGGCCGATCCCCGAGGATCCCGCAACGATCAGCAACTGCTTGCCCGCTAGTTCTGTTGTCATGCCCTCAGCCTCGCCGCCTGCAGGCATCAGCACAAAGACTTGTTTTCGATGTCTGCCATAGGCTGCGTCTATGCCTACGTTGCGAGCCCTGGAGTGCTTCGTCGCGACCGTCGAGACCGGCTCGATCACCGGGGCCGCCGCCAAGCTGCACCTCTCGCAGCCCGCTCTCTCGCACCAGATCGCCATGCTGGAGAACGAGCTGGGCTCCCCACTCCTCGAGCGGCTCCCCCGCGGCGTCCGCCCCACGTCCGCCGGACGCGAGGCGCTCCCGTCTGCGCGAGCAGCCCTTGATGCCGCCGACCGCGTCGTACAGGCCGGTCGTGCCGCCCTCGACGAAGGCGAGCTCCGGATCGGCTGCGCCGGATCGATGACGGCGGGACTGCTAGCACCACTCCTCCGCAACTGGCGCCGCCGGCATCGGAAGATTCGCCTCGTCCTGCAGGAGCGGTCCAGCGCCGACGAGCTCGCCGCGATGGTCACCAACGACGAGATCGACGTTGCGATCTGCCCTCGCCCGACTCGCTGGGACGGCGCGCTCGAACTGCTCGCCAGCGAGGAGGTTGTGATCGTCTTCGCCACCGACGACCCCCTCGGCGACCAGCCCGGCCCGGTTCCGATCAGCGCGCTGCACGGCTACCCGGTCATCCAGTACGCCGGTCCGCACGGGCTGGCCGGCTGGCTCGACGGGCTGTTCAGGGAGCACCAGGTGTCCCCGGAGGTCGTCATCCGGACTCGTCAAACCACGACCGCGCCTGCCTTGGCCGCGGCGGGGCTCGGGGCGGCCGTCGTACCGGTGAGTGGTATTCCGGCCGGGTTCACGGGGTCCGTGCACCGGCTTGATCCGCCGCAGGCGCGGGATGTCGTCGCGTTGATGGCTGGACGGAGCGACGTACTGGTCCAGCAGTTCGTCGGCAGTCTGCGCGAGACCGGTCTCCGGATTCCGGCGGCGGTTCTGCGACAGTTGGAGGCACGGACCGATGGTGCACGGTCGGGCCGCTGATCGGGCACGGTCCTGACTGCGGCTCGACTCGCGTGGTCAACTGGAAAGAAACCTTCCAGTTGCCGGGGGCATGCATGTGCGCGGACAGACCGATCCTGATGGTTTCACCTCATCTCGACGACGCAGTACTGAGTGTCGGCGCGACCGTGGCCGCTCTGGTCGACCAGGGTCGGGATGTCACCATCTGCACGGTGTTCGCCGGTGAGCCGACGCCGCCGTTCTCGGAGTTCGCCGACGCATTCCACACGATGTGCGGGCTCGGCGACGACGCCGTACCGCGGCGACGTCAGGAGGATCTGGAGGCCACCGGCATCCTCAGAGCGCGGTCGCTGCATCTGCCGTTCCTGGACTCGATCTACCGCCTGGACGCGATCGACTCCTTTGCCTTCTTGTTCGAGGCACCGGCGAACGACGCGCTGGTCGAGGAGATCGCTCAGTCCATCCACAAGTCCTTCGGTGACGAGTGGCCGGCCGAGCTGTGGACTTGCGCGGCCTTCGGCGACCATGTCGATCATCGGATCACCAGGGCTGCGGTCGCCCGCGTGGCGCGCGAGCACAACCTGAAGCTGGTGCTGTGGGAGGACTTCCCCTACGCGGCCGGGCAGGCGCACTCCGCGGCCGGCCGGCCGGTGTCCGTGCCCGACGTGACCCCGGCGCATCTGCAGCAGAAACTGGACGCCGTCGCCCGGTACCCGTCGCAGCTCGCCATGCTTTACGACGCGGAGCGGGACTGGCGCGACGGCATGGAGCTGGACTGGCGCTCAGAGCTGCTCGGGCACGCGGCCGATCGACTCCAGCACGGCGGCTACGAGCTGCTCTGGCAGGCTGCTACTTCGCGACCTCGGTAGCCCGCGACTCCCGTACGACGGTCACCCGGATCTGGCCGGGATACGTCAGCTCCTCCTCGACCTGCTTGGCGATATCGCGAGCCATCACCTGCGCGGCGATGTCGTCGACGGCGTCCGGCAGCACCATCACGCGGATCTCGCGACCGGCCTGCATCGCGAACACCTTCTCGACCCCGTCGTGGTGCATCGCGATCTCCTCGAGCCGCTCGAGCCGCTGCACGTAAGCCTCCAGCGACTCCCGGCGCGCACCCGGCCGGCCGCCACTGACCGCATCCGCGGCCTGGGTCAGCACGGCCTCGACAGTCCGGACCTCGACCTCGTTGTGGTGCGCCTCGATGCAGTGCACGACGTCGTCGCTCTCGCCCCACTTGCGAGCCAGGTCGGCACCGACGATCGCGTGGCTGCCCTCGGACTCGTGCGTGAGTGCCTTGCCGATGTCGTGCAGGAACGCACCACGCTTGCACAGCTTCGGATCCAGCCCGAGCTCGGCCGCCATCATCCCGGCGATGTGCGCGGACTCGATCAGGTGCTTCAGCACGTTCTGCCCGTACGACGTCCGGTACCGCAGCAGGCCCATCGTCCGCATGAGTTCGGGGTGCAGGTCGGTGATGCCGACCTCGGCCATCGCATCCTCGGCGGCCCGCTCGCACAGCTCGGCGACCTCACCCTTGCTGCGCTCGTAGATCTCCTCGATCCGGCTCGGGTGGATCCGCCCGTCCAGCACCAGCGAATCCAGCGTCAGCCGCGCGGTCTCCCGCCGTACTGGGTCGAAGCAGGACAGCAACACTGCCTCGGGGGTGTCGTCGATGATCAGATTCACACCGGTGGTCTGCTCGAACGAGCGGATGTTCCGCCCCTCGCGGCCGATGATCCGGCCCTTCATGTCGTCGCTGGGCAGGTGCACGACGGACACCACCGACTCGCTCGTCTGCTCGCTCGCGAGTCGCTGGACGGCTCCGGTGATGATCTTGCGCGCCTTCGTCTCGCCCTCGTCCAGCGCCTGCCGCTCGAGATCGCGGACGATCGTGTGCGCGTGCCGCTTCGCCTCGGCCTCGATCGACGCGACCAGCTCGGCTCGGGCCTGCTCAGTGGTCAGGTTCGCGACGCCTTCGAGAATGCGACGGCGCTCGTCCTCGAGATCCTTGATCTCCGCCTTGCGCTGGTCGAGCTCGGCCAGTTGCGCGGCCAGCTCGGTCTGCCGCTCCTCAGTCTGGCGGTGCTGCTCGTCGAGCCGCTCCTCGCGCTCGGTCAGCCGGTGATCGCGCCGCTCCATCTCCAGGCGCTGCTCGCGCAGATCGTCGCGGATCGACTGCGCCTCCGCCTCGGCCTCGCGCCGGACATCGGACGCTCGCTGCTCCGCATCCCGCCGTACCTCCGAGGCCCTGTCCTCCGCGGCACGGCGAATCTCCTCCGCGCGCTGCTCGGTGGTCTCCGCCCGCACCCGCAGTACGGCGGCCTCTTCCTCGGCCTGACGCTTGATCAGCTCGGCCTGCGACTTGGCGCCACTCGTGATCGTCGAGGCTTCGAGCTGGGCGTTGGCCAAGGCGGCCGAGTTGTCGGCGGCCTTCCGGCGGGACAGCGTGAAGCCGATCCAGGCCAGCAGGCCGGCGATCACCAGACCGACCACGGTCAGGCCGATCACGGTCGGCCCGGCGGAGCTCGCCAATGCCACGAGTGCCATCGGCCTCTCCCCTCGTCGAGTCACGCACCAGGCGGGACTGTGTCAGTCGGTCGGAGAGATCACTCACTGTGACCGGGTACGGCGATATCCGGTGCCAACCGGTCCAGCTGCGACGGCTCGGCCTCCAGGCGACGGGGGCATCGTCACCAAGGCACCGTCGAACCGACGGCAGACCTGTCGCCGTCGTTCCGCTCAGCTCGTGAGAACTGCCAGCTCGCTATAACCGCCACCGTGAGGTGGAGTGATCCCTTCGTATTCCCGAGGCTAGGCGTGCCCCACCACCCGGTCAAGACGGACACTCACCCGGGGCACAACCACATCCGCGACCCGATCGCAGCAACAGACCAGCACGCCACTGGTCCACCGAGCATGAGCGTGCGCCGCGGTCGCGGCGCCGCCCGTCACGCGGTCGAACGACTACTCTCCGCAGTGAACTACTCGCGAGGGCCGGGGAGGCCGGTGGCGGTGCCGCCGGTCTCGGCGCCTTTGGCCGATGAGCCGGCTGAGGCCGCGTCGGACGGCTCGGGGGCTTCGCCGCCTACAGTCCAGCCTTCGGGATCTGCGGCCGCGGCGTCTTCCTCGGCGCCAGCTGCATCTTCCGCTGCGCCTACCGCATCTTCCTCAGCACCGGCTGCGTCTTCTGCTGCGCCTGCAGCGTCCTCTTCGGCTCCGGCTGCGTCTTCCGCAGCGCCGGTCGCGTCCTCAGCTGCGCCGGTTGCGTCGTCGGCTGCGGCGGTTGCGTCGTCGGGGGGTTGCGGGGTGCTCTCGGGGGTGGCCTCCGGCGTTGCGGTGGAATCGCCGGACTGCTTGTCGACGAAAGAGCCGACTCTTTCTTGTACCGCGTCGACCTTGGCCGCGTACTTCCCGCCGGTCTGCTGGTCGATCAGATCACCGGCTTTCGTCACGCCGGCCTTGATCTTGTCCGGGTTCTGCTTGACGACGTTCCGGAGCCAGTTCTTCGCCTGTTCCTGGAATTCGTTCATTGCACCCTCCGCGGTGTGTCAGGGGCGGATCGACGGAAAATCCCCAGCGTACGGACCCGGCAAAACACCGGGCCTACTTCGGATAACACACCGTTGCAACCGACCCGTCAACGCCCCTCGCCGCTCACACCGCCACGGATTCGGCCGCCAGCGCCCGGCTCGTCGGCGTACCGCGGTCCAGATAGTCCCCCGGCCGCCCTTCGAACAGCACCGTTCCGCCGTGCCGGCCGGGCCCCGGCCCGAGGTCGATCAGCCAGTCCGCCCGCCGGATCACCTCCAGATTGTGCTCGACCACGACCACGCTGTGACCGTGCCCGACCAGCCGGTCCAGCACCGCCTGCAGGGTCTCGATGTCGTCCAGGTGCAGCCCGGTCGTCGGCTCGTCCAGCACGTACGTCGTCTCCCCCTCCGCAACCCGCAGTTCCTTCGCAATCTTCACCCGCTGACATTCACCACCGGAAAGCGTGTTCAGCGACTGCCCGAGCCGCAAATATCCCAACCCGACCGCCGCCAGTTGCTGCAGCCCGCGGGCGATCCCCGCATCGGGCAACTCGGTGATCGCCTGCTCGATCGTGAGGTCGTCGACATCCGCGATCGAATATCCGTTCACCCGATAGGTCAGGGATTCCGGTGAAAATCGCCGGCCACCACAGGCCGGGCAGACGACTTCCTGCCCTTCCATAAAGGCGAGATCGGTGTGCAGCACCCCAAGTCCCCGGCACTCCGGGCACGCCCCGGCCGAATTCGCGCTGAACATCGCCACCGGTACGTCGTTGCTCTGGGCAAACAACTTCCGAATGGCCGGCGCGATCCCGGTGTACGTCACCGGCGTGGACCGCCGGCTCGTCCCGACCGCCTTCTGGTCGATCACCACGGCGGCATGCTGCGCCACCAACTCGGCCGCCAGACTCGACTTCCCCGAGCCCGCAACCCCGGTCAGTACCGTCATCACCCCGCGCGGAATCCGCACCGTCACATCCTGCAGGTTGTTCCGTACGGCGTTCGCCACCACCATCTCGCCGTCCGGCCGCCGTACACCGTCGTCGCCCGACCGGCCTGGCCGCCTCAGCGCGCGCCCGGTCGGCGTCTCGGCCGCCCGGAGTTCGTCGTACGAGCCTTGGAAAACCACTCGACCACCCGCGACCCCGGCGCCTGGTCCGACCTCGATGATCTGGTCGGCGTGCCGCATCACGGCGGGATCGTGTTCGACCACGAGCACGCTGTTGCCGCTGTCCCGCAGTTGCTCGAGCAGGGCGATCATCGACTCCACATCGGTCGGATGCAGACCGACAGTCGGCTCGTCGACCACGTACGTCAGCTCCGTCAGACTCGATCCGAGCTGCTTCACGGTCTTGATCCGCTGCGACTCACCGCCCGACAAGCTCGTCGTCGCCCGCGCGAGCGCCAGATAGCCGAGCCCGATGGTGACCATCGCCTGCAACCGCGCCGTCAGCGCCGACACCACAGGTACGACGGCCGGCTCGTCGATCCCCCGCACGAATTCCAGCAGCTCGGTGACCTCCCACCGAGCCAGCTCACCGATCGTCCGGCCTCGTACGGTCGCGGTCCGTGAGGGTTTCGCCAGCCGATCCCCGTCGCACTCCGGGCATGTATCCGACCGGGTGAACTTCTGGATCGCCGCCTGCTTGCGCTCCGACAGGTTGTCCGCGGTGTGCAGGTAGATGCGCTCGAACCGCTCGACGACACCCTCGTAGTCCTTCGGCAGTTTGCGGCCGAGTTCAGCGGCTGCGCGTCCGCCGTACAGCAGCGCTTCGCGCTCGCCCTCCGACCAGTCGCGCAGTGGGGTGTCGATGGCGAACGAACCGATGTCGGCGTACTGCGCGTACCAGTACTTGCCCGGGCCGAAACCGGGTAGCCGGATCGCGCCTTCGGCCAGCGACTTGTCGAGGTCCAGGAATCGGTCGATGGCACTCACCACAACCTCGCCCAGGCCGGAACACGTCGGGCACATCCCACTCGGGTCGTTGAACGAGAACCGAGTCGATTCACCGACGTACGGATCACTGAGCCGCGAGAACAGCAGCCGCAGGTACGTCCACGTGTCGGTGACCGTGCCGACGGTCGACCGCGCATTGCCGCCGATCCGGCGCTGGTCGATCACGATCACCGGCGTCAACCCGTCGATATGTTCGACCTCCGGGCGCGCCCATTTCGGCAACCTGTTGCGGGCGAACGGCGGGAAGGTCTCGTTCAGCTGGAATCCGGCCTCGGCGGCGATCGTGTCGAACACCAGCGACGACTTCCCCGACCCCGAGCGGCCGACGAACACGACCAGCTGATTGCGCGGTACGTCGAGGTCGAGATTGGCGAGGTTGTTCGTCCGGGCCTGGCGAAGGGTGATGGCTCGATCGGTCATGGGACTGACGGTATGAGCAGATGTGGACGGATTCTGGCCGCATCTTTTGCCATCATGGGTGGATGGCCGACGTCACCGCCCGGATGCTCGCGTTGCTGTCGACGCTGCAGTCCGGGCGCTCGTTCAGCGGTGACGAGCTGGTTCAGCGACTCGGTGTGAGTCCGCGCACCCTGCGGCGGGACGTCGATCGGCTGCGCAGCTACGGCTACCCGGTGCAGACCCAGCCCGGGCCGGGCGGCTTCTACCGGCTCACCGCCGGGCGCACGATGCCACCGCTGGTCCTGGACGACGACGAGGCAGTGGCGACGCTGCTCGCGCTGGCTTCGCTGGGCTCAGTCGGTTCGGCGGAAGAGGGAGGGATCGACGACGCGGCCACGCGGGCCTACGGGAAGGTCGATCAGTTCCTGCCGGCCCGGCTCCGGTCCCGGGCGGTCGCGGTCCGGGCCAGTGTGGAGACCAGCCATCAGGACGCGCCAAGCGTTCCTGCGGACCAGCTCGGCGAACTCGCGGAGGCCATCGGGAGCCGGGAGCAGATCTCCTTCGCCTATCGGACTGCGGGCGGTTCGCAGACCGTCCGCCGAGTCGAGCCGTACCGGCAGATCCATCATCTGCTCCGGTGGTACCTGATGGCTTGGGATCTCGACCGCGACGACTGGCGGGTGTTTCGCGTCGACCGCATCACCGACCTGCGGCGCAGTACGACGTACTTCGCCCCGCGGCCGCTGCCCGCGGACTCGGCGACGGCGTACCTCCGCGAGGCACTGCAGAAGGAGAAGCACCCGATCCGGCTCGTGATCGATGCGCCGGCCGAGGCCGTCGTCGACGCCTTCAAGTACCAGGACGTGGAGACCCGAGCGCTCGATGCGCACACCACGGAAGTCATCGTGGCGTTGGACAGCTGGCACTGGCTCGTACTCCCGCTGACCTTCCTCGAAGCCGACTTTCAGCTCATCGCCGCGCCACCCGACTTCGTCGCCGGCTATCAGTCCTTCGCGCGCCGTCTTCGCGCCGCGATCACGTCCTGAGCCTGCGCGGCCGGCGCGAACACCAGCCAGCCGTCGAGCAACGCATCTCTCAGCACCGGCTCCGGCACCTGATCCAGCTCGATCAGTACGGCGGCGTAGTTGTCGAAATGCGGAATCGTGAAGAACCCGTCGCCCGACCGCGCGGTCAGCACTGCCTCCTTCTCACCGAGGTCCTCGACCCGGATCGCGAGAATCGGCTCCTGCGGTGGTGTGTCGTCGCCGAAGCGCTTCAGATCCGCCTTGCTGTACGGGCGTTCCCACGCATACGCCTTGCCTCCGACAGCCCAGGTGCGATGCCCGTGCCGGGCCGTCTCCTCGGTCCCGGGCAGCTCTGCCACCAACCGCTCCACATCCTGCAGGGTCGCCATCACTCCACCTCGATCCCGGACGAATCCAGTAGCGGGAACTCCTCGTGCGACGCATCGAGCTCCTGTTTGATGATGCTCATCGCCATCCCACCCGAATAGCCCTTGCGGGCCAGCATCCCGAGTAACCGCCGCATCGCCACCTGCCGGTCGAGCGAACGCATCGACCGCAACTTCTTCCGCACCAACGCGCGAGCGGTCTCCTCCTCCTGCTCCGGCTCGAGCTCCTCCAGCGCATCCCGCGACAACTCGTCGTCCACCCCACGCCGCCGCAGCTCTTGCGCGAGCGCCCGCTTCCCCAGGCCACGCCCGCGGTGCCGCGACTCCACCCACGCCGTCGCGAACGCCGCGTCGTCGATCAACCCAACCTCGGTGAACCGATCCAGCACCTCATCAGCCACCTCGTCCGCGATCCCGCGCTCCGCCAGCACATCCGCCAGCTCCGCCCGAGTCCGCGGCTGCCCCGACAACTTGTCCAGCAAAATCGTCCGGGCCACCTGCGCCGGATCCGACCCGTCCGCCACCGCAGACTCCCCCAGCTCGTCCGCCGCATCCCGCCGCCGACGCCCACTCCCTATCGGCCCCCGAGACGCCAACCCCCGCTTCTTACTCCGCTCGCCGGAACCAGCACCCCCATCTGCCCGACCAGCCCCACCCCAACCACGACCGCCGCGCGAAGCCTTGGCCGGTCCACCAGCCTCCGCGTCGTCACCGCTCTGACGCGCAGTTAGCCAACTGCGCCGCTCCGGCTCGACACTCTCCGCCTCGCCGTCCGGCATCGGCGGCGCGGCCTCAGCACTCGCCTTGGCTTTGGGGGTAGCCGAGCGTGCAGCACTTCGCCTGCTTCGCGGCGCAACTTCCGGAGGGCTCACAGGATCTGCCGACGCACTCGATTCCACAGCAGGAGCGTCTGGCGCAGTCTCCGGTCCCGCAGGCTGATCCGCGCCCCACACATCCACCACGGCATCCCGCACGGGCTGCGCAGCCGCATCAGCCCGTCCACGGCGTACCAGTGGAACCTCGGGCGCCACGGCTGCCTCGGGCGCGGCCACATCCACCTCGGCCTTGCTCACAACAGCAGGCTCGGCTACCTCGGGCCCCCACACGTCAGCCGCATCAACTCTGACACGCCGCTTCGGCTTGGGGCTAAGGACAGGAGCATCGTCACCCCACGGATCAAAGCTCCCGGCAGAACCGTCCACCGACGGTGCGGCACCATCGCCACCAGCCTCGTCGCCTCCGGCGAACGCCTGAGCCGCAGCCAGGTAGTCAGCCCCGGTGCTCCGTCGGATCCCCGTACTCGGCCGCCGCGTACTCCCCGGGTCGTCCCCGGCAAAGTCCTCGTCCAGCTCACCCCAAGGATCAGCCGCACGCCCAACCACCTCGCGTTTGCGTCCACCCGCACCGCGCCCGCGGCTGCTGGACTCGCCCGCAGATCCCGCACCGCGCCCGCGGCTGGTGGACTCGCCCGCAGATCCCTCAGCCGCCGTACGACCATCACCTGACGCCCGCCCACCACCAACACTCCCGGCCGAACTACTGATCCTCGCCGAGGCACCACCAGCTGGACTCTCGCCCGCATCGCTCGCTGATCCACCTGCAGAAGCGGTGGATCCTGCCGAACTGCCGGCAGCATCGCGATCCCGGCCCGAAGCAGCCGGTTTCCCGCGACCGCGTGCGCGACCAGCGGGCGGCTTGCTCTCCTGGCCTTCGGGTGCCGCCGCACCGCGGGCCAGGAGCTCGCGGGCAAAGGCGAGGCGCTCTTCGTGGGGCAGAGACAGCGCCGCGGGGGCAGCCTCTTCGGCAGGTGAGTGCCGAGGAGCGCTGCCGCCCGCGGTGGGTCGATCAGAAGTCGACATCGACCTCGGCGGCCTTGGCCTTGTCGTCGGCCGGCTGGTCCAGGGTCGGACCGATGCCCATCTTCTCCTTGATCTTCTTCTCCAGCTCGTTGGCCAGGTCGGGGTTGTCGCGCAGGAAGTTCCGCGCGTTCTCCCGGCCCTGACCGAGCTGGTCGCTCTCGTAGGTGAACCACGCGCCCGCCTTGCGGACGAAGCCCTGGTCGACACCGAGGTCGAGCAGGCTGCCCTCGCGGCTGATGCCCTGGCCGTAGATGATGTCGAACTCGGCCTGCTTGAACGGCGGGGCCACCTTGTTCTTCACAACCTTGACGCGGGTCCGGTTACCGACCACGTCGGTGCCGTCCTTCAGCGACTCGATCCGGCGCACGTCCAGCCGCACCGACGCGTAGAACTTCAGCGCCTTACCACCGGTCGTGGTCTCCGGGGAGCCGAACATCACGCCGATCTTCTCGCGCAGCTGGTTGATGAAGATCGCGGTCGTGTTCGTCCCGCTGACCGCACCGGTCATCTTCCGCAGCGCCTGGCTCATCAGCCGGGCCTGCAGACCGACGTGGCTGTCACCCATCTCGCCCTCGATCTCGGCGCGCGGCACCAGCGCGGCCACCGAGTCGATCACGACGATGTCGATCGCGCCGGAGCGGACCAGCATGTCGGCGATCTCCAGCGCCTGCTCACCGGAGTCGGGCTGCGAGACCAGCAGCGCGTCGGTGTCGACACCCAGCTTCTTCGCGTAGTCCGGGTCGAGTGCGTGCTCGGCGTCGATGAAGGCCGCGATCCCGCCGGCCCGCTGTGCGTTCGCCACCGCGTGCAGGGCGACCGTCGTCTTACCGGAGGATTCCGGGCCGTAGATCTCCACCACGCGACCGCGCGGGAGCCCGCCGATCCCGAGCGCGATGTCGAGCGCGATCGAACCGGTCGGGATGACCTCGATCGGCGGCCTGTTCTGCTCGCCCAGGCGCATCACCGAACCCTTGCCACACGCGCGCTCGATCTGCGTCAGCGCGGTCGCAAGCGCCTTCTCGCGGTCGGCTTCCTTGCGCTCCGCGCTCGCTGTTGCACCAGCCATCTGACTGCCACCTGACCCATCTCGTAATCGGGGCGAACTTCCCAGCCGCCCAAAGGATTTCCGTCTCGCCAGAGAAGATATTCGGCGCCACGGACAGTTTTCGCCGCCACCACGAATCTGTGGACAACCAGGCCGTCCGCCGCCCTTCCCGGGAGCACAAACTATCCCGAACACCTGTTCGAATCACAAACTGACACGCCGAAGTCCGCCAAGGCAACCGAACTGGACCACCGGCTCCCTACTCTTGCGGGCGTGACCGAGCGCCCTGACGTCCCCGATTCCGCCGTCGTCCTCGCCCTCAGCCGGGTCGAGTTCGGCATCGACTCCGTCCTCGACGCACTCCGAACCCAGGACCCGTTCGGCATCCGGAGCCTGCTCACCGAGTACTCCGCGCAGGAGCAGCCCAACCTGGCCGAGAAGGGCCTGATCCTGGCGATCGACCGGTTGCTGCGGATGAAGGTCCCCGGCCACGCCGAGTGGCCGACGCTGCCGCTGGCCAAGCGCTGCGACTGGTGGGTCGAGCGGCTCGGCGGCTTCGCGGCCGTGATCGCGGGCCTGCCGCGAATCAGTGGCGCCGCGGCCGACCGGCTACCGATCAAGGACACCCTCGGCGCGTCCGTCCAGGCGATGGTGATCGGCGCGGTCTGCCGCGAGTACGGCGTCGAGGCGCATGCCGACCGGGTGGCGGTCATCGCACGTGTCCTCACCGACCGCCCGATCACCCCCGACGACGTCCTCCGGTACGACGACCCGACCGCCGCCGGCCAGGATGTCGCCAAGCAGCTCGGCTTCGGTGACGACTCCGAGGAGGCCGGACTGCGCAAGGGCGTCCGGCTGGTCTGGCGGATCAGCAAGCTGCTCGCCGGGCTCGGGGACGTCTTCGAGGAGCGGCCGCGCGGCAGTCTCGGCGCCCGGTTCATCGGCCAGCTGCCGGGGGTCGGAGTGATCGGCGGGTTCTTCGACGAGCGCAAGGGCATCCGCAAAGCGGCGTACGAGGCGGCGGACCTGCTCACCACCGGGACGTTCCGGGTCAAGCCGATCTGATCGACCCTGGACTCGGCGGCTGGGATGATCGATGCATGAATGCGATCTCCGTCGTGCGGCCGGACGAGACCTGGCCGGCCCAGTTCGAGAAGACCGCGCAGGCGGTCCGGGTGATCCTCGGTGAGCTCGCGCAGCGGATCGACCACATCGGCTCGACCTCGGTGCCCGGGTTGCCGGCCAAGGACATCCTCGACATGCAGGTGACGGTCGCGGCGGAGTCCGAGCTGGACGACGTGGTCGAGCGGATGGCCGCCGAGAACTGGGACTTCCGCCCGGGCGCCAAGCGTGACCACCCCGTGCCGGGGCTGCCCGCGGACGAGCACCACTGGATCAAGCGCCTGGTGGTGGAGCCCATGTACCGCCGCCGGGTGAACCTGCACATCCGCGTGGCCGGTCGGGCCAACCAGCGCTACGCGTTGCTGTTCCGCGACTACCTGCGCAGTCATCCCGACACCGCGCAGGCGTACGGAGAGTTCAAGCGCCGCGCGGCCACCTTGCCGTTCGACAACATCGGCGACTACGCGGACCTGAAGGACCCGGTCTGCGACCTGATCTATCTCCCGGCCGAGGAGTGGGCCACCCGCACCAACTGGGCCGGCTGAGCGCTCAGCGCTCGCTGGGTGGAAGCTGCAGGTGGGCCCACACGGCCCGCCAGACGGTCTTGGCCGCCTCGCCCTCGGCCAGCGCCTCGACGACCGTGCGTCCGTCCAGCTCCTCCACGACCTGGGTCTCGGCCCAGGTCCGTGCGTACGCGGGACCGAGGTGATGGTCCATCCGCGACCAGAACTCCGTCAGTCTCATGCGGGCCCGTTGTTGTCCTTCGGAGGCTGCTGTCCCCAGCCGCCCTGCTGCGGCGGCTGCTGCTGTCCGTGCTGCGGGCCCTGAGGAGGCGGCGGTCCCCACTGCCCAGGCTGCGGCTGCCCCGGATACTGCGGCTGTCCCGGCTGCGTTCCCGGGTACGGCGCCTGCCCGCCCGGCTGGCCCTGACCCGGCTGAGGTCCCGGCTGACCGCCGTACGGCCCGGGCTGTCCCTGACCTGGCTGCGGACCGGGCTGACCGCCGTACTGACCGGGTTGGCCGCCGTACTGTCCCGGCTGACCGTACTGCCCTGGGCCCTGCGGCGGATACTGCTGGCCGGGCCCGTACCCGGGCTGGCCGCCGTACTGCGGACCCCACTGGCCCTGCTGGGGCTGACCCGGATACTGCCCTGGGGGCGGCCCGTAGCCCTGGTGGGCCTTGGCCTTGCGGCTGCGCAGCAGGAAGAACGCGACACCGCCACCGGCCAGCAGCAACAGCACCACGATGAGCGCGATCGCCCAGGCCGGGAACCCACCGCCGGCCTTCGAGGTCAGCGAGATGTTGCCCAGCTTGTCGAGGCTGTCGTACGTCGCGGTCTTGCCGTCGACCCGTGCACCGCTGTCGTGCTCGAGGATCTTGCCCGGCATGGTGATCTTGAAGTTCACCTGCGGCTGCTGCCCACTGCCCGCGAGCGAGCTGAGATCGGGCGCCTTGACGGTGACGAGGATCTTGTCGTCCTGCTTGCGGAAGCCGACGCCATCACCGCTCGACTGGCCCATCTTCTCGAACGGCACGTTGTCGAACGTGCACTTCTGCCCGATGAACTGGTCGTCGTCCAGCGGCTGGCACTCGACGCCGTCCGTGGTCAGCTGCTTGATGCTGGTGCCGATCCGCTCCCGGACCTTGTCCAGGGACTGGCCACTGGCTTCCAGCAACTGTTTGTCGATGCCGATCTGCATCGATCCGGAGACGGTCTCGTCCGATCCGACCTTGAGGTCGGCATCGAGCTTCGCGCACCCGGTCAGGGCGAACAGACAGGCCACGACGATCGCGGCACGGAGGCGGCGGTTCTTCATGGTGACGATCATTCCAGACCGCGCCGACAACCTTCACACCGGAGAGTGGCGGAGCACGATGCTCAGGAGATCGGGGTGGTGGGGCGGGGAAGGTATCGAAAACTGTCGGAGGCACCCGGCAAGATGGTCAGCGTGAAGAAGACCAGTGCGTTGAGCCGGTTCTCGCCCGCCACGCGGGCGTGGTTCGGCGACGTCTTCGAGGCGGCCACCCCGGCCCAGCTCGAGGCGTGGGACGCGATCACCGCGGGCCGGGACGCGCTGGTGGTCGCCCCGACGGGCTCGGGCAAGACACTGGCCGCCTTCCTCTGGGCGCTCGACCGGCTCGCGACGAATCCCCCACCGGAGGATCCGAAGCTGCGCTGCCGGGTGCTCTACGTGTCACCGCTGAAGGCGCTGGCCGTCGACGTCGAGCGCAACCTGCGGGCACCGCTGATCGGGATCCGGGAGACCGCTCGGCGGCTCGGCGAGGCACCGATCGACGTCGAGGTCGCGGTGCGTTCCGGAGACACTCCGGCTGCCGACCGACGGCGCTTCGCGACCCGCCCCTCCGACGTGCTGATCACCACCCCGGAGTCCTTGTTCCTGCTGCTCACCTCGCAGGCGCGCGAGTCGCTACGCGGCGTCGACACGATCATCGTCGACGAGGTGCACGCGGTCGCCGGGACGAAGCGGGGCGCTCACCTGGCGCTGACGCTCGAGCGGCTCGACGCACTGCTGCCGAAGCCGGCGCAACGAATCGGGCTGTCGGCGACGGTGCGGCCGGTCGAGGAGGTCGCCCGGTTCCTCGGCGGCGAGCGACCGGTGACCGTGGTCCAGCCGAAGTTCACCAAGCAGTGGGATCTCAGCGTCGTCGTGCCGGTCGAGGACATGGCCGAGCTGGCGAGCACCGAGCTGGAGACCTCCGGTTCGGCTGCCGGGCCGCCGCAGCACGCCTCGATCTGGCCGCATGTCGAGGAGCAGGTCTTCAATCTGATCGAGCAGCACCGCTCGACCATCGTCTTTGCGAACTCGCGCCGTCTCGCCGAACGTCTGACTGCCAGGCTCAACGAGATCGCCGCCGAGCGGGCCGAGCTCGAGCTGGCCGAGGAGGGTTCACCGGCGCAGATCATGGCTCAGTCCGGCGCCTCGCTGGCTGCCCCGCCGTTGATCGCCAAGTCGCACCACGGCTCGGTCAGCAAGGAGCAACGGGCGCTGATCGAGGCGGATCTGAAGTCCGGCCGCTTGCCGTGTGTGGTTGCGACGAGCAGCCTCGAGCTCGGCATCGACATGGGCGCGGTCGACCTCGTCGTACAGGTCGAGGCGCCGCCGTCGGTTGCGAGCGGTCTGCAGCGGGTCGGTCGGGCCGGCCACCAGGTCGGCGCGGTGTCGCGCGGTGTGCTGTTCCCGAAGTTCCGCGGTGACCTGATCGACACCGCCGTCGTGGTGCAGCGGATGCGTGACGGGCTGATCGAGAGCCTGCACATCCCGGCCAATCCACTCGACGTGCTGGCGCAGCAGATCGTGTCGATCGTTGCCCTCGACACCATCGACGTCGACGAGCTCTTCACTCTGGTACGACGCTGTGCCCCGTTCGCGACGTTGCCTCGCTCGGCGTACGACGGGGTGCTCGACATGTTGTCCGGCCGCTACCCGTCGGACGAGTTCGCCGAGCTGCGACCGCGGATCGTGTTCGACCGGGTCAGCGGGGAGATCTCCGGCCGGCCCGGTGCCCAGCGGCTGGCGGTGACCAGCGGCGGCACGATCCCCGACCGAGGGCTCTTCGGCGTCTTCCTGGTCGGCGAGTCGACCAACCACCGCGTCGGCGAGCTGGACGAGGAGATGGTGTACGAGTCGCGGGTCGGCGACGTCTTCACCCTCGGCGCTTCGAGTTGGCGGATCGAGGACATCACCCACGACCGGGTGCTGGTCTCCCCCGCGCCCGGGCAGCCGGGGCGGTTGCCGTTCTGGAAGGGTGACGCTGTCGGCCGCCCGGCTGAGCTCGGTGCGGCGACAGGTGCCTTCGTGCGCAAGATGGCTTCGCTGCCGACCGCCAAGGCAGTCGAGCGTGCGCGCGCTGCGGGCCTGGACGAGTATGCGGCGAACAACCTCGTCTCCTACCTGGCCGAGCAGCGCGAAGCGACGAGCCGGGTGCCCGATGACGTGACGATTCTCGTCGAGCGTTTCCGCGATGAGCTCGGCGACTGGCGAGTCTGCATCCATTCGCCGTACGGCGGTCAGGTGCACGGACCGTGGGCCTTGGCGATCGCGGCCCGGTTGCGCGAGCGGTACGGGATGGATGCGCAGTCGGTGTCCGGTGACGACGGGATCGTGCTGCGGCTGCCGGAGACCGATGAGCCGCCACCTGGCGCCGACCTGGTGCTGTTCGATCCGGCGGAGATCGAGGATCTGGTCACCGCCGAGGTCGGTGGATCGGCGCTGTTCGCAGCGCGCTTCCGTGAGTGCGCTGCGCGAGCCCTGCTACTCCCCCGGCGGAATCCTGGCCGCCGGTCACCGCTGTGGCAGCAGCGTCAGCGCTCGGCACAGCTGCTCAGCGTTGCCAGCAAGTACGGCTCGTTCCCGATCGTGCTCGAGACACTGCGTGAGGTTCTGCAGGACGTCTACGACCTGCCGGCGTTGAAGGACCTGCTGACCGGTATCGGCGAGCGCCGGATCTCTGTGGTCGAGGTGGAGACCCCCGAGGCGTCACCGTTCGCGAAGTCGCTGCTGTTCGGCTACGTCGGCGCCTTCATGTACGAGGGCGACACACCACTGGCCGAGAAGCGAGCGGCCGCACTGTCATTGGATCAGAGTCTGCTGTCCGAGCTGCTCGGTCGCACCGAGCTGCGGGAGCTGCTGGACGCCGAGGTCGTGTTGCGGACCGAGGCCGAGCTGCAGCGCCTCGCTGAGGACCGGCGTGCGCGCGACGCCGAAGGCCTGTTCGACGTACTGCGTCTGGTCGGGCCACTGTCGGTGTCCGAGGCTTCGCAGCGTTGTGTCGACGACGCGGATGCCGAGTCCTGGTTGACGGATCTGGCCGCGGCGCGCCGAGTGGTCCGCGTACGGATCGCCGGTGAGCACCGGTGGGCGGTCGTCGAGGACGTGGCACGGCTGCGCGACGCGCTGGGCGTGCCGCTGCCGCCCGGGATCGCGGAGGCGCATGCTGAGCCGGTCGCCGATCCGCTCGGCGATCTCGTCTCTCGGTATGCGCGGACGCACGGTCCGTTCCGGGCCATCGATCTGGCCACTCACCTGGGGATCGGCGTGGCGGTTGTCAGTGAGGCCCTGCGCCGGCTGGCTGCTGCCGGTCGCGTCGTCGAGGGCGAGTTCCTGCCTGGTGGCATCGCGATGGAGTGGTGTGACAGCGAGATTCTCCGGCTGTTGCGCCGCCGTTCGCTCGCTGCGCTGCGCAAGGAGGTCGAGCCGGTCGACCCGTCCGCGCTGGCTCGCTTCCTGCCCGCCTGGCAGGGAATCACGAGCAGCCGCGGCCGTGGGTACGACGTACTGCTCGGAGCCGTCGAGCAGTTGGCCGGATGCGCCGTACCGGCGTCGGCTCTGGAGTCGATCGTGCTGCCGTCGCGGGTGCCCGGATACCAGCCATCGATGCTGGACGAACTGACCGCGACCGGTGAAGTGGTGTGGGCGGGTTCGGGGTCGTTGCCGGGGACCGACGGCTGGGTGTCGCTGCATTTGGCCGACAACTGCGATCTGACGTTGCCCGATCCGGATCCGTCGTTCGAGATCGGTGACACTCATCAGGCTGTCCTCGATGCGCTGTCGGGCGGAGGTGCGTACTTCTTCCGCCAGCTCAGCGATGCGGTGGGCACGGCGGCCGGAGCGGTGGACGACGAGACGCTGGTGACGGTGCTGTGGGATCTGGTCTGGGCGGGGCATCTCTCCAATGACACGCTGACGCCGGTGCGATCGCTGGTCGGTGGCGGTCGAGGTACTCATCGCACCCGTCGAGCAACGCCGCGTGCGCGACCAGGACGCCCAGTGCGGCCGGGTCGGCCAGCGATGCCCGCACGCAGCGGACCACCGACTTCCGGCGGACGCTGGTCGTTGCTTCCGGCCCGCAACGAGGACACGACCCGGCGGGCCCATGCGGCCGCCGAGACCTTGCTCGACCGGTACGGGATCGTCACCCGGGGCTCGGTGATCACCGAGCGGACTCCCGGCGGGTTCGCCGCTGTTTACAAAGTGCTGAGTGCCTTCGAGGAGTCCGGTCGCTGCCGTCGCGGGTATTTCGTGGCCGGCCTGGGAGCTGCGCAGTTCGCACTGCCAGGCGCGGTCGATCGACTTCGGGCGCTGGCTGAGCTGCCGGGTTCGCTCGGCAGTGCGGGTGGCGCCAGACGCGGGCGGCGCGATGAGGAGCCGGCGACGCGGGCCGTCGTACTGGCTGCATCCGATCCGGCAAATCCGTACGGGGCTGCGCTGCCGTGGCCCGAGCGTACCGGCGCCAACGGGCATCGGCCCGGGCGGAAGGCCGGTGCTCTGGTCGTCATGGTCGACGGGCAGCTCATCGTGTACGTCGAGCGCGGCGGGCGGACCGTGCTGAGCTTCACCGAGGACGTCGATCTGCTGCAGCCCGCCGTCGATGCGCTGGCGCTGTCGATCAGGGACGGTCAGCTGGGGAAGCTGAGTGTCGAGACGGCGGACGGCGAGCAGGTTCGGCACACGGCGTTTGGGGATGCCTTGGCCAAGGCCGGCTTCCACGCGACTCCACGGGGGCTCCGGCTCCGTGCCTGAGGGTGACACCGTCTGGCGGGCCTGCAAGCGCCTCGATCAGGCGCTCGGCGGGCAGGAGCTGATCCGGACGGACTTCCGGGTCCCGACACTCGCGACCACCGACCTCAGCGGCCGGACGGTGATCGAGGTCGTTGCTCGCGGCAAGCATCTGCTGATGAGGCTGTCCGGCGGACTCACGCTGCACAGCCACTTCCGAATGGACGGCAGCTGGCATCTGTACCGACCAGGTGAGCAGTGGCGTGGTGGACCCACCCACCAAGTGCGCGCGGTGCTCGAGACAGCACCCTGGACGGCCGTGGGCTATCGCCTGCCGGTGCTCGACCTCGTCGCCACCGAAGCGGAGGGCACCGTCGTCGGCCACCTCGGCCCGGACCTCCTGTCACCCGACTTCGACCGCGACCATGCGATCGCAAACCTGCAGACCGAACCGGACCGCACCATCAGTGAGGCGCTCCTCGATCAGCGCAACCTCGCCGGGATCGGCAACTTCTACCGCACCGAGGTCTGCTTCCTGCTCGGGCTGCATCCATGGCTGCCGGTCTCGGCGGTCGACATCGCGGCAGCCGTCGACCTGAGCCGCCGGCTACTGAAGGCCAACCTGCGCAACGGCGCCCAGGTCAGCACCGGCAACGACCGCCCCGGCCAGCGCACCTGGGTCTTCGAGCGCGCCGGCAAACCCTGCCGCCGCTGCCGGACCACGATCAGTACGGCGACGATCGGCGAGCCACCGCGGGACCGGATCACCTACTGGTGCCCGGCCTGCCAGCCAGAACCCAAGGATCGGGCGACCTGCTAACCAGGGACTGTCTTGCGGCTGGTATCAACTTTGGGGCTCGGGTAGACGAGCGGCGCGAGGATCCGGGCGGCGCGGCTGCCGCCCGCGACGGCCTCGGCTACGAGCGCTTCCTCGATCAGGTCCGCGGTCGTCTGGTCGGCCTCAGCGCAGTGCTCTTCGTAGAACTTTCGAGCAGCGCCGGACTTGTCCTGCAGGAGAGCGCTCGAGATGACGGCTGCCAACGGGTTCGCGCCGGCAGTGCCGGCCCAGCCGATGCAGTCTCCGTCGGCCTGGGCAGCCTCTGAGCAGTCGACCGATTCAGCCTGGTTATCGCTCATGGACCGCAGCATAGGGACCGGTCGGCCTCCGATCGCTGTTGGCGGCCGGGAGGCAGGATGCCCGCCGAAGTCGAGGCCGTGCGCCTTGACCTGCCGGCCCACGGCCGCACCTGTACACCGGCTGGGTCCCCGCCCCATTTCGAGGACCCGGCCGACTCGACCGCAGAAACCTCACAGTGCCACCAAATGAGGTTCTCCTGTCCGATGTGTGGGTGATTTGCCGCCGCGCCCGTCACAACGTCCGAAGAACCGGAGACGGGCCCTCCGATCCTTCGGACGTTAGCTCGGAGCAGCGATTAACGTCCGAACAGCCGGAGACGAGCCCTCCGGATGTTCGGACGTTGTGGGTACGGCGCTCTGCTGGCCCGCGTGCAGGTGTGCCGGGTGTACTGCGGTCACCAACTGGGGACCTCGGACATCTGATGGCGTGTCCGGGGGCCCCAGTAGGTGTACGCGGTTCGGCAGTTCGGCTGGTCGCCGCGCTGGCTGGGGAGTTCTGCCCGTCGTTTTCGGGAGGTACGACTCCCCAGCACCACGGACGAACCGCCTGCGGAACACCGCTCCAACTGGGCTGTGGACAACTTCGGTCGCGGGGCGGGAGGTGGATATCTTCTCTGCTGCATCGAACATGTGTTCGACTGGGAGGAGAAGGTGATGTGTGACGTTTGTGGTGGGATCAACGTGCCGGAGTTCTCGCGCTCGATCGAGGCGAAGGTCCGGACGTACGGCTGGACCGTGGTGTACATCCAGGGGGACGGCGAGCGGAATCCGGGGTTCGGGTACACGATCGGGCTCACGCAGTACGACCATCCCGAGATCATCGTGTTCGATCCGGTGTCGGCCTCGGCCTATCTGAGCCTGAAACCGCTGGCTTCGGCCGTGCTCGAGGGCAACACCTTCGGCGAGGGTGATGATCTGACGGCGTTCTTCCCTCCACCGGAGCGTGCCGAGCTGCTGGAGTTCCCCGATTCGGGGATCCATCTGTTCACGGCCAACAGCATCTTCCGGGCCGCGGGCGATCCACCATTGCCCGTACTACAGCTTGTGCGGCCAGGGCTGCCTGCCCTGCTGAGCCGGCGCGGGGGTCGCTGATGACAACAGCAACCGGCCGCTCCCGGTCTGCCGGGACGGCCGGATGTCGGCGACGGTCAGGCCGCGGAGGCCACGACCTCCGGCTCGATGGCCGGATGCGCCAGGACCAGGGCCTCTTCACGGGCCAGGTCTTCGCTCACCTCGGCGAACACGGCCGAGAGCGGAACTTCCAGGGCCATGCAGATCGCCGCCAGCAGCTCGCTGGAGGCCTCCTTCTGGCCGCGCTCCACCTCGGACAGATAGCCGAGACTGACGCGTGCATCGGCAGACACCTCGCGAAGAGTGCGCCCCTGGCGCAGCCGCTTGCGCCGCAGGACGTCGCCCAGCAGGCCACGAACCAGCACCATGAGGTTTCTCCCTTCCGCCTGTCCGGTCGTTGCTACTCGCACCGTAGCCCGACCGTGGGAACCAACGGTACCTGTTGCCGGGTCACTACTCCTCGCAATGTCCACCTTCGGTGCGCCGTGCCAGTCTGCCTTACCTGTTCCCATGCTGGTCTCAACACCCCGTTCAGTCGAGTTCTTCCGCCACAAGTGTCGCTACGAGCTCCAGTGCGGCCACCACAGTGCCCTGCCGGACTGCGCTCCGGTTCCCACTCAGCTGCAGCTTGCGCACCTGCACAGACCCCGGTCCGGCCGCCGCGACGTACACCGTGCCCGCCTCGACCCCCGCCTGGGGGTCCGGGCCGGCCACACCGGTCGTGGCAAGCCCGTAGGTGGCCTCCAGACGCTCTCGCACGCCGGTGGCGAGCGCTGCTGCAGTATCGGGGTGAACCGGGCCCACAGCGTCCAGAAGGTCCTGAGGAACGCCCGCAAGCTTGGCCTTCAGGTCCGTCGCGTAGACCACCACACCACCCCGGTACACCGCAGACACCCCCGCCACGTCGGTCAGAGCCGCACCAACCATCCCCCCGGTCAACGACTCAGCAGTCGCCAAAGTCTCGCCCCGAGCCTTCAGAACTCCGACCAACCACTCGACCCCACCTACCCCGGTGCTCTCCATCCCTCCATTCCACCCCATCGCCAGCCCACAGACAGTGGCCGGTGTGGCGGACACCCACACCCACCGGCGGTACGGCGCCCGCTCCGTCGCGCGGGTACTCCGTGGATGTCGGTCGCGCGGGTGCTCCGCGGATGCCCGTCGCGCGGGTACGTCGTGGACGTCGGTCGCGCGGGTGCCCCGTGGATATCCGGCGCGGTGCCCCGTGAACGTCCGTCGCGCGGGTGCTCCGGGGATGCGGTTACGGGAGGGGGTGTTTGGCGGCGGCGCGGAGGCGGAGGGCGCGGATCAGGTAGTCGACGCCGGTGATCAAGGTGACGGCTACGGCGGCGGTCATGAAGAGGATGGCTGTCCAGTGCAGGAGGCCGAAGGACTGCCACGGAAGGAGGTAGAGGCCGAGGGCGATCGCCTGGAGGACGGTCTTGAGTTTGCCGCCGCGGCTGGCGGGCATGACGCCGTGCCGGATGACCCAGAAGCGGAGGGCGGTGACACCCCACTCGCGGACCAGGACGACGACGGTGACCCACCACGGGAGTTCACCGAGAAGGGAGAGGCCGATGAAGGCGGCTCCGGTGAGTGCCTTGTCGGCGATCGGGTCGGCGATCTTGCCGAAGTTCGTGACCAGGTTCCAGCGGCGCGCGATGTCACCGTCGAAGCGGTCGGTGACGATCGCGAACACGAAGGCGCCGGTGGCGAGCAGGCGGGTGCCGGTGTCGTTGCCGTCGTGGCGGAGCAGCAGCCAGACGAACAGCGGAACCAGGACGAGCCGCAGCACGGTGAGCGCGTTCGGGACGTTCCAGGCGCTCGGCGCGTGGATCCGCCCGGCCTGCGGAACCGGGTTCGGCTGGTTGGTCACGCGGTCAGGTTAGCGGCCGGACGGTCGTCCTGGGGATTCACCACCGCGGCGAACTCCGCGATCAGGTCGACACCGTCGCTGCCGACCACCTTCGCGGAGACCAGATCACCGATCCGGACGCCTTCCGGGAGCCCCACCAACGTCGTCGAACCATCCACCTCAGGACCCTGGTGAGCGGCGCGCCCCTCACCGGACTGCCCAGCTACAACTGCATCGCCGGAGGTGCCGGCGTGCGCTGCGTCGGTGGTAGCTGATGCGCTGTCCGGCGTCTCGGTCTCGGCGGTGTCGAGGGATTCGACGAGGACCTCGACGAGCTCGCCGATGCGGGACTCGGCGCGGGCGGAGGTGAGGTCTTCGGCGAGGCGGGTGACGCGGTCGAGGCGGGCGGCGATGGTGTCCTCGTCGAGTTTGCCGTCGTAGGTCTCGGCCTCGGTGCCGTCCTCGTCGGAGTAGCCGAAGACACCGATCGCGTCCAGGCCGGCCCGGGAGAGAAAGTCGCAGAGGATGTCGACGTCTTCCTCGGTCTCACCGGGGAAGCCGACGATGACGTTGCTGCGGATGCCGGCGGCCGGGGCGGCGGCGCGGACCTGGGCGATCAGTTCGAGGAAGCGTTCGGAGTCGCCGAAGCGGCGCATCCGGCGCAGGAGTGGGCCGGAGGCGTGCTGGAAGGAGAGATCGAAGTACGGGACGACGCCCGGAGTCGACGTCATCGCGGCGAGCAGCGTCGGGCGCATCTCGGCGGGCTGCAGGTACGAGACGCGGACCCGGGTGATGCCGGGGACCTCTGCGATGTCGGCGACGAGGGTCTCCAGGAGACGGAGGTCGCCGAGGTCCTTGCCGTAGGAGGTGGAGTTTTCGGAGACCAGGAAGAGTTCGCGGACACCGTTCTCCGCGAGCCAGTGGGCTTCGCCGAGGACCTCGGTGGGGCGGCGGGAGATGAAGGCACCGCGGAACATCGGGATCGCACAGAACGCACACCGGCGGTCACAACCCGAGGCCAGCTTCAGCGGCGCCATCGGGCCACCGTCGAGCCGGCGTCGCATCACCCGCGGGCCACTGGCCGGAGCAGACGCGAGATCAGGCGCGTCGATCTTCAGTTCCTCGCGGGCGCCGGAGGAGCTGACCATGCGGCCCTTCAACGGCTGGCCGCTCGTTGCGCCGGCGCCGGCAGCCGTCTCCGGGGTGCTGGAGTCGGCGGCGCCGTTGGTGCCAACCGGCTTGAGCGCCGACGGGACGTGATCCCCGAGCGCGCCTGCAACGGCACCCGAGGAGCCGGGGCTCGCGGCGGGGCCGTGGTCGCCGTGGCCGGGGGTTGCTACTGGGGTGGCTGACTGGCGGGCGGCGGGGCTCAGGGGAAGGAG
>NZ_SMKA01000240.1 GCF_004348455.1 Kribbella albertanoniae
GGCTTGGTGTGGCTGGGGTGGGGTTGTTGCGGGCTTGGGTGAGGAGTTCTTGGGCGAAGACCGGGTCGGCGATGATGCCGACGGCGTCGGCGCAGCGGGTCTGGGCCGGGCGGGTGTCGCCGATGGCTTGCTGGGCGTCGCTGAGGGCGTGGATGGTGGCGTTGAACCGGATGGCCGCACCGCTGGAGGTGCGGATGTAGATGGTCTTGGTGCCGTGCTCGTCGGACCGGCCGACGAACACCCCGCGCTCGCGGACCTTCGCGGCCGCCTCGGCGCGGGCTCCATCGGGGTCGATGTGCATCTTGGCTGCCTTGACGATCTTGTCCAGGCGGTACGGCGTGATCGTGTCGATCAGCGCGGCAATCCGGGTGTCGACGTACTGGGCGGCCTCCTCGGACAGGGCCATGCAGTCACGCACGATCCGGCAGGCCTTCCACGGGGTTGCCTCACCTGACAGGACTTGCGCCCAGGTGAACGGGAAACGGTGCCGCAACGCCATTGCCTCGCCGATGATCTTGGCTGCGACTCCGGCCGAGACACCGAGCACGGCCGCATACTCGGAGATCGCGAAATCCGCGATCTCCGGGCAGCCATCGCCGCCGAGAACCACCGCACGTTCGCGGCCTTCGAACGAACGCCGACCAGGGCGCGGGGTGCAGGCGTCGGGATGGAAACGGTCGGCATAGACCAAGGCATGTTCGAGACCACGGGCATCGGCCCGGGCCGACATCGCGCGGCACTCGGCGGCCGACTCCATCAGGTCGGCGGTCGAGAGCTGCGTCAGATCTTCATCGAACATGTGTTCGATTCTATGCGTTGCAAGAAGCGATGAGCAAATCGGCAGGAGAGCTGAATCCCTTGTCCACAAGGGAAAACATCACACCGAAACCAGCCGCAAATCCGTGTATGCCTCGAGGCGTCAGCGCAGTACGGCGAGCAAATGCGCTTGTACGGCGGTTGTCGTGGGACCGGCGTCGGTGCGCGTCACCAGGTAGAGCGTGTTAAGTGGTGGGACCTCTGGAGTGGCCAGCGGAATGAGCGTGCCGTTGGCGAGGTGTGGGTGGCAGAGGTAAGTGGGGAGGACCGTCAGGCCCGCACCGGCGAGAGTGGCGGTGAGGGCGCCGCGGAGGTCGGGGACGACCAGGTCGGGTGTTCGGGTGAGGCGCGTGTTGAAGACGGTCCGCCAATAACGACGGAGGATCGGGGCCTCTTCGGCGTACGCGATCAGCGGGATCGCGCGGAGTTCGTCCGGGCTCGTGACCGGAGTCGTAGGAGCCCAGTGGGGCGCGGCGACGAGGGTGAAGGTCTCGTCGTAGCAGGGGGTTGCGCGTAGGCCCGCGCGGCGGGGGCGGGTCGAGCTGAGGACGAGGTCGAGGCTGCGGTCCTGCAGGCGATCGAGGAGGTCGTCAGGGAGGCCGAAGGTTGTCCGGACCTGGAGTCCAGTGGCGATGCGCGGGGCCAGGGCGGGGAGGACCTGGTGGCAGAGGAAGTCTGACGGGCCGCCGAGGTGCAGGGTTGCCGGAGCTGGGTCGTCGAGTTCGATGCTCAGTAGGGATTGAAGGGTGTCGACCGGGTCGGCGATGCGACGGGCCAGCTCGTTGCCGGCGCTGGTCGGGCGGACGCCGCGGGGGAGGCGATCGAAGAGCGGTCGGCCGAGGTTGCGCTCGAGTGTCTTCAGTTGCGCGGTGACGGTCGGCTGGGACAGGCCGAGGACCTGGGCGCCGCCCGTGATCGATCCGGCCCGGTGAACAGCGAGGAAAGTCCGAAGCAAGTCGAGGGACATATCAGGAATTTTATGCCTCGACCCAGGAAGCGCTATTGGTTTCCGATGACCCCGCCGACGCACGATGGGCACATGACACGCGTACTGATTGCACTGACCAGCCACTCCGACCTCGGCGACACCGGGCGGAAGACCGGCTTCTATGTCTCCGAGGCCGCCGAGCCGTGGACCGTCTTCACCGAGGCCGGGTACGAGGTGGGCCTGGTCTCCGTTGCCGGCGGACGACCGCCGATCGACGGTCTCGACGAGAACGACCCGATCCAGCAGAAGTTCCTCGCCGCCGTCGACCTCGATCACACCCCGGTCGCCGCCGAGCTGGACGCGACGACGTACGACGCGATCTTCTTTGCGGGCGGGCACGGGACGATGTGGGACTTCCCCGAGGCCGATGACCTGCTGAAGCTCGCCGCCCAGATCTACGAGGATGGCGGTGTGGTCGCGGCGGTCTGCCACGGGCCGTCGGCGCTGGTGAACCTGAAGCTTGCCGACGGCAAGTACCTCGTCGACGGCAAGAACGTGGCCGGCTTCACCAACGCCGAAGAGGAGGCCGTCGGCCTGACCGACGTCGTCCCCTTCCTCCTCGCCGACGAGCTCACCAAGCGCGGCGCGATCCACCACCCGGCCGACAACTTCGCCGTACAGGCCGTCGCCGACGGGCGCCTGGTCACCGGCCAGAACCCGCAGTCCGCCCAGCTGACCGCCGAGAAGACCGTCGAGGCCCTGGCCGGCTGACGCGTCAGGCGGGGGTGCCCTCGATCAGCCAGAAGCCGGTCTCCGGTGGGAGAGCCTGTACGGCGGTCAGCTCGTAACCCGCGCGTTTGAGCAGGGACTCGAAGTCGGCGCGGGTGCGTTCGCGGCCGCCGACGTTGACGAGCATGTTGAGATCGCTCAGGTAGAGACCGGGAGTGACACCGGCCTGGGCGCGGTCCGGGAGGATCGGTTCGACGATCACCAGGCGGCCGTCTGCCGGGATGGTGGCGCGGCTGTGGCGCAGAATTTGTTCGCAGTGGTCGTCGGACCAGTCGTGGATGATGCTCTTCACCAGGTGCAGGTCGTAGCCGTCGGGGATGGCGGTGAAGAAGTCGCCAGTGACGACCGAGGCACGGTCGGTCAGCCCGGCATCGGCGTACCGGGCCGGTGCCTGGGCGGCGCCCTCGGCCGAGTCGAGGACGGCGCCGCGGAGGTTCGGATGCGCCTGCAGAATCGCGGTCAGCAAGGTGCCGTCGCCACCGCCGATGTCGAGCACCGAGGTGAACCGCCCGAAGTCGTAGGCCGAGGGCGCAGCCGCCGCGACACCGCGAGTCGCGGCGCTCATCGACGCGTTGAACAGCGCCGACTTTTGCGGCTCTGCGGCCAACTGAGCGAAGAACGGCTGCCCGAAGATGTCGTCGAACGTCGTCCGTCCGTTCCGTACGGCGGTCGCCAGCTCCTCCCAGCCTCGGGTCATCAACGGGTCGGTGAACATCGCCACGATCGCCTGGACCGAGGCCGGATGGTCACGCCCCAGCAGGTCGGCCTCCGGCAGTACTTCGAAATGGTCGTCCTCGTGTTCGGCGAACAAGCCGAGCGCGGTGAGGGCGCGGAGCAGCCGCCGGGTGCTGTCGACCGGGAGCCCGAGCTCGGCCGCGACCTCCTTGGCCGGCCGCGGTACGCCGCCGAACGCGTCGACCACCCCGAGCTGGGCCGTCGCCCGCACGACATACGCGGGCATGAAGCCGAAAATCAGCTGTCGTAGTTGGGATCCTGGCGGTGCGGTGCTCATGAAGGTCCTCCCCAGAAACGATGTTAGTTAGGTAACCCTAACTTCGATTGGGAAACGGGGCTAGGCCACTCCGGGGAACGGCCTAGCAGGGCGACGATGCGATCGAGTTGACCGGCACCGGACCACTCGACGTCCGGACCGAAGGCGGCTCCAGGGGTGAGTCGCGCCTCGCCGACCGGAACGATCTGCGCGACCGACCAGGCTGCGTCCAGGACGTCCTGGGTGAATTCGACAGTGGTCCCGAGCGCCTTCGCCAGGTCCCAGCTGTGCACCACGTAGTCGACGAAGTGGAAGCTGATCGCCTGGTGACCGGGCACCTTCACATCCGGGCCGAACTCGGTCAGCGGGAAGAGTCGCTCGGTCACGCCCTCCTCCGCAAAAGCCGCCAGGACGTGCTCGGCGGACTCGATGTAGGCCTGCGCAGGGTCATCGCCGAGCTCGCGCAGCTTCCAGATCTCGGGGTTGCCGTCACCGCGGGAGGCGGCCGCGAAGCCGTAGTGCTGGGTGGTCATGTGGGCGAGCAGACCGTAGACCGTCCAGGCCCGGCAGGGTGTCGGCTTGCTGAGATCGGCGTCGGTGACACCGGCGGCCAGTTCGATGCTGACGTTGACGGCCCGGCGGTCGAGGGAGACGAAATCGATAGTAGACATGCGTAGATCATAAGCGCCTGCATATGATTGCGCCAGTGTTATCGTCCGGGTATGGAAGAGCGCCCCGATCTGGCCGCGCTGCTGTATCCGCTGGTGCGGGTGCTGATCGCCGCCGAGACGCCGATCCTCGCCACCCATGACGTCTCGATGTGGGGCTACTCGGTGCTGACCGCACTCGACGAGACACCGGTCCGGACCCAGGCGGCGCTGGCCGAGGCGATCGGTGCGGACAAGTCGCGGATCATCGGGACGCTCGACGAGCTGCAGTCGGCCGGCCTGATCGAGCGGACGCCGGATCCCGACGACCGCCGGGTGCGACTGCTCTCCATCACCGCGAAGGGCCGCCGGATCCGCCGTGCGGTCCGCAAGAGCATCCGGGCGTACGAGGACGAGCTGCTCAGCAAGCTCCCGGCCGCCGACCGGACGGCGTTTTTGCGGTCGTTGCGGGCTTTACAGCAGTAGAGCGTTTTAGTGCAACCGATTCGCCTCGTGACGTAAAGGGCACGCTCGGTTGAACCGAAGGGGCAGGGGATCCGTTCGCATGGGCAAGTCCCCAAACCGCCCCTTGAGGAGTGAGGCTCATGCAGGTACTGGAGCGTTATCAGTCACAGGTCATCGCTGTTTTCCGGATCGTGGTCGGCTTCCTGTTCGCCACCCACGGTGCTGCGTCGGTGTTCGGTGTTCTCGGGTCCAAGCAGGCCGAGGTGTTCGCCTGGCCGTCGTGGTGGGCCGCGCTGATCCAGATGGTCGGCGGAGCGTTGGTGGCGATCGGGTTCGGTACCCGGTACGCCGCTTTGCTCTGCTCCGGGTCGATGGCGTACGCCTACTTCACCGTTCACCAGGTGGATGCTTTGCTGCCCGTGCAGAATGGTGGCGAGAAAGCGGCGCTGTTCTGCTTCGCGTTTCTGCTGATCGCAGTTCTCGGCAACGGCGCCTGGGCGCTGGAGCGGGGGACGGCGGCCACGCAGCGGCAGACGGCATCCGTGACCAAGTGACGTGAGCCCATGCCCGACAGAGCAGGAGCCCCGATGGCCGACGACCGGGCCGCGATGCTGCGCGAGCTGCACGATGTGCATGCCCCCGCACTGTGGCGGTTCGTGGTGCGGCTGACCGGCGACGACCGACTGGCCGAGGACGTCGTCCAGGAAACCCTGCTCCGGGCATGGCGAAGGCCGCAGATCCTGACCGAGGACGAAGCGGGGGCCCGGGCCTGGCTGTTCACGGTGGCGCGCAATCTCGTCATCGACGACCGGCGCAGTGCCCGGGTCAACCGCGAGGTGGCCAGCGGCGACCTGCCGGAGAAACCCAGCACCGACCACGCGAACGCCGTACTGGATGCGTGGTTGGTGGCGGAGTCACTGGCTCAGTTGTCGGAGGAGCATCGGCAGGTGATCGTCCGTGCGTACTACGGGCGCCGGACGGTCACCGACATCGCCGCGGAGCTGGATATCCCGTCGGGCACCGTGAAGTCGCGGCTGCACTACGGGTTGCGGGCGATGAAGCTCGCGTTGCAGGAGAAGGGGGTGACAAGCCAGTGAGTGACAAGTACCGGGAGTGGGACGCGGCGTACCTGCTGGGTGCGCTGTCGGCTTCCGAGCGCCGGGAGTACGAGGAGCATCTGACGACCTGCGCCGAGTGTTCGGCGGCGGTGGCGTCGCTGACCGCCGTACCGGCTGCGTTGGCCGTGCTGCCGGGCGACCAGGCGATGATGTCGGTCTCGATCAGTACGCCGAACCTGCTGCCGGGGCTGGCTCGCAAGGTCGCCGATGATCGCAAACGCCGACGGTTCCGGGTGGGTGGGCTGGTGGCCGCCGTCTCGGCCGTGTCGATCGGGGTCGGCGCGGTGCTCGCGGTCCCGCTGGTTCAGGACGAGCCGCAGGGCGACTACGTCGTACTCGCGCAGACCGTGGAGAGCAAGCTGTCCGCCGACGCCCGGCTGGTGCCGGAGCGCTGGGGGACGACCATCGAGATCAGCTGCCGGTACGACGAGTTGGCGACACCGAGTGAGCGCGCCCGAGGGTACGAGCTGTACCTCACCGACGCGTCGGGGAAGGCGCAGTTGCTGGCGACCTGGACGGCCGCGCCCGGTACGACGGTGAAGCCGGCGGCGACCACGAAGTTGCGGCGGAACGAGATCAGCGCGCTGGACATCCGCAGTTCGGAAAGCGGCCGGATTCTGTTAGCTGTGCATTTCTGAGCGAAAGCGTGCATGTTGCAGCACGGCTGGGGCACCTGGGGACCACGAGCCGCCGGTCGCGCGCGAGGCCGACGACCCAGGCCCCGGTGTTCAGGGATGAGTGCACCGGGGTCGCCCCAACGTGTCCGGCTACTGGGTCCGCCGCGGAACCCGGAAGAATTTTCCCTGAATCGTGTAACACTCTGGCCGTCACCAGCGATACACCGTGTGTAACGCCACTGAGGATCCCGTCCCAGGTCAACCGCCCGAAGGGCCTGGGACGGGGTTCTCGTCCGCCGCTAGGCGCCCCGGCCCGGCGTTACAGCAGAAGGCCCCCGGTTGACTCGCATCCCGGGGGCCTTCTCATGTTCTACGGCCCTCCTACGAGGCCTGCTCGTTCGGCGCGGGCGGCGCGGTCAGCGCGATTTGGTCCGCCGGCAGGCGTTCCGTCCGCTCCTGACCCTCGTCGTCCTCGTACTGCACCAGACCGGTCCATCCCGACTCCTCATGCTCGCGGCCGATCAACCAGCCGCGGCGCCATCGGCCGTCCGCGAAGACGACCACATGACCTGGCAGAGGGAGACGGGACACCAGGTCGGCACCGGGTTCGAACTCACTCATGGCCGTAGAATAAGCGCTTTTCGCCGGTCCCGCCTCTCGAAGCGTGTCTTCTCACACCCTTCTCAGACAAGTTTCAACCGGTCGACCTCTTCGTCACTGAGCACAACGTCCAGTCCAGCAAGGACATCCGGCAGGTCATCAGCCGGTACGGCGCGCGTCGTCGACCGGCCATCGGCGTACTCGACAGTGAGCTCGGAACCGACCAGCCGCCGTACGACGCCGTCCGCGACCCGCATCACCACCGGGCGACCGGTGAACGGCGAATTGGGATGCGTGGAAACGTAGTGGTGGTAGACCTCGTAGTCGACCGGCCGGACCGGCTCGTCGTTCGATGCGTGCTGTGGAACCCAACCATCAGTGGTTTGTTTCGCCAACGTCCACACATCGCCGTCGCGAGTCAGTCGATGATCCCAACCGCCTTGGTCGATGACGACGCCGTCCTTGAGTGGTGTCGGGTACAGCTGACCGGCGCCGAATCCCACGTCCGCAAGGAATTCCTGGCCGTCCACCCCGACCTTGAGCAGGGCGTGGGTTCGCGGTCCGGCCTTGTGTGGTTGGACTCTGGCCACTCGTCTGCTGACCTCGAAGCCGAGCCGCTCGAGCGCTGCGCCGAACAGCAGTGTGTGCTCATAGCAGTAGCCGCCGCGCTGCCGCCGTACCAGCTTGTTCTGAACGGCTTCCAGCTCGATGCCGGGATGGGTGCCGAGGATGACGTCGATGTTCTCGAACGGGATCGCCAGCACGTGCGCGCGGTGCAGACTCGACAGGCTGTCGGCGGACGGGGTGACGTGCGGATGCGCGATCCGCTCGAGGTAGGCGGGCAGGTCGAGGGCCTCGATATTCCACATGCGCGGTAGTGGAACACTTCAAGACGACTTGAGGTCAAGCTCCGTGAACAACGTGAGCTGGATGCCGCCGGGAGTCTCGAGGCGGGCGTTCAGTGAGTTCCAGGGCGTCCTGGTCGGCTCGGAGATCACGGTCGCGCCTGCGTCCGCAAGCGTTTGCGTCATCGCCGTCGCATCGTCGACCTCGAACGCCACCCGGTACTTGCCGGCGACCCGGCGGCCGACCTCGACCTCGTCGATGAAGTCGGCCTGACCCGGATCCGCGATCTCGAGAGTCGCGCGCTCGACCTCGAGAATCGTCACCCGCCCGTCCGCCGATGAGTACGACTCGCGCTCGGCCAGGCCGAGCACATCGCGGTAGAACGTCACCGCCTCGTCGTAGTCGTCCGCCGTGACCACCAACCGCAACTCTTTGACTCCCATGCAGCCAGTATCTACAGCCGGGAGACCTGGTAGTGCGCGATCAGCCCTTTGTTCAGCAACACACTGAGATTGACGGTGATCGTCGGACGGTCCGTGAAGCTGAAATCGACGGTCAGATACAGGAGCAGCAAGTCGTCGGCCAGTTGGCGGGTCTCCAGTACGTCGTACTTCGCGGTCAGGCCTCGCGGTTGCGAGTCGTAGTACTCGGCCACGGCGTCACGGCCGACGCCGTACGGGCGTAGTCCTTGGAAGATCGCGTCCTCGGTGAAGAGTGCGGCGACGGCCTTCGGGTCGTGGGCGGCGATGCCGGCCGCCCACTGGTCAAGCGTTTCGTTCATCTCAGTGACCTGCCTGCTGGCCGCCGTCGACGTGCAGGATCTCGCCGGTGACGAACTTCGCGCTCTCGAGGTAGGTGACCGCGTCGACGATCTCGTCGATCTCGCCGAGGCGGCCGACCGGGTGCAGGGCCGCGAGGAACTCGTGGGTTTCCTCGGGGTGCATCGGCGTCCGGATGATGCCGGGGGAGACGGCGTTGAAGCGGACGTTGCGGGCGGCGTACTCGATCGCGAGCGACCTGGTGACGGAGTTCAGTCCGCCCTTGGTCAGTGCGGCGAGTGCTGCCGGAACCGCGCTCAGGGCGTGCTCGGAGAAGGTCGTGGTGATGTTGACGACGTGGCCGCCCTCGCCGGTCTCGACCATCGCGGCGACCGCCCGGCGGGTGGTCTCGAAGAAGCCGCGCAGGTTGATGCCGCTGACCTGGGCGAACTCCTCGTCGGTGTAGTCGGTGAACGGCTTGGCCACGAAGACGCCGGCGTTGTTGACCAGGGTGTCGATCCGGCCGAAGGTCTCCAGGCCCTTCTCGATCACCTCGGTCCCGATGCCGGCCCGGCCGATGTCGCCGGGCACGGCCAGGACCCACGGGTCGTCCGAGCGCGTGATCGTCCGCGAGTTCGCGACGACGGCGTACCCGAGTTTGCGGTACGCCGTCACGAGGCCGGCGCCGATCCCCTGCGAGGCCCCGGTGATCACGGCGACTTTCTGGGTGTTCATGGTTCTCCCTCTCTGGATGGTTCCTGTACTTCGATAGTTGTCGAACCATCGGGGGTTTTCCACGACCGGTCTTCTCCCAGCTGGGAGGCTGCGGCTACTAGGCTGCCAGGGTGGAGCTTCGGCAGTTGCGGTACTTCGTGGCGGTCGCCGAGGAGCTGAACTTCGGGCGGGCCGCGGCGCGGCTGCACATCGCCGGGCCGTCGCTGTCGCAGCAGATCAAGTCGCTCGAGCGGGACCTCGGGGTCCGGCTGTTCGAGCGCGATCGGCGTACCGTCACGCTGACCGCTCACGGTGAGACGTTGCTGCCGCGGACGCGCGCGTTGCTGGAGCAGGCCGACGACCTCCGCCGTACGGCGCGTGGGTTCGCGGCGAGTGAGCCGGTGCGGCTGGGGTATGTGAGCTGGCGGCCGGCGGATCTCGAGGAGCGGGTCTCCGGGGTTGCGCGGCTGCGGGTGGACGCCTGGGTGATGCCGTCGCACACGCAGGCGGCGCGGGTGGCGGACGGGAGTCTCGATCTGGCGATCACCTGGGTGCGGGCGACGGATCTCGCCGAGCAGCAACTAACCGGTCGGTTACTTGGTGCCGATCGGCTGTACGCCGTCTCGATCGGCGACGAGTCTCCTGTGGCTGGTCGGGACACGGTCGTGCTCGTCGACGCAGACACAGCAACGTGGGCCTCGTGGAACATCTATGCGATCGAGTTCGCCCGCTCGGTCGGCGCAACGGTTGAGCGGATCGACGACCACGGGATCACCGGGTCGGCGTTCTTCGACCATGTACGGCGGCTGGGGCGGCCGGTGCTGAGTTCGCCGAAGCGGGATGCCACTCCGATGCCCAGTGGGTTCACTCGGCGGCCGGTGGTTGATCCGGTACCCCTGTGGACGTGGGCGCTGGTGTCGCGGTCGGACGAATCCGATCCCGCCGTACTCGCCACGGTGGAGGCGTTGACGCGGGACGTCGTGGTCGAACTCGGACCCGCGCCGTACTGGCTGCCGGGCGATGACCCGTTCCGGCCGGGGGCTTTGACCTACCAGCCGTGAGCCTGCGCTGTGGCTGGTGTCAGCCGGTAGCCGGTGTTCTCGGAGAACTCGGCTGACAGGGCGAAGCGGTCGCCGCGGACGATGGTGTGGCGCCACTCGACCGGACGGTTCTGAGCGGTGCCCTGTCTGATGATCGAGAAGACCGCGGCCTCGGCCGGGCAGTGCAGCGACGCGCGCTCGGCCGTGGACGGCATCACTGCGCGGATGTCCTCGCGACCGTGGTCCAGGCGGAGGCCGGTGCGCTCGGCGAGCTCGTTGTACAGGCTGGTGTGGGTGAAGTCGGCATCCAGCAGCGGCTCCGCCAGTACGGCGGGCAGCCAGACTCGGTCGAGCGCCAGTGGTTCGTCCCCGGCGTACCGGAGGCGCTCCAGGTAGAGCAGGGGGATGGATGCCTCGAGCTCGAGGCGGGCGGCGATGACGCCGTCGGCGCGGATGTCGAGGGCGCGGACCACGCTGTGCTGGTCGAGGCCTGAGGCCTCCACGGAGGAGAACAGGCTGTAGAGGGCTCCCATTGGCTGCCTGATCTCGGGGACGGCTGCGACCCTGGGCTGGCGGCCGCGCCCCGCCACGATCAGGCCGTCTGCCCGTAGCTGGCCGAGCGCCTGGCGGACGGTGTGGCGGCTGACGGCGTACTGCTCGACCAGCGCCAGCTCACCGGGGAAGGCGGCGTCGAACGCGCCGGACTGCAGGCGCTTGATCAGGTCTTCCTGCAGTTGCTTCCACAACGGCTCGCCGCCTGAGCGGTCCAGCACGGTCATCCTTCGAGCCTCCGGTTTGCCAAATGTCCGGTCATCTCTTAGCTTAAATGTACGCACATTTTCTGGTGCGCATATTTTCTGCAGGGAGGAGCCGGGCTGATGGTGCAGGTCGAGATTAGGCCAACTCGTACCGCGACCTGGCACTTTCCTCCGCTGCGTGGGCGGTGGCCCGGCCTGCTCGTCGTTGTGGTGCTCGCCGCCGCGGCGGTCCCGCTCGGCCGGCTGGTGCCGGTGGTCGGCGGGCCGGTGTTCGGGATCGTGTTCGGGGTGCTGGCCGGGCTGGCGTTTCCGCGGGTTCGATCCGAGGTGTTCCGGCCGGGGATCGACTTCGCGTCGAAGAACTTGCTGCAGCTGTCGATCGTCGTGCTGGGGACCGGGTTGTCATTGCAGCAGGTGGCTCAGGTCGGCCTGTCGTCGTTGCCGGTGATGCTGGGCACGCTCGCGCTCGCGCTGGGTGGGGCCTGGTTGTTCGGGCGACTGCTCGATGTCCGGGACGACACACAGATCCTGATCGGCGTCGGTACGGCGATCTGCGGTGGCTCGGCGATCGCGGCCGCGACGGCGGCGATCGGGGCGCGGCGGTCGTCGGTCGCTTATGCTCTCGCGACGATTTTCACCTTCAATGTGGTGGCGGTGCTGACGTTTCCGCCGCTCGGGCACCTGCTCGGGATGAGTCCGGAGGCCTTTGGGTTGTGGGCGGGGACAGCAATCAACGACACGTCGTCCGTGGTTGCGGCTGGGTATGCGTACAGCCAGAGTGCGGGTGATCAGGCGATCGTCGTGAAGCTGACTCGCTCACTCACGTTGATCCCGATCGTGCTGACGCTGGTCGCCTTGAAGGTTCGCCGGGAGAACCGGGCAGCGCGGGCGCTCGACGCGGCCCGGGCGGCCGACGTACAGGGTGCTTCGTATGACGGGGCCACTGCCTCGACGCGTGGTCCGCTGCCGTGGAAGAAGCTGGTTCCGCTCTTCCTGATCGGCTTCATCGCTGCGGCCGGGTTGCGGACGGCGGGTGTCGTGCCGGATGCGTCGCTGCCGGCGCTGAGCCTGATCGGGACCTGCCTGATCACCGCCGCGCTGACCGCGATCGGTCTGTCACTGAGGCCGCGTGAGCTGCGCGACGCAGGACCCAGACCGCTCCTGCTCGGAGCGATTCTCTGGATCCTGGTCGCGGTCGGCAGCCTGGTCCTTCAGTCCTTCTTCTCGTAGGCGGCCGGGCGGGTCTGCGCCGCCTGGATCCGCGGTACGTCGAGCTTGCTGCTGCGGTCGAAGTTGTAGATCCCGTTCTCTTCCTGGAAGACATCGGTGAGCTGCGTGTAGCAGTAGCCGAACATCAACGGGTCGTCGAGCAGCGCGTCGACCAGACCGGTGAAGCGGACGTAGAAGTCCTCCTCGTCGGCGACCCGCTGGCCGTAGCCCCACGAGTCCTCCGAGTTGCCGGTCTTGCCCGCGGCCGCCTTCTCCGCGTTCCACCAGATGCCGCCGAACTCACTGCAGAAGTACGGCTGACCGTTGTAGGGCTGGGAGATCGGCCTGCCCTCAGGGCCGCCGAGGTTCCCGTACGGCTGGTTCTCCTTGAGACCCGCCATCTGCTTCGCGAACTCGGCTGGGTCCTGCTCGTAGTTGTGCGAGTCCCAGACGTCGGTCTCGGGCACGCGGTGCGAGTACCCCGACGAGTCGAGCACCGGGCGGGTCGAGTCGGCCGCCTTGGTCGCCAGGAACATCGCCCGGGTGACGTCGTCCAGCTGGGTGATCCGGTCGTGCAGGAGCTGATGCGTCTCGTTCAGCGGGCACCAACCGATGATGCTGGGATGGCTGTAGTCACGCTCAACCGCCTCCAGCCACTGCGCGACGTACGAGGCCGTCGGCTGCTGGTTGTCGTCGCCGGTGTGCCCGACCCCCGAACCCCAGTCGCCGAACTCGCCCCAGACCAGGTAGCCGAGCCGGTCCGCGTGGTAGAGGAACCGCTCCTCGAACACCTTCTGGTGCAGGCGTGCGCCGTTGAATCCGGCCGCGATACTCAGCTCGATGTCCTTGACGAGGGCTTCCTCGGTCGGCGCCGTCATCAGGCTCTCCGGCCAGTACCCCTGGTCCAGCACGAGCCGCTGGAACACGTGCTTGCCGTTGATCAGGATCGCCTGGCCGTTGACCGATACCGACCGCAGTCCGGCGTAGCTGTCGGCCGTGTCAATAACGTTGCCATCGGCATCGATCAGTTCGAGGAAGACGTCGTACAGGTGGGGGTCGGTGGTGTCCCACAGTCTTACGCGGTCCGTCGGCACCGGCAGTGTCAACCGCGGTGCGAGGTCGAGATCGGCGCGCACCTCGGCCGTCGTCACAACCCCGTCGGCGTCCTTGAGGGTGGCGCGGATCTTGAGGCCGGGCTTGTTGGCCGACACGGGTACGGCGAGGTGGAAGCTGGAGCCGGCCACATCCGGAGTGATCCGCGGCCGCTTCAGGTGCACCGTCGGCACCGCCTCGAGCCAGACGGTCTGCCAGATACCGGTCGTGCGCGTGTAGAGGCAGGCGTGGTTGAAGTACAACTGGCTCTGCTTGCCGCGCGCCTGCGGGCCCTTGTGGGTGTCCCGCGCGCGGACGACGATCGTCGCCTCCTCGCCGGGCTTGGCCACCTCGCTCAGGTTCGCACTGAACGGCGTGAACCCACCCCGATGGCGGACGACCTCGGTCCCGTTCACCCAGACGGTCGCGTCATGGTCGACGGCCTGGAAGTGCAGCACCGCCTCCTTGCCCGCCCACTCCTGCGGAACGGTCACCGTCGTCCGGTACCAAACCGCCTCCATGAAGTCGACATCCTCGACCCCGGAGAGTGCGCTTTCGGGTGCGAACGGAACGGTGATCCGGCCTTCCAGCTCCCGCTCCCGCACCCCCCGCTCCAGCCCACTGTCCGACCGATCGATCTCGAACTGCCACTCGCCGTTCAAGTTCACCCACTCGGCCCGCACGAACTGCGGACGCGGGTACTCGGCACGAGGCTGTGTCATAGAGGCTCCCGAAAGCATGAGAAGGCGGGTTCCAGAAGACAGTACAACGTTGGAATTGAGTCAGCAACGGGTGTTCAGCCAGTGGATCGGATCCCCCGGTACGGCGTGGCGCGGCGAGGACCCGGCAGATGTCGTCCCGGCCGCATCGCGAACCGCCGGAACGCCGCCTTTGTGGAACTTCACTGCCACGGAGCGACCGGAATGTTCCACAAAGCCGCGGTGAGGTCGTGGCCGGGGAGTGATCGTCGGGAAGGACACGTAGTGGTCGCCGCGATCCCGGATTGCCGGGTGCGCGTAGGCGTGGCTGGGGTTGGGTGGACGACTAGTACGTGTTGTTGGCGACGGTTGGGGTGGTGAAGAGGGCTGCGTTGAGGAAGGGGGTGCCGAAGGTGTTGGGGATGTTTGGGCGGACCGGGCGGAGGTCTACGGGGGTGAGGGCGGCGAAGGTGGTGCGGAGATCGTCCAGGGAGAAGGACATGCCGCCGGCGGTGTCGCCGGTGGTGAGGATTTCCAGGTCGGTGGGGGTTTCTACCTGGCCGGCGGCGAAGGTGATGATGGCGAAATGGCCGGCTGGGGCCAGGGCGGGGAGGATGCGTTCGAGGTAGGTCAGGCGGCGGTGGGGTGCTATGTGGTGGAAGCATCCGGAGTCGTAGATGACGTCGTACTGGTCGCCGGGGAGCGGGTCTCGGAGGATGTCGACGGCGCTCACCGTGGCGGAAGGCGGGAGGCCGGGGCGGATGCGGTCCAGGAGGTCGGCGGCCAGGTCGACGCCGTGGACGGTCGCGCCCTGGGTTGCGAACCAGCGCGTGTTGCGACCGGCGCCGCACCCGATGTCGAGAACTCGAGCACCCCGCAGTTCGCCCAGCAGCCCGCGGGTATGCCAGTCGACCAGAGGCTCGTCGGGAAGGTTGAACGAGGGGTCGAAAAGGTTGTTGGGGGAACGGTTTGCGGTTCTACTGCTGGGGTCTCATTCGACTGGGGGTCGGAGGTCGCGGTGCGCAAGCTTGGGGTTCTGGCGGTCGTGGTGGCGATGGTTGCGGGGGTCGCGGTCTGTCTCTTATGTACATCTGATGCTGCCGACGAATAG
>NZ_SMKA01000241.1 GCF_004348455.1 Kribbella albertanoniae
ACCTTGGGCACCGCTCGACCATCCCCCGGCCCGAAATGTGGTCGATGGGTGCTCAAGGTGGTGCTCGTCCGCGACCTTGAGCACGGTTCGACCGTTGCGGGGCGCGGGTTGTGGATGGTGGGTGCTCAAGGTGGGCCGGTGCGACCTTGAGCACGGTTCGACTGCTTGGGCAGGGGCCGCGTGGCTGGTGGGTGCTCAAAGTGGGTGCGGAGTGAGCTGAGGCACAGGCGGTCACACATTCTGCGGGGGATCCGTCGGGAGGGTAGAGACGATTCGCTGAGGAGTGATGATGACGATTCTGGTGACCGGTGGTACGGGGACGCTTGGCAGGCTTGTGGTTCCGCAACTGACAGGTGCTGGGTACGACGTTCGCGTGCTGAGCCGTCGGGGCGGGATGAACGCGGAGGGCGTGGAGCATGTGCAGGGCGATCTGCTGACGGCGGACGGCCTGGATCTCGCGGGGATCGACACCGTGGTTCACCTGGCTGGTGGGGCAAAGGGGGATGCGCTTGCCGCGAGGAATCTCGTGCGTGCGGCTGCGGCGGCCGGGGTGCGGCATCTCGTGCATATCTCGGTCATCGGGGCGGACACGATGCCGATCGGATACTTTCCGCGAGAAGCTCGGCGCTGAGCAGGCAGTACGTGCGTCCGGTGTGCCGTGGACCATCCTGCGCGCAGCCCAGTTCAACAGCCTCACGTACGCCTTCATCCAGAAAATGGGACGCCTGCCGGTGGTACCCGTGCCGGGCGGGCTGCGGTTCCAGCCGGTCGACGAACGCGACGTCGCCGACCGCATCGCCGAACTGGCCTTAGGTGAACCGGCAGGCGCCGTACCGGACCTCGCCGGCCCGACCGTCTACAACCTGCGCGAACTGGTCGACAGCTACCTCCAGAGCCAGGGCAAACGCCGTCCCCACCTCCCGATTCGCATGCCGGGCAAGATCGGACGCGCCTACCGCGCCGCCCAAAACCTCACCCTCACCGGAGTCACCACCGGCAAACGCACCTGGGAGGACTACCTCACCGAGAACGCCGCGAACTAGCGCTGTCACGGACCGATTCGGTTACCGTGAGGCTGTGGTTGTCGACGGCCGTGAGACCGACCGCGTGCGCTTGGAGGAAGTGCTGGCCAGCGGGCCGTTCAGTCTTGCGTTGAAGTTGGCGATCAAGTGCAGTGGGCTGAGTCTTGATCGGTTGCAGCACAAGCTCGAAGAGCGTGGGACTCGGGTCAGCAAGACGGCGTTGAGTTATTGGCAGCATGGGCGGACGCGACCGGAGCGGCCTGAGTCTTTGCGGGCGTTGGCGGTTGTTGAGCAGGTGCTGGGGCTTGAGGTGGGGGCGTTGTCGTCGTTGCTGGGGCCGCCGCGGCCGCGGGGGCGCTGGTTGGCGCAGCAGCCGAAGTCGTTGCGGCTCGATCAGGCTTGGGCTCGGCCTGATGGATTGTCGCGTGCGCTGCAACGGATGGGGACCAGCCTGGATGCGCTACACCGGCTCACCAAGGTGGGCGTGCACATCACCACCACCGTCGGTCCGAACCACAAGATGCTCGAGTCCAGTTACCTCATCGTGGTTCGCGCAGCGCAGGACGACGTTGATCGGTACGTCGCTGCGTTCCGGACCGACGCCGGCATGGTCGAGCCGCTGCGAATCGAGGACACCGTCGGCTGCAGGCTGGGTCGCCGGCGGGACGACGAGGCGACCGGCTTCTGTACGTATGAGCTGTTGCTGGAGCGGCCGTTGCGGGCGGGCGAGCTGACGGTACTGCGGTACACCCTGCGATCGGTGACGGCCGAGATCGACGCCTACCAATCGCATCGGGCCGCTCCCGGGCTGCTGGACTTCTCGATCCAGGTGCGCTTCGACCCGTCGTGCCTGCCTGTCCGGGTCTACCGCACGCACCGGCTGTCGATCGCCGATAGCGAGCCGAAGGAGACCGAGCTGTGGCTCGGCGCGTCACACACGGCCCAACTCGTCGAGGTGAATCCGCAGCCAGGCATCTACCGAGTCGCGTGGGCATGGGACTGACCCACAGCGGCAGCCGCCAACGCGGTAGTGATCGGTACGGCGGCAATGATGCCGAGGCTCCCGACCAGCCCGTTGACGATCTGCGTGGCAACGGTCTCCAGCGACACGACGTACGCGTCGGGAGTCCCCGTGATGGCGAACAGCATCAGCAGCGGGAGGGCCGCACCGGCGTACGCCAGCACCAGCGTGTTCACCACGGACGCGACGTGTGAGCGCCCGATCCTCAACCCTGCCGCGAACAACTCACGCCGGCCCGCTCGAGGGTTCGCTGCTGACAACTCCCACACCGCCGCAGTCTGAGTGACGGTCACATCGTCCAGTACGCCGAGCGCCCCGATCACGAGGCCGGCCACCACCAGCGATTGCAGGTTGACCCCACCGGGAACGTACGACGCCACCTCGGACGCACCGTTTCCGTCCAGCCCGCTGATCCGGCTCCCCAGCACGAACAGTTCGCCGAGACCAGCGGTCAGTATCAGCGCGCCCGCCGTACCAGCCATGGAGATCGCGGTCTGCACGTTCGGCCCATGGGTCAGCAGCAACGTGACGCCCATGATCACGAACGATCCGACGACGGCGACCAGCAACGGATCGCCCCCTGCCAGGATCGCCGGCATCACGAACTGGGTCAGCACCACGGCGGTGATCGCCAACGCGCCAAGGGCAGCCAGACCGCGCCAACGCGACAGCGCGATCACCGCAGCCGCGAAGATCCCCACGAGCAGCAGCAACGGGCGGCCGCGGTCCTGGTCGACGTACTTGTAGCGCTCGTCCGCCCCGGCCTCCGGGATCACCTGCATCAGGATCCGATGGCCAGGTTGGACGCGCGGGACCAACGGATGCTTGACCACTCGCGCGTCGACCTCGGTGCCGGTGCCCTCCCCCGCGGTCACCTTCACCCGAGCCCGATCGCACTCGTCCGGCCGCTCCGCACAAGGCGCAATAGCCAGTACGACGCCACGCGCTTTCGCGGTCTGCAGCGCATCGGCATGCACCGCGTGGTCGGGCCAGAGCACGGCAACGCCGACCGCGGTCAGCACCAGCAACGGCACCAGGACCGCGCCCAGGAGGACCCTAACCCGACGCGCAACGACGACGTCAGCGTCGTGGCTGTGACTCATACCGGCGCCGGCGACGAACCGGCCAGCAGACGGTACGGCGAGCCCGTCCCGTCAGCCGGGACGGTGAAGATAGCCGGTCCCGACCCATCATTCTTGCCATAGGCAATCATTTGATCGTCAAGCCAGGCAGCCTGGTCGTCGATGTGCGCTGTCTCGGCGAGCGGATGGTCCGCCCCGGTCTTCAGGTCGAGGACGTGCAACCGCCAGCGATCGCCGGTACGGAACTTGTAGACGATCCGGCCCTGGTCAGGCGACACCGACGGGCACTCGACGTTCTCGCGGACGCTCGTCAAACGCCGACTGGAGAGTTCGCCGCGCATCAGCCAAGTCCTGCCCTTACTGGCCATCGTGGCGTAGAACGTCGAGCCGCTCAGGAATGTCACACCCCAGAAGTTGACGTCCGGCGACGCGTACCGCTTGCCGTCGACAACCATCGCGAAGTCCTCCAACGACCCGTACTGCGTGCCATCACGGAGGTCGAAAATGCCGGCCGTGGTCGAGAACGCACCCTGCCGCATATAACTGTCACCAGCTCGGAACACCGTCCACCCCAGCAACCGCCCATCCCGCGACACCCGCACCCGACTCGGATCTCCCCACACCGGCAACGTCTTGCTCGGCCCGCCGTTGCGGTAGATGTCGAGCTCGGCCGACATCGGTACGCCGGTCGTCCGCAAGCAGCCGAGTGTGCCCGCGGCGGCGTACACCCGGTGGCACGTCGGCCCCGAGCCGATCACCTGGTCGGGGTGGTCCCGTGCCACCTGCCGGACGGTACTCGTTCGGTCGACGTACAGAAGGGTGCCGGTGCGCGCGAGGTCGAGCGGTCCCGCGGTGGGACCGTCGGCCGCGCTCGCCCGCCAGCCGACGTAACCGATGCCCGCAGCAACGAATAGCACGATCAACACGACACCCGTGACGATCCGGCTCACGATCGCCGTCCTCGCATCCTGGCGGCCAGGAACACTCCGGCAACCAACAGCACCGCAAACACTCCGAACACCGGCCGCGCAGCGGCCGCAGCCGTGGCGATCCCGAACCCCAGCGCCCCGACGGCCCGCGCCAAAGCCTGCGCAGTCTGTACGACGGCCAGCCCGGTGGCACGCAGTTCCTCCGGAACCAGCGGGCCCGCACTGGCCATCAGCACCCCGTCGCTCGCGGCATAGAACAAACCGTGCAGCAGCAGGACGGCGCCTGCCACGACCCAGCCTTTGATGCCACCGGCAACCAGTAGATACGCACCGGCGAGAAGGACATGCGCGGCTAGAAACATCCGCCACCGACCGAATCGGTCGGCGAACCGGCCGAGCGGAATCGCTGCCAGCATGAAGGTTCCGGCAGTGCCGAGCGGCAGCAGCGGGAGCATGCTGGTGGGCAGACCCGCCTGCCGCTGCAGGGCGACGTACAGGAACATATCGCCGACGGTCAGCAGGCCGAGCAGTCCAGCGGCGAGCACCAGCGAGCGGACACGAGGCTGCAGTGCGACGCGCAGCCCCGCGCGCAGAGCGGGAAGGCGGGCGGCAGCTCTGCCGGGTTGGCGGACGAAGAAGATCAGCACGAGTACGCCGATCGCGCCGAGGCAGAAGCTCACCATGAATACCGCGTCGTACCCACCGGGCAGCAGCGCGAGCAATCCGAAGGCGATCAGTGGCCCGAGCAGCGCGCCCGCCGTATCGAGCGCGCGATGCACCCCGAACGCGCGGCCCAGCTCGGCGGTCGGGGTGGCCAGGGTGATCATCGCGTCCCGCGGCGCGGTCCGGACACCCTTACCGGCACGGTCGATCGCCACACAGGTGCTGATCCCGGCTAACGAGCCACCGGCCAGCGGGAAGCCGAGTCGGGTCAGCGCGGAAACGCCGTACCCGGCAACTGCGACCGCCTTCGGCCGGTTCAGCCTGTCGGCAGCGTAACCACCCGCGAGCCGGAGCAGCGCGGTCGCGCCGGTGTAGAGGCTGTCCAACGCACCCAGTTGCAGGTAGCCCAGGCCGAGCCCGTAGATGAGGTACATCGGCAGCACCGCGGTGATCATCTCCGCGGAGGCGTCGGTCACGAAGCTGACGATGCCCAAGGCAACGACCGTGACCGGGACCCGGCCGCGCCGGAGACCGTGCTTGACGGCTCCGGCGCGGGCCGAGTCGGCGGCTCGCATCGAGGAGAGGTACATCGCTTACGCGTGACTGCCGGTGAGGCTCAGACCGGAGAAGGCGGCGTAGCCGCGAACCATCACGTAGTACGTGCCGGCCCGGGCAGTCGTGAACGTGCAGGTCTCGGCGTTCCCGTCCTTGTACGGTCGGCAGTCGTAGCTCGAGGTCGTCGGCTCCGAACCGAACTTCACGTACAGGTCCGCGTCACCCGTGCCACCCGAAGTCGCGAACTTCAGGTTCGTGGCGCCGGCTGGTACCACCATCGTGTATTTCAGCACCGAACCTTGGGCACCGGACAGGCCCGTCACCGGGACACCGTTGCTGAGGACGCTGCCGCTGCTGGTGACGTCCAGTGCGATCGTCGCGGTCTTGGTCGCCGTACCGGAGGTCGCGGTCACCGTGACCGTGGCCGCGCCGGTGGTAGCGGTAGCCGAGGCCGTGAGGGTCAGCGTGGAGGAGGCGGTGCCGTTGGCAGGCGGCGTCACCGACGAAGGACTGAACGATGCCGTCACCCCTGCAGGCAACCCGGAGACCGTGAGGTTCGTGGCTGCGTTGAAGCCGCCGGAGCTGGCGACCGTGACCGTGGAGGTACGGCTCGCACCGCGGGCCACGGAGACCGAGGACGGGCTCGCACTCACCGTGTACGACGGGTTGCTGCTGCCGTTCTTTGCATGGCAGTTGCTGGTCACGGTGTCGGTGAACGTGCGGCCGGCGACCGGTACGAAGTCGGCGGTGTAGCTGGTGCTGTTCAGGGTCAGCTTCGCGACGCCGAACGTGTTGTAGCTGCTCTTCTCGATGGTCGCCGCGGTATTGCCGCCAGCGCCGTACAGAGCGCGACCGCCGGTACCGACGAGCAACTCGCGGACGCCGTTGGCGGTGTCCTTCGTGCCGTCCGGCTTCGACTGCGCGAAGCGGATGTAGTTGTGGTCGTGCCCACTCAGCACGAGGTCCGCGTGGTAGTCGTACAAGGCCTGGAAGAACGGCTTGAGCGAGGAGTCGTCGCTGTAGTTGCCAGCGGCAAACCGTGAATGGTGCCAGTACGCCGCCGTACAGGGCTTGGTGCTGGCCGCGAGATCGTTGCGCAGCCAGGTCTCCTGCGTGCTACCGGTCGTCTTGTCGATGTTGGAGTTCAGCGCGATGAAGTGCCAGTCGCCGACATCCCAGGAGTAGTAGCCCTTGCCGGCCGGTCCGGCTGCAGCGCCGAAGTAGTCGAAGTACCCGGAGGCACCGCTGGTCCCGTACTCGTGGTTCCCAGGCGTCGGGTGCGTGATGCTTTTGTACGCACCCCATTCGGGGTGGTAGTTGTTGTTGTACTCGGACAGCGTGCCTCGGTCGTAGGCGTTGTCGCCCGCGGTGAAGACGGCGTCGGGGTTGATGCTGTCGAGCAGATCGCGGGTCTGGTTGCACGCGGAGCCGCAGATGTCGCCGGCGCCTGCGACCGTGACTGTTGCCATGGACAACGGTTGGGTTCCGGACTGGTAGGCGTCGATCGAGTAGCTGCTGGCCGGGTCTGCGAACTTCGGCGTGACTGTCACGCAAGTGCCGGAGAATGCCTTGGTGTGAAAGGCTTTGCCTTGCCAGTTGATCGCGGTCAGCTTGGTCGCCGTGCCGGTCGAACCGGCCACCTCCAGCGAGTCCGTGCCACGCAGATCCAGCTTCGCGACCCTGACCCGCAACCACTTCGCGCCAGGCTCGGCGCAAACCTGACCACCTGCCGCGGCCAGGAGAACCTTGCCGGTACTGGCGCCCTTCTCGGCGACTTGCTGGCGCTCGGCCAGTGGCGCGGGCTGCTGGACGGTCGGTGGATCGTTGCCTTCGGCTGTTGATGCGACGGCGGCACTGATGCCTGCGGCCAGCACGACACCGGCAGTCCCGGCAGCCAGCGTTGCACGGCTGTACGTCGTACGGAATCGGATCATGGTTTGTCACACACCTCGGGGCGGAGGACGGGGCGGAGTTCCTGAGACAGCAAGGTAGTGGGCTGCCGACCAGGATCAAGAGCACTCCGTGGGCCCCCAGATGTTCAGTGAATGAACTCGACCGGTGGCTACCATGACCGAGCCGCGGGTACGGCGAATTTGCTCAACCGGGACGGATTGTTCCGTGTATTGAAGGGAATGCACTCATCTCATGAGCAGTGCCAAGGAGCAGGTAGTCGCGGCGGCTCAGGCGCGAGCGGTCGCGTTGGCGGCCGGGGATGGGGAAGCGTTGGAGGCTTGGCTGCATCCGCGGTTCAGGTGGACGTCGCATAGCGGCGAGAGTTTCGATCGGGACAGCTACATCGCGAACAACACGCGCGGATCGCGGCAGTGGTCCGCCCAGAAGTTGGCCGCCGTCGAGGTGACGGTCGTCGGGGAGGCCGCCGTACTGCGGTGTGTCGTCACCGATCGGGTGGACGACGAGGAGTTCCGGATGCCGATGACGCAGACCTGGGTTCGGGAGGGGCCACGCTGGCTGTGCCTGGCCGGTCACGCCGGGCCTCGAATGAGCTGATACCGGTCTACCGCGAGCGCCTGATCGTGCATTTGTGCGGCATGGCGCTGGCCCTTCGGGGCAACCAGGCGTCACTCTCGGTGTATGCATAGAACTCTTGCGGCCCTTCTCGTCGTGCCGCTCCTAGGCCTGCCGGTGAGCACCGCTCAGGCGGCTGAGGCCATGACCGTCACCTTGAGTCGGGCCGGTGTCGCGGTCTCCTCGCTCAACACCGTGCCGGTCACCGTCACGGTCAAGGGGTCCTACGCGGAGCTTCCGTACCACAAGGGCGTTTTCGTTCAGTTCAAGCGGATCAGCGGCACCGGTCCGCTGGCCGAGTTCTCGTCGATGCCGTTGCCTCTGGTCGAGGGTGATGGCACCCCTGGTGTCTGGAAGGGCACCGTCAACGTGCCGTCCACGGCGAATGGAATCGTCGAGGCGACCGCGGTGGACGGGTACGAGTTCGTCGCGGGCGAACCAGCCAGCGACCCCGCGCCCGTTACGGATCCGCCGCGGCTGACGGTGACCGGCGTACACATCCCGAAGGTCGTGTCGCTGCTGACGCCCAAGGTGGTGCCGTACGACAAGCCCTGGTCGGTCCGGTACACCGTCCTCGACTCGCAGACCGGCAAGCCGTACGGCACCCGGCTCAAGCTGCTGTTCGGCTACGAAGAGCGGTGTCTCGAGAACAGCCCCGGTGACGCCGTCCTGACCGATACCAACGGCAACTACGTCCGGTCGTTCGCGGCGAACAAGTACGGCGACTGGACCAGCTGCCTGGAGATCCCCGGCAAGCCGAGCAAGATCGCCTACCTCGAGACCCCCGTCAAACGGCCCGCCGCCATCTCCGCAGCCCCGTCGAAGGCCAGCGCTCCGGTCGGCACCATCGTCCCGGTGAACGGCACCGTCGTCCAAGGAGTCAACTGCCAGGTCATCCTGCAACGCCTGTACGGCGCCACCGCGTGGCGGGCGGTCGGCTCCAGCACGGTCCGCTACAGCGAGCGGTTCACGCTCAACGCGCAGCCGTCGTACAAGGGGAACATCTACTACCGCGCCTACCTCCCCACCTGCCGCGACAAGGTCGCCGGCTACAGCAAGACCTTCACGATCCGCGGTACCTGACCTGCGGTGTAGACTTCCTTACCTTGATGGCTCAAGGTAGGGAGGTCTGCTGTGATCCTTGACCGGGGCGACGCTCAATTGCACGGTACGGCGACCGGCTGCGGGCCGACCGTCCTGCTGCTCCATGCCGGTGGTGAGGACCGCAGCGTCTGGGCGCCGATCGCCGACATCCTCGAGAAGCATGGGCTACGGGCTGTCGCGTTCGACCTGCGTGGTCATGGCGATAGCTCGGGTCAAGCAACAATGCTCGACGCGATCGCCGACGACGTGACCGCGATGATCCGGCACCAGCCGACCCCGTTGGTCGTGGTCGGCGCGTCGCTCGGCGGGCTGGCGGCCGTCGCCTCGCTGACCGACACATCCCCTGATATCGCCGGCCTGATCCTCGTCGACGTCGTACCGCAGCCCGATTCAGCCCGAGTCCGAGCCTGGCTCGACGACCGCGGCCTGCGCGACGAACACCCCCAGCTCGTCGACAACATCCTTGCCCACGGCACCGAACCCCCGACGATCGCCGTACCGGTCCTGCTCGTCCGCGCCGGCCCGACCTCCCCCCTCACCGACGCCGACGAAGCCCGCTTCCGCACCACCACCCCCACGCTCAAGGTCGCCCACCTACCAACCGCCGGCCACCTGATCGCCCGGGATACCCCTACCGCCCTGGCCCACCTCATCACCGACCACGCGTCGTACTGGCTACACCTCAACCGCGTGCACCCACTGGGGACCGCGGACACCTGACCGGGTGTCCGCTGTGGTTCTCCTGTCCGGTATGCAGGTGATTTGCCGTCCTGCCCGCCACAACGTCCGAAGATCCGCAGACCTGGTGCGCGTGTCCTTCGGACGTTAGCCGGGAGCTGCGAATAACGTCCGGCGATCCGAACACCAGGCGCGCGCGTCCTTCGGACGTTGCGGGTACGGCGCTCTGCTGCGTCGGCGTGGAGGTAGGCCGGGTGGTACTGCGGTCACCAACTGGGGAGCTCGGACATCTGATCGCGTGTCCGGGGTCCCCACTTGCTGTACGCGGTTCGCCGTTCGGCCAGCTACCGCGCGGGCTGGGGAGTTCTACCCGTCGATTTCGGGTGGTAGGACTCCCCAACCGCGCCAGACAACCGCACCCACACCTGACCGAGCCGATCACCGGGGGCTTGAACAGGAAACGGTGGGTGCTCAAGGCCGCACCCCCACCCCACCTTGAGCACCGACCAACCACGTTTCGGCCGCACGAATGGCTGAACCGTGCTCAAGGCCGCATCCCCAACCCCCCTTGAGCACCGACCGACCACGTTTCGGCGGCGCGCATGGGTGAACCGTGCTCAACGTCGTACTGGCTCCTGCCCGGCTGGAATGCCTAGGCGCAGACGCGGGCTCCGTTGGTGTGGAAGTTCAGGGTGCCGAAGTCGGAGGAGGCCCAGACCTGGGCGCACGCCGTGCTCTGTGAGTTCGCGAGACGGATGTACGGCGACCATGCGCTGGTTCCGGCAGCGCCCGGGGTGACGTAGTCGGTCGCGCCGGCGCTGCGGCCTTCCGACGAGACGACCTGTTCCACGGTGACCGTGTTCGGGTAGTTGCCGCCGTACAGGACGACGCGCGACCAGTTGCCGTGGCACGACCACGACCATCGCAGCTGGAGTTCCCCGATCTTCTTGCCGATCAGGTTGCCCCGCGACCCGTAGATTCCGGCAGTGGCGACGGTGATGGGGCTCGCACAGGTGGACGGGTCGCCGTTCCCGCCCCAGTCCGTGGCGTGTGCCGGCACCGCGCTCACACCGCTCAGCACGCCGCCAACGACGATCGCCGTACCCAAGGCCCTGAGTTTCATGATCTCTCCCTAAGAGATTCGAGCAGCTCAACACCCCCAGCCTGAGCTCGGAGCAGCCCTGGCCGGCGGCGTTGTGCAGCACTCGATCTCCCGTGCACAACAGACCCCGGTACGACGTGCGGTCGGCTAGCCGACGGTGATCGCGTCGAGGCGTTCCTTGATGAAGGCGGCTGAGGTGACTGGCTGCAGGCCGGTCTCCTTGCCGATCGGAGGTTGGAGCGGGGTGACGATCGCGTCGTGGTTCGCCTCGTAGAAGTAGATCAGCGAGACCAGGTCTTCTTCGGGTGCGTGCGGTTGGGGCGGTAGGACGCGGTGCCGTCCGGAGGGCCAGCGGCGTCCGGACCAGTGTTCGAGGAGGTCGCCGATGTTGACGGTCAGCGCACCCGGCTCCCAGGGAGCGTCCTCCCAACCGGCTTGCTCGGAGTAGACCTGCAGCCCGCCGGCGCCGGGCTCACGGTCCAGCACGGTGACGGTGCCGAAGTCGGTATGCGCGCCGATGCGGAACTGCCCCGGCTCGGGCTCACCCACCACGCTCACCGGCGGGTAGTGGTTGATGTTCATCGTCCACGTGGGGTGATCGGCCAACGTGGCGAACGGGTTGCTCGGCAAGCCCAGCGCGTGGGCGAACAGGGCCAGCAAGTCATCCGACAGCCGACGCATCACTGTGGTGTACTCGTTGACAAGCCCTTGCAGGGAAGGAACTTCAGCCGGCCAGACGTTCGGCGCGAACCAGACTCGGTCCACCTCCGCATCGCCGGTCGCCGTCTCGGCACCCAGGCTATAGCTCTCCTTGAGATCCGGCGGGCTCTCCGTACCCTCGACCAGCGCATTGGCTTCCGCGCCGGGACCGAGCCAGCCGTGTCCGCCCACCGCCACCGAATAGCGCGCCTTGACGTCGTCGGGCAGCGCGAAGAACTCCCGACTCGCTGCCCGTACCCGCGCAGCCAATCCGGTGTCGACGCCATGCCCGGTGACGAGGATGAACCCGGCCCGCTGGAGTCCTTCGTCGACCTCGGCCGCAACCGCGTCAGCTTCGGCACCGCCGGCGTACCAGCGAGAGATGTCAATGGTGGCAATCGCGCTCATTCGGAGACCCCGATATCTTCGTTCCACAGTGCCGGATTCGCGGCAATGAACTCGGTCATCATCGTCACACAGCGCGGATCATCGAGCAGTGTCACCGCCACGCCGTACTCGGCGAGCCAGTCCTGACCGCCGTCGAAGGTCCGGTTCTCGCCGATCACCAGCGCGCCGATACCGAACTGCCGGATCAGCCCGCTGCAGTACCAGCACGGCGCCAGCGTCGTCACCATCACCGTCGACCGATAGTCGCGCTGACGGCCGGCGTTGCGGAAAGCGTCCGTCTCACCGTGCACCGATGGGTCGTCGTTCTGCACGCGACGGTTGTGACCACTGCCCAGCAGTACGCCGTCCGCCGTGAACAGCGCCGCCCCGATCGGAATCCCACCCTCGGCCAGGCCTTGAAGCGCTTCCTTGATGGCGACGTCGAGCATCTCCTCCGGCGTCATACCGCGACCAGCTCGCTGTTGATCCTGGACCGGCAGAACAGCAGGTAACCGCCGCCCGCGAGCAGGAATCCGACGAAGAACGTGATGTCGCCGAGCGCGGGAACGGCCTTCGTGACCAGGCCGGTGAACTTCTCCTGGTTGGAGAACAACAGCACCGACCCGACGAGACCGACGACGAACGACAGTAGGCCGCCCCAGTTCGCGTAGGACCGGTCGTAGAGGAATCCGGCGACTGCCTGCCGTCGCCGCAGGTACTGGTCCGCGAGCACGACACCGAGCCACGGCCCGACCCAGTACGCGATGATCAACAGGAAGGTCTCGTAGCTGGCTGCGGCGTCGGCCAGCGCCCACCACGCGACCAGGAAACCCGCAACCCCGAAGAACGCCGTGACCAGCGCGCGGGCGATGTGCCCAGGCAGCTTCACCCCGATCGTCACGAAGGCCATCGCACCTGAGTAGATGTTGATCGAGTTGGCGGCGATCGCCCCGATCGCGATCGCCAGCAGCGTGGCCTTGGCGATCGGCGAGGACAACTCACCGGTGAAGGCCTCGGTCGGGTTGTCGGAGAGCGCCGGTCCGATGGTCACCGACGCGGCGCCGACCATTTCCAGAACCGTGCACGACAGGAACAGGCCTGCCGCCGCAAACAATCCGGTACGGCGGCCTGGCACCGTGGACGGCAGATAGCGCGTGTAGTCCGCGGCGTACGGCGTCCATCCGGCGGCGTAGCCGAACGCCGTACCGACTGTCAGCAGGAAGCCTCCGAGGGATCCTTTGCCCACAAGGGGTTCCAGCGCAGGCGCACCGAGGTGTGACTTCATCAGGATGGCGACCGAGGCCACGGCGAAGATCACCGCGAGCACCGGAAACGCGTACCGCTCGAACGCCTGCACCAGGTTGTGGCCGGCGAACGCGAGCGCCGTCTGCACCAGCACGATGATGACCAGCCCCAGCAACGGACCGATACCGAACAACGCAGCCAGCGCATACGCGCCACTGACACTGTTCGTCGCGAACCAGCCCACGCCTGCAGTGATCGACATGAGTACGGCGGGCAGCGCGTTGCCCTTGAAACCGAAAGCCAGCCGGCCCGACACCATCTGCGGCACCCCGAGCCGCGGGCCACGCGCTGACAGGAAGTAGTGGGCGACCGCGCCCAGGCCGGTACCGAGCGCCAGCCCGGCGAGCGCCTGCCAGAAGCTCATCCCGTAAACGGCTACGGACAGTACGCCGACGAAGATCGTCGCGAACTCGAGGTTCGGCGACGTCCAGGTCCAGAACAGCTGGCTGGGCCGGCCGTGTCTGTCCTCGTCGGCGATCACCTCGTTCCCGCCGGGCTCGACGGCGAAGGTGCGATCCCGGTAGGTGCCGTCGGTCGTCGGTTCAGCCGCTGTCATCCGACGATTGTGGCCCCCTGCCGTTCGCCCCGGCAACGGATTCCTGTGACGTCACACAGGATCAGTCACTTCCGGGCAGCCGACGCGTTCGGCCACGGTAGTGGCGCGGGCGGCTCCCCGGTAGCTGGCTCCGGTGCGGCCGCCGGCTCGCGGCAGTGCCCGAACGGGCAGGCCCGTGTGCGTTTTGATGTGGTCGGGGATCGGGTCGTGACGGTCGCCGGTGGTGGGGATGCCTGCGGGTTCGATCACCACGATCGAGGCGCCGTCGTCGGAGAACGGCCGATGCTCGACACCCCGGGGTACGACGAACACCGAGCCGGCGGGCAGGGTGACGATCCGCTCGTCGGGATCGCGGAGCGCGATCCCGAGTTCGCCGTCGAGGACCAGGAAGAGTTCGTCGGTGGTCTCGTGCAGGTGCCAGATGTAGGAGCCGGCCACCTTGGTCACGCGAACGTCGTAGTCGTTCACCCGGGCGGCGATCCGCGGGCTCCAGAGGTCGTCGAAGGTTTTCAGGACGGCTTGCAGATCGACTGGCTGGTACATGAGTTCAGCGTCACCGGTACACCTCTTGGGCCGTGAGTGCTAGAAATGGCACATGCCGAAAGAATCCTCGCACCGGGTCGTCGTGATCGTCGACGCTGGGTCCAACCCCTTCGAGATCGGCGTTGCGACGGAGTTGTTCGGCCTGCGCCGCCCCGAACTCGACGTCCCCTGGTACGACCTCGCGCTCTGTACGCCGACACCCTCGATCGAGATGCACCTCGGGTTCTTCACGCTCAGTGGCGTCGGCGGCCTGACGGAGGTCGACACCGCCGACACCGTCATCGTCCCGAACCGCCCCGATCCCGAGGCCCCGGTCGATCCCGCCGTACTAGACGCAGTACGGCGGGCTGCCGCGCGCGGGGCGCGCCTGGTCAGCTTCTGCACAGGTGCCTTCACGCTCGCCGCAGCCGGCGTACTCGACGGCCGACGGGCAACCACGCACTGGCGGTGGGCTGGGTTGTTCGAGCAAATGTTCCCGGCCATCGACCTGCAACCCGACGTCCTTTTCGTTGCCGACGACAACGTCTACACCGCCGCCGGCAGCGCAGCCGCCCTCGACCTCGGCCTGCACCTCATCCGCACCGACCACGGCGCCGAGATCGCGAACGCAGTCAGCCGCCGCCTCGTCTTCACCGCCCACCGCGAAGGCGGCCAACGCCAGTTCATCGATCAGCCCGTCCCCACCATCCCGGACACCTCGCTGGCGCCTCTCCTCGCCTGGGCCCGCTCCCAACTCGCCAACCCCCTGACCGTCACCGACCTAGCCGACCAAGCAGCCGTCAGCCCAGCCACCCTGCACCGCCGCTTCCAGTCCGAACTAGGCACCACCCCGCTGGCTTGGCTAACCACCGAACGAGTAGCCCTAGCCTGCCGCCTCCTCGAACGCGGCACCCCCGGCCTCGACCGCGTCGCCCGCCAATCCGGCCTAGGCACCGCCACCAACCTGAGAATCCAGCTAAAACGCACCACCGGCCTGACCCCCACCACCTACCGCCACCGCTTCGCCCTAACCCCC
>NZ_SMKA01000242.1 GCF_004348455.1 Kribbella albertanoniae
GAGCTGGTACGGCGGGGGTGGTGGCACGTCGCTCGGATGCGGCGCGCGCGTTGGCGGCTGGGCGGCTGGACCTCGTGCAGGTACTGGGGAGCTCGGACAGGCGATCGGATGTCCGCGGTCCCCAGTTGGTGACCGCAGTACGCCCGCTTGGGTTTGCGTGCCGGGGGCGGGGAGCCGGCGGGGTTCAGGCTAGGGTTTCGGGGTGCTGACGGTCGCTACGGTGAATGTGAACGGGATCAGGGCTGCCTATCGGCGCGGGATGGCGCCCTGGCTGGAGCAGACCGATCCGGATCTGCTGCTGATGCAGGAAGTTCGGGCGACCGACGAGGTCCTGCGCGATCTGCTCGGTGGCGAGTGGAACCTCGCGCACGCGGAGCCGGCGCTGGACGGTCACAAAGGGCGCGCCGGGGTTGCCGTTGCGAGCCGGCGGCCGATCAAGGATCTGCGGATCGACATCGGCCCGGCGCGGTTCGCCGATACCGGGCGCTGGGTCGAAGCGGACGTCGTACTGGATGACGGGTCGTTGCTGACTGCGGTGAGCACGTATGTCTTCACTGGTGAGTTCGAAACGCCGCCGCGCCAGGAGGAGAAGTACGCGTTCCTGGATGCGATCACTGCCCGGCTCACCGAGCTGCGCGCGGACGGCCGGCACGTGCTGATGTGCGGCGACCTGAACATCGCGCACCGTGAGGAAGACCTCAAGGCCTGGAAGGCGAACCGCAAGAAGAGCGGCTTCCTGCCCGAGGAGCGGGCCTGGATGGATCGTTTGTTCGAGGCCGGCTGGGTCGACCTCGGCCGCCGTTTCGGTGGTGACGGTCCCGGCCCTTATTCCTGGTGGTCCTGGCGCGGAAAGGCCTTCGACAACGACGCCGGCTGGCGCATCGACTACCAGATCGCCTCCCCCGGCCTGGCCGGCCTCGCCACCGGCTGCGTGATCCACCGCGCACCGACGTACGCCGAGCGCTGGAGCGACCACGCACCGGTCGTCGCCACGTACGACGTTTAGCCACCTGCACGTCGGCGCGCAGGCGGGTAGTCTCGCCCGCATGTCCGAGTTGAACGTGATCGCACCGCAGCCCCCTGTCGCCGCCCGCAAGCCGATCGAGCGCACCCACCACGGCGACACGTTCGTCGACGACTACGAGTGGTTGCGGGACAAGACCAACGACGAGGTGCTCGACTACCTCCGGGCCGAGAACGAGTACACCGAGGCCCGGACGGCGCATCTCGTATCGTTGCGGGAGGCAATCTTCTCCGAGATCTCGGACCGGACACTGCAGACCGACCTGAGCGTGCCGGCCCGGCGCGGCGAGTACTGGTACTACGCCCGCACGGTGGAAGGCAGCCAGTACGGGATCCACTGCCGGGTCAAGGTGAACGGCGACGAGCCGCCGGCGCTGGACGCCGAGATCGCCGGTGAAGAGGTGCTGCTGGACGGCAACCTGGTCGCGGGTGACTCGGAGTTCTTCTCCCTCGGCACCGTCGACGTCTCCCCGAACGGGCAGCTGCTCGCGTACTCGGTCGATCTCAAGGGTGACGAGCGGTTCACGCTGCGGATCAAGGACCTGAGCACCGGCGAGCTGCTGCCCGACGAGCTGCCGGAGGTGCACTACGGTTCGGCCTGGTCGGCGGACGGTTCGACGATCTTCTACACGAAGGTCGACGACGCCTGGCGTCCGCACCAGATCTGGCGGCACACGCTCGGCGCGACCGACGACGTACTGGTGCTCGAAGAGCCCGACGAGCGGTTCTGGGTCGGCGTCGACCTGACCCGCAACGAGCAGGCAATCATGATCGCGCTCGGCAGCAAACTGACCAGCGAGGTCTACCTGCTCGACGCCAACGACCCGACCGGTGAGCTCAAGATCGTCGCTCCGCGGCGTGAAGGTGTCGAGTACGACGTCGAGCACGCCGGCGACCAGTTGCTGATCACCCACAACGCCGACGCCGCGAACTTCTCGCTGGCCACGGCGACGCTGGATGCACCCGGCGAATGGACGACCATCATCGAGGGCGACGACACCAGCCGGCTGCTGGGCGCCGACGCGTTCGCCGATCACGTCATCCTGTACCGCCGTCGGGACGCGCTGACCGAGCTCGCGATCATGCGCCGTACCGGGGAGGGCTTCGGTGCGCCCGAGGCGCTCGAGTTCGACGAGCCGATCTACACGGTCTCCCCCGGCCGCAACGACGAGTGGAACGACACCCGGTACCGGTTCGGCTATACCTCACTGGTGACACCCGGTACGACGTACGACGTGGACATCGCGACCGGTGAGCGGCGACTGCTCAAGCAGCAGCCTGTCCTCGGTGGCGTCGACCTGAGCGCCTACACGCAGTACCGCGAGTGGGCCACCGCTCCCGACGGCACGAAGGTGCCGGTATCGCTGGTCGCGCGCAAGGACGTCGCCAAGGACGGCAACGCGCCCGTCGTGCTGTACGGGTACGGCTCCTACGAGAGCTCGATGGACCCGTGGTTCTCGATCCCGCGGCTGTCGCTGCTCGACCGTGGCGTGGTGTTCGCGATCGCGCATGTGCGCGGCGGTGGCGAGCTGGGCCGGCACTGGTACGACAACGGCAAGACGCTGACCAAGCGGAACACCTTCACCGACTTCATCGCGGCGGCCGAGCACCTCGTCAAGGACGGCTGGACGCGTCCGGAGCGGATCGTCGCGCAGGGTGGCAGCGCCGGCGGTCTGCTGATGGGCGCGGTCGCGAACCTGGCCCCGCAGGCCTTCGGGGGCATCGTCGCCGAGGTGCCGTTCGTCGATGCGCTCACCACCATTCTCGACCCGTCGCTGCCGCTGACGGTGATCGAGTGGGAGGAATGGGGTAACCCGCTCGAGGACCCCGAGGTCTACAAGTACATGAAGTCGTACTCGCCGTACGAGAACGTCACCGCACAGCAGTACCCGCGCATCCTCGCGATCACCAGCCTGAACGACACCCGGGTGTTCTACGTCGAGCCCGCGAAATGGGTGGCGAAACTCCGGTCCACGGCCGCCGGGGAGGTCGACGTACTGCTCAAGACCGAGATGGAAGCCGGTCACGGCGGCCGCAGCGGCCGGTACGACGCCTGGCGCGAGGTCGCCTTCAGCCTCGCCTGGGAGCTGGACACCCTCGGTCTGGCCTAGTTCCGCGGGAATAACTGCCTGATCCGGTGTGTTGTGCAACACATTCAGCACGCCGGATCAGCCGTTTTCTGGACGAATTCTCAGGCTTTTCTCCCGCGTGCCTGCCGAAGGTGCGTCGATCACCGCATCCGGGTACCGGATTACCGCGTGAGCGGCGCCGGGAACTCTCAGGGAACGTTCAGGGTGTTTACACACTCGTCGTGGAATCTTGAACCTCACTCGAGCGTTGCTCTCCATGTAACGACGAAGGGAGTTTCGGTGGCTCGCACGACTCGTGTCCGCAGCACGGACGACGGCATCGACGGCAAGGACAGCGTCGGTCTCTATCTCGAAGAGATCGCGCGTACGCCGTTGCTGACGGCTGAAGAAGAGGTCGAGCTCGCTGAGACGGTCGAGGCAGGTCTCCTCGCGGAGCAACTGCTGGCCGAGGGGCGGGTTGGACGGAAGAAGGGCGGAGCGCCCAAATATGCCACGGAGGAGGAGCTGGAGTGGCTGGCGGAGGAAGGCCAGCGCGCCCAGCAGCGGTTCGTGACCGCGAACCTCCGCCTGGTGGTGTCGATCGCGCGCCGTTACGGGCGGTCCCAGATGCCACTGCTGGACCTGGTCCAGGAAGGCAACACGGGGCTCATCCGCGCGGTGGAGAAGTTCGACTACCGCAAGGGATTCAAGTTCTCGACGTACGCGACCTGGTGGGTGCGGCAGGCCATCACCCGCGGTATCGCGCAGCAGGCCCGAGTGGTCCGGCTGCCGGTGCACGTGGTGGAGCAGCTGAACCAGATCGGGTCGGCCCGGCGGACGCTGGAGCGCAAGCTCGGGCGTGAGCCGGAGGTCGAAGAGATCGCGGCGGAGCTGGACCTGGACGAGGAGCGGGTGAGTGAACTCATCCGGATCGGCCGGGACCACATCAGCCTGGACAACCCGATCGACGACGAGGGTGAGACCTCGCTGGGTGACCTGATCGCGGCCGAGACCGCGCCGGGCCCCGACCAGCTGGTCGCGGACGCGTCCGACCGGTCAGGCTTGTTCAGCCTGGTCGATCAGCTCGATCCGCGGTCGGCCGACGTGATCCGGCGCCGGTACGGGCTGCACGACGGCCGGCAGGCCAAGCTCGCCGACATCGGCGCCGTGCACGGCATCTCCGCCGAGCGCGTCCGCCAGATCGAGCGCGAGGCGCTGGGCCGGCTGCGGTTGATGGCCGACCCGACGCTGGCCGCATAACCGATTGCACAATTAGCACCCCGAAACCCCTCCGAAGGACCCCCGAGCCGCTTCCCGGCCCGGGGGTTCTTCTGTTAGTGGTTCCAGCTGTCGATCAGGGGAAGCAGCTCGGCCAGGCGGTGCACGGTGGCGTCCGGGGTCCCCTCGGTGTGGCCGATCTGGTTGAGCGGAATCGCACTGTGCGGGATATGCGCGGCGCGCATGCCGACGTTCTGAGCGCCCCAGACGTCGTCGAAGAGCCGGTCGCCGACGAACAGACAGGTCGCGGGGTCGGAGGCCCCGACCGCCTTCATCGCCGCGTTGAATGCCTCCGGGTGCGGTTTCGTGTACGGGATCTCGCTCGTGTAGACCGCGCCGTCCAGCAACTCCAGGACGCCGTCGCGGGCGAAGATCTCCTCGTGCCAGCGGCGCGGCCAGATCGTGTTCGACAGCACACCGATCTTCACGCCACGCTCACGCAGCCCGTGCAGGGTCTCCAGCGCGTCCGGCTCGAGGATGGTGTGCGGCGTCCAGCCAAGCTCGTACTGCGCGCGTGCGGCCTCGGTCATCTCGACCTCGGCGAGCAGGCACACCTCCTCCAGGGTGCTGCTCAGGTGATGATCACGCGAACGCCTCCAGACCGAGTTCTCCACCTCCAGCAGACGCTTCGCTATCTCGTCGGCACGCTCCTCGTCGATCAGCACCGCCACCGACCGCCACAACGCGGGCAGGTCGACGTCGTGCCAGGTCGCCAGCGTGCCACCCCAGTCGAACAGAACAGCTTCGATCTTCGTCACGCCGGCAACCCTGTCAGACGCCACCGACAGTTCGCTTCTGGTTTTAGCTGACCCGTGCGATCTGCTGCCGTTTCGCCAACCAGACCACGGAGAACACGACGATCGCGAGTGCCGGAATGTCGGACAGCAGGATCGTCCACGGCGCACCGCCCTGCTCGGACCAGTCGTCGAGGCCGCCGGTGGCCGCCGGGAACAGGAACGCGAACAGATTGTTCAGCACGTGCAGCGCGATCGCCGCCTCGATTCCCCCGGTCCGCACCGTGAGCCAGCCGGCCGCTCCCGCGAACAGCAGGATGTCGGCCATCGCCCAACCTGTGTACCCGTGCACGGAAGCGAACGCGATCGCGCTGATCGCGATCGCCGGCCAGGGCGACCGGAACAGCACCCGGGCCCAGCGCGCGCGGCCTTCCACGCTGTCAGGCCCGTAGGCACCGACGGCCTGAATCAGCCAGCCGCGGAAGATGAACTCCTCGGCGGCCGCCTGGAACGGCACCAGGAGCACGATGATGATCAGCGGTACGACGAACTCCGCGAAGCCGACCCACGCCCCGTCGTCGATCGTGGACTGGTCCGGCGGCACGACCTGGTCGACGAGAAGCCCGAAGGCAACACCGGCGACCACGTACAGGAGTGCAGGCAGACAGCACCACGCGAGCCAGCGCCAGCGGATCTTGTTCAGCACCGAGGCGACGCTCCAGGCCGGCCTGCGCTGAATGAGCCAGGCCGCCAGGGCGACGAGTGGCGTCAGGACGCCCAGCAGCACCAGGTTCAGCGCCAGGTCCTCGTTCGTGTTCCCGAAGATCTCCGCGCCGGTGGTGCTTTCGAACGACGGCATATCGCCACCGAGCAGCAGATGGAACACCAACCACAGCAAGAAGACGGCGATCGATGCGGCGAACACCCCGCCACCCAGTGCGAGACTGCCGACCACGGGTCGCCACGCGGCGTGCTTCGGCGTCCGCGCGAGCCGGTGGAACGGCGTACCGGCCGGGGCAGGAATCACCCGGGGTTCCTTCACCATCGGATACGGCTGCGGCCACTGCTGTGGTGGCCACTGCTGTTGCTGCCCCATCGGGTACTGCTGGTAGCCGGGTGGCACCGGGTAGCCCTGCTGAGGCTGCGGGTAGTTCTGCGGCGGTGGCGGGTACCCCTGCGGGGGCGGGTAGCCCTGCTGAGGCGGGTAGCCCTGCGCAGGCGGATAGTCCTGCGGAGCCGGGTAGTTCTGCGGAGGCGGTGGGCCCGGGTAGGGCTGCTGGGCCGGGGGCGGCGGGTACTGCCCCGGCGGTGCCTGGGGCGAATCCTCGGGGCGCGGCTCGCCTGAGTGCGGGTGCATGCAAGGACTCTAGAAGATCGACCCAAGACAGGTAGACCGGATCCTGGCTGTAAGGATGGTCCGGACTTGCCCGGGCGAACGGTAGGAGTGCGCTGTGGTGACTGATCCAACTCCCGGACCGGCGGCGACGACGCGGGTGCTACCGCAGTCGGTGCTGACGCCGCTCACCGGTTCGGCCATCTTTCTGGTGGTCCGGATCGAGTACGGCGGGGAGGCGACTGCACGTGATCTGCTGGAGCGGGTCAGCGGGCTGACCAGGTCTGTCGGCTTCCGGGTCCCGGCCGGCGCTCTGTCATGTGTGACGAGCATCGGCTCGGATGCGTGGGACCGACTCTTCAGCGGTCCGCGACCGGCCGAGCTGCACCCGTTCGTCGAGCTGCAGGGCGCGACGCACCGAGCGGTCTCCAGCCCTGGCGATCTGCTGTTCCACATCCGCGCCGGACACCTCGACCAGTGCTTCGAGCTCGCCCGCCAGATCATGAACGTGCTGGGTGACGCCGCGACCGTCGTCGACGAGGTCCACGGCTTCAAGTACTTCGAGATGCGCGACCTGCTCGGGTTCGTCGACGGTACCGAGAATCCCGCCGGCCGGGAGGCAGAGGACGCCGTACTGATCGGTGCTGAGGATCCTGAGTTCGCTGGTGGCAGTTATGTGATCGTGCAGAAGTACCTGCATGACCTGAAGGCCTGGAACGCGCTCACCACCGAGCAGCAGGAGCTCGCGATCGGGCGGACCAAACTCGACGACATCGAGCTCGACGACGACACCAAACCGAGCAACGCGCACATCGTCCTCAACGTGATCGAGGATGCCGACGGCAACGAACTGCAGATCCTGCGGGACAACATGCCGTTCGGGCAGATCGGCACCGAGGAGTTCGGGACGTACTTCATCGGCTACGCCAAGTCGCCGGCGGTGACCGAACTGATGCTGCGGCGGATGTTCATCGGCGAGCCCGAGGGCAACCACGACCGGATCCTCGACTTCTCCACCGCCGTCACCGGCACGCTGTTCTTCACCCCGTCCGGCGACTTCCTGGACGATCTGCCGCCGATGCCCTGAAAACTGTCCCCGGCGTAGGTGAGACTGAGGTCATGTTGCTCACCGAGGTGGTTCAGACCTCGGCCGCGCTGGCCGGCACCAGATCGCGGCTGAAGAAAGCCGAGTTCATCGCCGCGCTGCTCGCGCAGGCGACCGATCCGGTCGAGACCGAGATCGTCGTGACCTACCTTTCCGGCGAGCTGCGCCAGCGCCGGACGGGTGTTGGCTGGCGGACGTTGATGGACGCTCCGGCCCCGGCCGCTGAGCCCTCACTGACCGTCGAGGCGGTCGACCGGGCGTTCGGCGAGCTCGCTGAGATGTCCGGTGCAGGCTCCCAGGCTCGGCGCCGGGCGGCAGTCGATGCGTTGTTCGGCCAGGCGACCGAGGCTGAGCAGACCTTTCTACGGCTGCTGGTGGGCGGCGAGTTGCGGCAGGGTGCGCTGGACGGCGTGATGGCCGATGCGGTGGCCCGAGCGACCGGGATTCCGTTGGCCAAGATTCGCGCTGCCACCATGCTGCGCGGATCGGCGGCTCCGGTGGCGGTCGCCGTACTGACCGAGGGCGAGGCAGGACTCGCACAGTTCGGCTTGCAGGTTGGGCGCGGGGTGCAGCCGATGCTGGCTCAGTCCGCGACCAGCGTTGCGGAGGCCTTCGCGAAGACCGGGACGCCGGCCGCGCTCGAGTGGAAGCTGGACGGAATCCGGATCCAGGTGCACCGCAACGGTGACGAGGTCGTCGTCTACACGCGGACGCTCGACGACATCACCACGAGGGTGCCCGAGGTGGTGACCGCTGTGCTTGAGCTGGATGCCCAGCAGGTCGTTCTCGACGGCGAGCTGATCGCGTTGCGACCGGACGGGCGGCCGGAGGCGTTCCAGGTGACCGGCTCCCGGACAGCCACGCGGGCTGCGACCGGCCCGGAGTCGGTGCCACTCACGCCGTACTTCTTCGACATCCTGCATCAGGACGGGCAGGACCTCCTCGGCCTCGAGAGCACCGAGCGACACGAGTGGCTGAGCAAACTCATCCCACCTGAGCAACGCATCCCGCGGCTGGTGACGGACGATCCCGAGGAGGGCCAAGCCTTCTTCCAGGACGCGGTACGGCGGGGGCACGAGGGCGTGATGGTGAAGTCGCTGACCGTTCCCTACGAGGCCGGTCGGCGCGGCTCGGGCTGGGTGAAGGTGAAACAGACCCACACCCTCGACCTCCTGGTGCTCGCCGCCGAGTGGGGCCACGGCCGCCGTACCGGCTGGCTGTCAAACCTGCACCTCGGCGCCCGGGACGAGACGACCGGAGAGTTCGTCATGCTCGGCAAGACGTTCAAGGGGTTGACCGACGAGCTGCTGCGCTGGCAGACCGAGCGCTTCCAGGGGCTGGCCGAGCGGCAGGATTCGTACACGGTCTATGTGCGGCCGGAGGTCGTCGTCGAGATCGCCTTCGACGGCGTGCAGACGTCGCCGCGTTATCCGGCGGGGATGGCGCTCCGGTTCGCCCGCGTGCTGCGTTACCGCGAGGACAAAACGCCCGACCAGGTCGATACGGTGCAGACTGTGCGCGCGATCCACGAAGGCTTCGACGGAGAAGGTGAGCCAGATGAGTGAAGACCCAGATCTCCAGGCACAACGGATCGCCCGTCAGTCGCTCGACCGTGACGACGCGACCGGCTGGTTCGAGAACCTGTACTCCGCTGCCTCCGACGGCACAGCCGTGATTCCGTGGGACCGTGGCTTCGCCAACCCGCTGCTGACCGAATGGTTCGAGGCCTCGGGACCGGACGGCTCGGGCAAGTCCGCGGTCGTCATCGGCGCCGGCACCGGGTGGGACGCGGAGTTGGTCGCCGATCACGGCTACCAGACCACCGCCTTCGACATCTCCCCCACAGCCGTCGAGACCGCGCGACGCAATCACCCCGACTCGCAGGCGCAGTACGTCGTCGCCAACCTGCTGGACCAACCGGCGGAGTGGCACCACGCGTTCGACCTGGTCATCGAGATCTACACCGTCCAGGCCCTCCCCATCAGTCTGCAGGCGGCCGCCGTACAGAAGGTCGGCGAGCTCGTGGCTCCCGGCGGGACGCTCGTCGTCATCGCCTCACCCCGAGCTGACGGTCAACCTGACGATGAGATCGAGGGTCCGCCGTGGCCACTCACCAGAGGGACCGTCGAGTCTTTCGCTTCCGCTCCGGACCTACGCCTGATCTCGCTCGACCAGGTCCCTGCGCCGACAGACCCCACCGCCTTCCGCTGGCGAGCAGAGTTCCTGCGCGACTGATCTTGTCGGTCCTGTAATACGTGCCGCCTAGCATCGCTGGCTGTGAGAGCCCAACCGCCGCCCCTGACCAAGTACACGACGATGATGCGAGTGCCGATCGTGCTGGCGTTCGCCTTTGTGGCGCTGTACGTCGTCGCCGTTTGCACGCCGTTCGGACAGCGGTTCGAGAACTCGATGCTGAAGGGGTACAGCTCCGACACCTGGATCGGCAATCAGTACTCGATCCGCCCACCGCCGATTCTGGGCGAGGAGGCAACCTTCTTCGTCGGCGTCGTCCTGATCGCTCTGGCCGCGGTCGCGCGCCGACGTCGGTGGGTTGCAGCCGCTGGCGTGTTCGTACCGGTCGCCACCGCAGCCAGCGCCTTCATCCTGAACCGGTACGTGCTGCCGCGCCCGGCTATCGGCGGCGCCGGTGTGGAGTTGACCGAGTCGAGCTTCCCGAGCGGCCATGTCGCCATCACGGCAGGTCTCGTCGCCGGCGCGATTCTGGTCGCCGGTCCGCTCGTACGCCGGTACGTCGCAGCAGTCGGTCTCCTCTGGCTGGCCCTGATCGCGGCCGCCGTACAGAATCTTGGCTGGCACCGGGCCAGTGACGCGATCGGCGCGACTCTCCTCGCCTGCATCTGGTACGCGGTCGCCGCCCGCCTGTTGCCACCCGCAACCCAACCGGCACGGCTCGGTCTGGCTCCCGTTGTGGTCATCGCAGCCGTCGGAGCGATCCTGGGCGCGGGGCGGTACGGCTACACCCTGGAGGGCATCCCGTTCGCTCTGATCGGAGTCACCTGCGCGGTGCTGCTCTGGTTCACCGTCGCGCAACACACCCGAGCGGCCGGCATCGTCATCGCGGTGACCCTCGTGCTGGCGCTCGTTGCCGGAGGCGGCGTCAACTACTGGCGCGAGCATTCGCCGGTGCGGGTCGACGCCGGGCCTGAACCCACGCTGATCACCGGTCCTGGGACCGCAGGTAAGGGCATCACGTACGGCAGGCCTGGTGCGAAGGCGACCATCGACATCTGGATGACCTTCGACGGACTGGGCCAAGCCGACTTCGAGAAGGCGAACGGCGCCACCCTGGACACGCTGCTTCAGGACGGCACCGCCGCCGTCACGTACTGGCCGCTGGACTCGAGCGGAGGACGGCCACAGCTGTCCAACCTGTTCGCGGTGGCCGCGGCCAACGGGAAGGGGCGCGGCTATCTGCGCGCGATCTACGGCGACTTCGCCAAGGCCTGGACCGATGACCAGCTCATCGAGCTCGGCGACAAGCTCGGCGTACCGGAAGGCAAGTTCGCCGCGGAGCTGAAGTCGAAGAGCTATACCGGCTGGCTCGCTACGGTCACCGAGGCCTCGATGCAGTTCCCCCTCCACAACACTCCCTCCGTATTCGTGAACGGCAACCAACTGATGACCGCCTCCGTTACTCCGGCCGGCCTGAAGGCCGCGATCGGTTAGCGTCGGAGCATGACGTCCAGCTGGAGCCGAGTCGCCCGTCTCGACGTAGGGCGGGTGGCGGACGAGGTCGCGGATCAGAGCGGCGTACAGCTTGAGGTCGAGGGGTTGTGCTCCGGCGGCGAGGTCGGCGCGGCTTATGTCCGCTGGGACGACGGGCGCCGGTCGGTGCTGAAGTGGCGGCCTGGCACCGGCCTGGAGGAGTTTCAGGCCGGTCCGCTGGCTGTGTCCGAAGCGGCTCGGCTGGCTGGGTTGCCGGTGCCGCGGACGGAGCTGGCGGTGCAGTTGGGGTCGGCTGTGGCGACCGTGCAGGAGTTGTTGCCTGGAGCACCTATTTCGGTCTTGGACGAGGATCTGCTGGAGCAGGTTCTCGCGGTCAACGAGCAACTGCGGCTCCTGCTCACCGGCAACTCGACGGTTCCCGGTCTCAACCTCTACCTGACCTTCGACGGGCCTGGCTTCTGCCTCCACGGCCCCTTGAGAGCACACAACCGCCGTACGGCGCGACTGGACGACTGGATTACCGCGGTCGGCGCCGACCACCCTGGCCCGCTGCGCGGTGACGACGCCGTACACGTCGATTTCCATCCCGGCAATCTGCTCGCGGTCGACGGCAAGCTCACCGGGATCATCGACTGGGACGGCGCCGGCCGTGGCGATCACCGCCTCGACCTCGTCACCCTCCGCTTCGGCCTGCACGGTGGCCGCCCGGACCCGGCCGTCGTCGCACGGCTCGACGCGATCCTCGACGAGATCCCGCCGGACATCCTCCGCCCGCTGTGGGCGCACATGAGCCTGCGCATGACCGACTGGGCCATCCGCCACTTCACCCCGGCCGACGTCGAACACTGGACAGCCCTCGCCGAAACCCGGACCGACTGACCAACCCCCTCCCTAGGATGGCCCGGAGAAATTCGTCAGCCCCCACAGGAGTTGAGCATGCAGTTTCTGGTTTCCGTCATCGACGACAAGGACCACCCCGGCAGCACGGACCGGATGCCCGCCATCAGCGAGTTCAACGAGCGCCTGATCACCGAGGGCTACTGGGTCTTCGCGGGCGGCCTCGCCGACACCGGCACGGCCACCGTCATCGACAACCGCGGCGAGCAGACGCTCTTCAGCGACGGCCCCTTCGTCGAATCGAAGGAGTACCTGGCCGGCGTCTGGGTCTGGGAGGCACCCGACCTCGACACCGCACTCAGACTCGCCACCGAGGCGTCAAAGGTCTGCGACCGCAAGATCGAGGTCCGCCCGTTCCAGTGATCCACCGCTAGAACATATGTTCGATAGTGCTGTAGAGTGGCCTCATGGCGGGGCAAGGTGTAGTGGGGCCGACGGCCTTGCGGATGATGCTTGGGAGTCATCTGCGGCGGCTGCGTGAGCGGGCGGGAGTGAGCCGGACCGACGCCGGGTGGGCGATCCGGGCATCGGAGTCCAAGATCAGCCGGCTGGAGCTCGGCCGCGTCGGATTCAAGGAGCGCGACGTCGAGGACCTCCTGAGTCTGTACGGCGTGAGCGAGGCGCGCGAGCGTGATCGGCTGCTCGAGCTGGCCCGCGAGGCGAACAATCGCGGCTGGTGGCATCGGTACGGCGATGTCACGCCGGACTGGTTCGATGCCTACCTCGGGCTGGAGGCTGCTGCGGAGCTGATCCGGACCTACGAGATCCAGTTCGTTCCTGGCCTGCTGCAAACGGCGGAGTATGCGCGGGCGGTCGCGCGGCTGACCGGGGTTTCTCGTGGTGACGAAGAGATCGAGCGGGTGGTCGCCCTGCGGACCAGGCGGCAGCGGGTGCTGGATCGCGAGCCCCCGCTCAAACTCTGGGCCGTGGTTGAAGAGGCTGTGTTGCATCGACCGATCGGCGGCGCCGATGTCCTTCGCCGGCAGCTGAACGCGTTGCGCGACGCCGTGCATCGTCCCAATGTCACCTTGCAGATCATCCCGATCGGCGGCCCCGGCCATGCCGCCACCGGCGGCGCGTTCAGTCTGCTGCGGTTCCCGCAGCGGGACCTGCCCGACATCGTCTACCTGGAGCATCTGACCAGCGCGCTCTATCTGGACAAGCGCGACGATGTCGAGACCTACACCCACGCCCTCGATCTACTAGCTTCCACCAGTCCCCCGCCACAACAGACCGACGCCCACCTCGCCGCTTTGGTCGACCGCCTCACGCACTGAGGAGCTACCACCCTGCCGCTACCACTGGGGGCCGGCCGCGATCATCGCCCGCACATCGGCCAGCCGCATCGTCGTCGGATCGACGTCGGTCAACCCCCAGGTCGCGCCGGCCGCTTCGAACGCCTGCGGATCCATCTCCGGTTCGAGCGCCACCACCACGTCGAATCCCTCTGGCAGTGCATCCTGCTCAAAAATCTCCCGCAGCCGGCCGGTCGCCGCTGCCAACTCGTCCGCCGACGACAGGTTGACGGGGAAGAACCCGTCGTACTGCGCCGCGCGCCGGATCGGCTTGAGGTTGCCAGGGAACCCTGCGACCCAGATCGGGACCTGTCCCTGCGCTGGTCGCGGCAGGAGGCGTACGTCGTCCACCCGGTAGTGCTGTCCGTCATGCACGACCGGCTCACCACTCCAGCCGGCCTTCAGGATTCCCAGCGATTCGTCCAGCTGTTCGGCCCGGACCCGATCGTCCACGGTCTCCCCCGTCCGCGAGTACTCCCCCGCGAACCGATCACTCCCCAGCCCGACCCCCAAGGTCAACCGGCCACCACTCAGCACATCCAGCGTCGCCGTCTCCTTCACCAACTTCACCGGCCGCCGCCGGGCCACCGGCGTCACCATCGGCCCGATCCGCAGGCGCTCAGTCGCGCAGGCCACCGCGGCGAGCGTGATCCACGGGTCCGCGACCGCCTGGATCGGTTCCCGCCACCACAACTGGTCCCAGACGAACAGCCCATCCCAGCCGGCCTCCTCGGCCAAGGCACCCAGCCGCCCAACCACCAACGGGTCCGCTAGCTCGTCGAACAACGGCAACCACACCGCGGCGCGCATCAGCTCGACTCCGTGTGCTCGGCCAGTGCCGCCAGGAACTCATCCCATAGCGGCTCGGGAATTCCATGCCCGGCACCCTTGATGAGCACCAGCCTCCCGTCCGGTACGGCGTCCTGCAGCGCCTCGGCATGAGCCGGCGGAAAGTAAGGATCCTGATCCCCGTGCACAACCAGCACCGGCATCGTCAGCTCACCGAAGCTTCCGCCCTTCGGTTCGTCGAAGTTCATCGAGTAGTGGTTCGTCATCACCGCCTCGTAGTTCGCCGCCCGCGCCATGTCCGCCCGAACCAGAGCCCGCGCCGCTTCCTCGTCGAATACCCCCGCCGACTCGGCCTCGATCGACCGGACCACGTACTCCTCGACGGCGGTCGGGTCGCCCCAGTCCGGCGTACTGATGTGTGGCAGTCCGCCGGCTGGCGGCGGCAGGTCGTCGCCACCGGGCGACGTCGAAACGAACGTCAGCGAAGCGACTCGTGGTGCGTGGTCGACCCCGATGATCAGCCCGATACCACCCGACATCGACTGCGCGACCACATGCGCCCGCTCAACACCTAGCGCGTCGAGCAGGCCGACCGCGTCCGTAGCCAAGTCACTCATCGCGTACGGCGGCTCGCCCACCGGATAGGTGGTCGAGCGGCCGGTGTCGCGCTGGTCGTAGCGGATCACGTACCGGCCGTACCCAGCGAGCTTCGCGCAGAACGCGGCATCCCACCACAGCATCGACGCCGTCCCACCGTGGATCAGCAACACCGCCGGATCCCCCGGATCGCCGAACGTCTCCGCGCACAACTCCACACCGTTGACCGGGAACAGCTTCTCTGTCGTCATGCGAACCACGCTAGACCGCAACCAAGTTCACGAAAAGCAATCATTCCCGATCAACTCAATCGCCAACCCCGATAGCGACGCCGCCCCAGCCACACGCCCTCCCGCGCCACCGCCCCACCGC
>NZ_SMKA01000243.1 GCF_004348455.1 Kribbella albertanoniae
GCCCCCACGCCGCCAAACCCGCAGATCACGCCACCACCCACACGACTACGGCGCCGCCCTGCCGAGACCACAAACGAGCTCATCTTGCTTCTGGCCAAGTGAAAAGACGACTTTGCCGAGGCCCTGGGTGCTTGGAGCACGTGAGACGTCTTCGGCACCGCTGAGCAACGTGTCCGTGCGCAGGTCGAGATCGCACGCTCTGCGAGCGGCATGTCGATGCCGATCTGCGTGCCTGGGATCGTCAGCGTCGATACCGCGCCGCCTTCGCCGGTTCCGTACTGATCCCGAGTAGCCGACCCGGTCGCCACCGGCTCGACTCTGTATAAGATCCCGACCGGGTCCAGGACCCGGCCAGGAAGGCCTCAAGTGAACGGATCGTCTTGAGTCAGACACCTTCAACGGTGTCAACTCGGTCGGTACCGGCGGCAGTATGCCCAGCGGCAACGGCGGCCACTTCAGCTGGCAAAGCACGGAAAACTTCACCCAGCACCAGATCTACCTGAGTGTCGGCGGTTGTTACGTCTGATGCCACGAAGGCGGCCCGGGGGGAGGGCCCCCTAGCAGTCCAATTCCTACGGCACGATCTGCCTGCCGTCGACCTGACAAACCTCAAAGTTCGACGGCTGAAGACCTGGGACGAGATTCCGCCCGCGGCTGATGCTCGCGATCTTTTGGCGCTAGTGAGTGACCGGGGCACGTTGGCTGCCAGCCACTCCAGCAGATATTGCGAGGGCGCCGTACCGAGCGCACTGCCGTTCTTGATCCTGATCAGCGTGGCAGCGAAATCCGGCTAGTGATGAATTTGTGGACACCCGCATCGACCCCCCGGCCGGTCATACGGTCACCGACCAAACGTGTTGTTGCCGTCGAACGGCCGCATCGCGCAATTGGCCTCCTCGACGCCAACAAGCTCCAGCAACAAGTTGGTGGACGACATTCGACGAAGTGGTGGCCACCTGCTCGACCAACCACTCCACCCTCGCGCGACCGCCGAGCCGCTCCACTGTCGTTGAACACAAGAACCGCTGGCTTGCCCAGCGTGCGGCATACGGCGGGATCATCTACCCGCTGACGTCGATCCCTTTGCCCTTGTCGTTCTGACCCGGGGTCTGAGCGACGAGGAGGCTGGAGAGTTGATTGCCGACATCGCACGCCTGCCCTGGCGCGCGGCGGTAGGGTGACACAAAGCGGTGAGGTGCGAAAAGTCTCCGGGAGAAGCGATGAGCGACCGTGTCCAGGTTCAGGTGACTGATGGGCAGGTGTGGGCGACGGCTGTCGTCGGCGCGGATCCGGCGGAGGTCTTCGACTTTCTGCGGAGACCGGTCAATCATTCGATCGTCAGCGGCGATCGCAGCGTCCAGGGCGCGATGAGAGGCCCGGAGGCCTTGGCTGCTGGTGATCGGTTCGGGATGTCGATGCGCATCGGCCTGCCCTATCGCGTCACTTCGAAGGTGGTCGAGTTCGAGCAGGATCGCTTGATCGCCTGGTGTCACTTCTTCGGCCACCGCTGGCGCTGGGAGCTGGAGCCGGTCGGCCCTGGGCAGACCAAGGTCCGCGAGACCTTCGACCTGACCACCGCCCGCATCCCCGCCGCTCTTCGCCTGCTCGGCCTCCCACGCGCACATTCGGGCAATGTGGCGAAGTCGGTCGGCAACGTCGCCAAGCACTTCAGCTGACCCGCACTCAGCGGCAGTAGCTGGTCGGCTCAGATTGCTCCGCGGACCGTGAGACGCCGCAACCGAGGTTTGGGGCTGCGGCGTCTCGTGGTGTTACGGCAGGGAGCGCGGGCCGCCGGGCTCGAGAGTGTCGACCAAGGCGCCGGAGGGATGAGACTTGGCGCGGTTGCGCTCGGCAGCGGTTGCCTTGCGAGTGTCATCGATGTAGGCGTCGACGTCGACGCCTGCCTGCTTTGCGCCTTCTTCGACGACTGAGTAGGTCTGCGAAGCCAGTGCGTAGGCGGCGCTGTAGTCGTGGCGGGCAAGCGCGTTCTTCGCGAGTCCGAGCAGGAGATCAGCCCGGCGTAGCTCGTCGTGCGCTCGCTCGGCCCGCGGCGCAGCCAGAGCCCTTGCAGCCAGGTCGTTGGCTGCCTCGTTGCGGGCGGCTGTCTGGAAGCGGTCCATGTTGTCGCGGTCGAACTGGCTGAAGTCCCAGTTCAGGTCGATGTAGCTCATCATCGTGTTCGAGTAGTCGCCGAGCCAGGCAAAGTACGTCGCTCCGCTCGGACCGAAGTCCACCCCTGAGGTGCTGTCGTACCCGTCGTGCGGATGCGACAGGCCGAGGTGATGTCCGGTCTCGTGGATGATCGTCGTGGTCAGGCCGTACCCGCTGGTGATGACCGACTCGTTCAGGAAGTTGAAGACGTAGCTCTGGGTGCCGTCCTCGTAGTTGTCGTCGGCAAATCCGAGGGCCGGGACGTCCAGCTCCGGCGGCACGGCGTAGTTGAAGATCGGGAGCTCGTAGTCGACCTTGCCCTGATCGTCCTGCGTTCGCGCCAGCTCCTTCCTGTTCTGCAGGAACAGGTTGGCGAACGCCGGATAACCCAGCTCGGGGTAGCAGGACTGGTTCACGAGCAGCAACTCGTAGCAGCGCTTGGCGTCACCGGTGTAGGGAAGGTCCTGGCTGTCGTAGCTGAACTTGTTCCGCCAGGCCAGCTCCGAGATCTCTGACACCACGAGCTTCTTGTCGATGTAGTCGGTACTCGCGTCGACGCCCGGCCATCCCTCGTAGGTGTTGCTGTCGAGGTTCACGGTTTCGGACGGCGTACTCGGCGGAAGCTCGACGGGGTACAGCGGCGAGCTGGTGAACAACAGGTCCAGCGCCACGTAGCGCACCAGCTTGACCAGATCTCCGGTGAGTTCGCTCGGTGCGCGGAATCCGCCGGCGGTGTACTCCCAGGCGACCGGGATCCGGTAGTCGGCCTCGTCGTCGCCGTCGAGGTCCGCATCGTCGACGTTCCAGCTTCCCGACGAAGCGTCCGGTCCCGCGGACAGATCGTGGAACCAGACCCGGCGAGTGCGACCGAGACCGTCCTCCTCGTCCTTCGCGGTCGTGCCACCCCAGGCGACGATCTTCCGGCTGTCACGTTGGGTGCCGAAGTTGTAGCCGGTGTCCGGGTCGGGCTCGTTGGTCTTGGTGTAGACGTGGTACTTGAAGTCGGCCCGGCCGAACCAGTTGATCAGGAAGACGGTGTTCCTGGTGGTGTCGATTCCAGGCGGCGGGTTGTTCGCCAGCCAGCGTTCGACGGTCGGAGCATCGATCGCGACACTCTTGTCGATGGTCCGGACGTTGCCGTTCTGCGCGTTGTAGTCCTGCTGGAACTTCGTCAGCGCCGCGGGCCGAGCCAGCTTCGACAACTGCGCGAAGAACCGATCCTGGTAGAGCTTCGATGTCGTCGTGACCCGGTAGTCGTACTGATAGGTCAGCCCGAGCTCTTCGGTCACGCCATAGCTCAAGCGGCTGCGGACGACGGGCCGCGACGACGAGGGAAGGCCGGCGCGGAGTTGCCGGGGATCGACCTGCCCAGCCTGATAGCCCACCAGGACGACGTTGACGGGCAGCTTCTCGACGAGCTTCGGCTGCCCGCCTGGTTCGAGATGACGCAAGGGCGGCGGGGGAGCACTGTTGGCCGTCGTCGCTGCCATCGTGCTACCGGCGATGACGGCGAGCGCGGTTCCCAGCAGCGCGACCAAGCGGATCCGTTGCATGTATCGGCACCTTTCACGGGCGGATGGAGCCGACGGCGCACGAGCCCCAGATATCCGGCCGTCAACTCCCGTTCGCACATGCTGCCACACACCCACCCGCACCCAGCGGAAATGACCGCTAAGTGCCCTACCCATCAATGAATTCCACCGATCACGGACAGGGTCTTCAGCTCGGGAGGATGCCTCGGATGATGCTGTTGCGGGAGTGCACCGGGTTGCCGTCGTCGGGCTCGAGTGAAACGTCCACGATGCGATAACCCTGGGCCAGGATCTCACCGGGGATCTGGAACGTGCCGCCGCTGCCCGGGTTGAGCACGCCGAGCGAGACCATCCGCTTGCCGTCGGTGTTGATCATCCAGACCTCGTAGAAACCCTGGACGGCGGACAGGCCCGAGGCGGATACCTTGAGCTGACCGCCTGCGGCGGCCTGCAGAAGATCTGCGGTGCCTGCGCCGGTCTTGCCCTCGAGCGGCTCGAGCTTGATGGCGGCCTGCACAATGGCCGCAGGCTCGTCGTCACCCAGCAGTACTGTGCCGCCAACTCCGGCACCCGCGCCGGCCACAGCTGCGAATGCGGCTGCCGCTGCCAAGGCACGGCCGCCGAAACGCCGTGCGGGTGACCGCCGAGCGACGGGCTCGTCGGGACCGGTGACTGGTGCTGATGGCGCGACGTCCGATTGACCGGGGTCCAAGCTCAGCTCGTCGCTGATCTTGGTCCAGAGCTCGGGTGGTGGGGAGTCGAGGCGCGGTTTCGAGCGGGCGTTGGCCAGCACGAGCTTAAGCTCGGCCAGGGTGGCCGCGCATTGCGGGCATGACTGAAGGTGATCGGTGCCGGGTCCGTCTGGGCCGTCGTCTTCCAGCGCCCATTGCGCCAGCACGTCGTCATCGAGATGTCTCGTCACCTGTCACCTCCTTCAGTCGGTCCCGTAGATGCAATAGGCCGCGGCGGATGTGGCTCTTGACGGTTCCCAAGGGGAGATCCAGCTGCTCCGCGATCTGCGGGTGTGTACGGTCTTCGTAGAAGGCGAGTTTCAGGATGGTTCGCCGCGGGTCGTCGATCTGCTCCAGTTCGTCGGCGATGAGCACCCGGTCGATGGTCAGATCGTCGAGCACCGTCGTCGGTCTCTGTTCGGCGAGGCGCGCCGCGGCCTCGGAGTTGCGCAGTTCACGGCTGCGGGCGGTCATGCGATCGGCGATCCGATGCCGGGTGATCCCGGTGAGCCAGGCTCCGAGTTGACCGCTGTCCGGGTCGAAGTTGGCCCGGCCCCGCCACGCGGAGACGAAAACCTGCTGGGTCACGTCCTCGGCGTCGGCCCGGTTGCCGAGAGCCCGCAGCGCCAAGGTGAAGACCAGGTTCGACCAGCGCTGGTAGGCCTGCGCCAGGCTGTCGGCACGCCCCTCCGCGAAGGCCTTGGAGATTTCGGCCGACGACGGAGCGTCGGCCTCCATGCTGGTCACGGCGATCACTGTAGCGAATGCCTGGCATGGTTCGTGCGCGGCAGGCAGCAGCGTCACCGTCATGAACGACTTCCTTTGTTGACCTATGTCGCTCTGTCTTCTGCTGCCGAGGGAGTTGTGGATGCAGATGGCAACCGATGCATCCAGCGGCACTGCTCAGACGGAAGTTCCTGATAGACGCCCGCCGAACGGATCGGAGGTTCACGGTGATGATGCGGGTCAGAATATGACTCAGGAGTTCCCCGGAGCTGTGAAATGGCTCGACGACCGAGTCGGGATCGGCAAGCTCGGCCGGAAGAACCTACGTAAGGTTTTCCCGGACCACTGGTCGTTCATGCTCGGCGAGATCGCCCTGTACAGCTTCGTCATCCTGATCCTCACCGGAGTCTTTCTCAGTTTCTGGTTCAAGCCGTCGATGGCCGAGGTCGAGTACCAAGGTTCGTACAGCTTGCTCAAGGGCCTGCACTTGTCCGAGGCGTACGCCTCGACGCTGGACATCTCGTTCGACATCCGCGGCGGCCTGTTGATGCGCCAGATGCATCACTGGGCGGCGATCCTGTTCACAGCCGCGATGAGCATTCACCTCTTGCGGGTCTTCTTCACCGGGGCGTTCCGCAAGCCTCGGGAGCTCAACTGGATCATCGGGATCGTGATGCTGTTCCTCGGCATCGTCGAGGGATTCATCGGGTACGGCCTACCCGATGATCTGCTGTCCGGTACCGGGCTGCGCATCACCCAAGGGCTGGTTCTCGCGGCGCCGGTGGTGGGGACCTACCTGAGCTTCTTCATCTTCGGTGGCGAGTTCCCCGGCGATGACTTCGTCTCCCGCTTCTACACCGTCCACGTCCTGCTGATCCCCGGCATCCTGCTGACGCTGATCACGGCCCATCTGTTCCTGGTCGTTTATCACAAGCACACGCAGTACCCGGGGGCTGGCCGGACCGAGAAGAATGTTGTCGGCTACCCGCTGATGCCGGTCTACATGGCCAAGGCCGGCGGCTTCTTCTTCGTTGTCTTCGGCATCACGGCCCTGATGGGCGCACTGCTGCAGATCAACCCGCTGTGGCTCTACGGTCCCTACAACCCGGCCGAGGTGACGGCAGGTTCACAGCCGGACTGGTACATGGGTTGGCTGGATGGCGCCGTACGGCTGATGCCCGGACTGGAATCACAGTTCTGGGGCATCACCATCAGCTGGAACATCTTCCTGCCTGCGCTGGTGGTTCCACCACTGTTCATCGGGTTCGTCGTGATGTATCCGTTTCTGGAGAGCTGGATCACCGACGACAAACGCGAACACCACATTCTGGACCGCCCGCGCAACGTCCCGACCAGGACGGGGATCGGCGCCGCAATCGTCACCTTCTACGGTATCCTGTGGCTCAACAGCGGCAACGACCTGATCGCCACGCACTTCCATCTCTCGATCAACACCATCACCTGGGTCCTGCGGTTCGCGGTCTTCCTCGGTCCACTGCTGGCTTTCTGGGTGACGCGCCGGATCGCGATCTCCCTGCAGCGCTCGGACATCGAGCGGCTTCTGCACGGTTACGAGAGCGGGGTGATCGTCCGGTCACCTGACGGCGGGTACTCCGAGAAGCACGTTCCGATCTCGAAGTACGACGCTTACAGCCTGACTGCCCGAGTACGCGACACCGTCCTGGAAATCCCCACATTGACCGATGAGCACGGGGTTGCCAGACCTCATCGACGCAGAGCTCGCCTGCGCGCTGCGCTCTCACGGTTCTTCTTCGCCGACGCCGTACAGAAACCGGCCAGTGCCGAGCGCGGATCTTCAGACCACCATCACGAAGTCGCCACCGGCGGCCGTGACGACAACCGTGCCTAGCTCGTCGATGCCCTCCCTGCGACTGTTCGATGCGGATTCCGGCGGCGCGCTTGGCGGGGTGATGCCGTCGGTGTCGGTGCGCGTGTTGTCGTCGTCAGGAGGTTGGGTCGTGGCCCCAGTTCATCAACGAATACCGCCAGTCTGTCTCGGTGATGTCGCCACCTGGGCGCTGCTTGAGATGACGATGGACGTACCCGACCACCTTGCGCATGTGCTGGTAGTCGCTGTCGCTGAGATCGGCCTTGTCCGTGTCAAGAAGCTCGATGATTCGCCGTTCGCTGCGATGACCGACCGACTCGGAGCCCGCTTCGGTCTTTTGCCCGACTCGTTTGGACTCCGGGGTCTCGAGCCACTTGCTCAGCTGTTTCGGTGTCATGTTTACGGCAGCCTCAAACTCGTCGTACGTCTCGTTGCTTTCGCTCATGATGACTTCCTCTGCACCTGGCGGAGCGCGGACGGTTTGTGGACGGCCGTACCGCCTGACTTGTCACTGCGAACCAGGTACTGCGGCTCTTCGGGCGACGCGTCCACGGTCCGGCCGCCGGCCTCGGTTCGCTTGGTGATCTTCTGCTCGACCGTCCCATGCGCGGTGCCGCCACGGCTGTCCCACTCCACGACGTCGCCCTTGTCGAACGTCTTCCCGCTCACGATCACACTCCCGTCGTCGAAATGCTGACGAACGGGCCGGTACCCACTTCGAGACCCGAGATCTACCCTCCGAGGGGCGTGCCAGCGGTCCGCAGGGGTACTGGCCAGCCGAAACACGCTCCGAAAAGAACGAGGAACTCATGTCATGGTGGACTACCGCGGCGCCCAGGTCGAAATCCGAGCGGCCGGCATGGGCGCAGCTGCTGATCGCCATGTCGCCACTGAGCCTGGTTCTGCTGTCGTACGCGATCGCGGACTGGATCAACGCGACGATCGCGGTCGAGCCGGGTACCGGAGCTACAACCAACCGGCTGGGATTCGATCTGCAGGTCGGCGGACCAGCGGCGGCGGATCGAGCGCTGTTCGGGGTGGTCCCGACGGTGTGGCTGCAGGATCGCCTGGTGGACAGTCCGGGTGACTGGTACGACGTCGCTGCGTCGCTGACTTATGTCACACACTTCTTGGTACTGCCCGTGGTGACCGCGTGGGTGTGGTTTCGTCGGCGCGAGCGGATCCGCTCCTGGTACGCCGGGATGCTGATGCTGACCGCAGTGGGCATGGTGCTGTACGTCATGTATCCAGCAGCCGCGCCGTGGCTGGGCTCGCAGTACGGCGCGATTGGTCAGGTCGATCGTCTGCCAGGCCGCGGCTGGGAGATCCTCGAGCTCGATCTCGTATGGTCGCTGCTCGGCGATGCGCTGCGCGGCGGTAATCCGGTCGCCGCGATGCCTTCGCTGCACGCGGCCACGCCGATGCTTCTAGCGCTCTTTTTCTGGAACGACTTCAGGAAGCGAGGCCGGATCATCATGATCTTGTACGTTGTGACCATGGCGGTCACGCTGATTTACACCGGCGAGCACTACGCGATCGACGTCCTGGCCGGCTGGGTGGTCGCGGTGCTGGCAATGTTCGCCGCCTTGGCGAGCTCTGCGCTGTCCAGACGACGCAAAGACAACCTCATTGATGGTCCCGGCTGGAGATCACGATGAACCTGACTCGCTACTCCTACGTCGCGATGCTGCTGTTCTGCCTCGCCGGAACGCTGCCGCTCGTGCGGCTGTACCGGCTTCAGGTGTTCCAACGACCAGTGCGTCTCGTCGCGGCCATCATTGTGACCGCCGCGCCGTTCGTGGTGTGGGACCTGTGGGCGACCCACGCTGGGCACTGGTCGTTCGACCGGGGCCAGACGCTGGGTTGGAGGGTGGCCGGGCTGCCGCTGGAAGAGTACGGGTTCTTCGTCGTTATCCCGCTCGCAGCGATCTTGGCCTACGAGACCGTTCGCGCCATGCGTGCCCGCTCTGCGGACTCCGGACGGTCGTTGGAGGAGGTGCCGTGACCTACACCGCGCTCGCCGGTGCCGCCGTACTGGCTGCATTCGCGGTCGACCGCTGGGCGTTACGCACCCGGCTTACCGGGTCGCGGACCTGGTGGACGGCGTACTCGATCATCGTCGCCTTTCAGCTGCTGACCAACGGGTGGCTGACTGGGCGCGGTATTGTCCGGTACGACGGTGACGCGATCATCGGCAGCGGACGCGTCACGGCGTTCGGCGACGGCCGGGTGCTGTATGCGCCGGTCGAGGATCTCGGATTCGGATTCGCGCTGGTATTGACCAGCTGCGCGATCTGGGAGCGGGTGCGGATGCGATGAAGACAACCGATGAGCCGTCGTGGGCTGCGGTTCCCGGTCCGGCGGCGCGCGACATGATGCGCGGATTTCGCATGATCCGCGCCAACCCGCTGCGCTATCTCGAACAGACCCGAGCGCGGTACGGCGATCTGGTGGCGTTCCCGGTCCCCGGCCCACCCGCGCTGCTGCTCAGCGATCCGGACGATGTCCGTCAGGTGCTGCAGACATCGGCGCGACACTGGACCAAAGACACCGTTCAGTATCGCGCTCTGGGCCGGGTCACGGGACCGGGGCTGCTCGCATCGTCGGAGCCGAACTGGATCGAGCACCGGCGCGCCGCAGCCCCCGCCTTCCATCACCAGCGGCTCGACGCCGTCGGCGCTCAGATCGCCGACGCAACCGACGCCGCACTGAAGGACTGGCCGAGCGCTCCGCAGGTTCTCGACGTCGCCCCGCTGACCCTCCAACTCGCCATGGACGTCGTGGGCCGGACTCTCCTGTCGGCGGATCTGTCCATACACGCCCAAAGGTTGCTCGAGGCCACGAATTCGGCAGCGAAACTCATCGTCCGGCTCGGTCGAGCTGTGGTGCCGGTGCCACCGAGCTGGCCGACGCCACTCAACCGGCGCCTTGCGACAGCCCGCCGCAACCTCGACGCGCTATGCCTGGACCTGATCGAAACCCGCCGTGGCACGGCTGCTGGTGACGACCTGCTCGGTCTGTTGATCGACAGCGGGCTGAGCGACCAGGAGATCCGCGACGAGCTGGTCACGATGATTGTTGCCGGGCACGAGACCGTCGCCGCGTCGCTGGCCTGGACGTTGATGCTGCTGGCCGAGGACGAATCCGCGCAGGAGCGGGTGCGCGCGGAGGCCCGTGGGTTGACCGGACCGGTCTGCATGACCGCAACCGCGGGCCAAGCACCGTGGACACGTGCCGTCGTGGACGAGACGCTCCGGCTGTATCCACCGGCCTGGGTGATCTCGCGGCGCTCCCGGCAGCCCGATCGCATCGGCGGACACGACGTACCACCGGGAACGACTGCGATCATCAGTCCGTGGCTGCTGCACCGGCGTACCGAGTCCTGGCCGGCGCCGGAGGACTTTCGCCCCGAGCGGTTCCTGCAGCAGTCCGGTCCGCGCGCGGACTACCTGCCGTTCGGCATAGGGCCGCGACTGTGCATCGGCCGCGAGTTCGCTCTCGGCGAGATGGTCATCGTGCTCTTCCGGATCCTGGCCGACTACCGGCTGCAGGTGCCGGCCGGTTGGTCGCGGCCACGGCCCGAGGCGCTGATCGCGGCCCATCCGCACGGCGGGATGCCGCTAACGGTCACTCCGGTATGACCCTTTTGGCAGGGATCCTGCTAGTCGTTATCGCGCTGCTGCTCGGCGAGCGCCAGTTGGCCGAGCTGCGGAGGGTCCCTGTGCGCACACCGGACCCACGGCGACATGGAAACGTATCCATCGTGATCCCAGCCCGCAACGAGGCCGCCAGTCTGCCGACCCTGCTTGCTTCGTTGCGGTCCATGGCTGCCGAGATCGTCGTGGTCGACGACAGTTCGACCGACGGGACCGGGGACATTGCCCGGTCGAGCGGGGCTCGCGTGGTGGTGGTCACGGCCGTGCCGCCAGGATGGACTGGCAAGGCCTGGGCCTGCCATCAAGGAGCTCAGGCCGCCTCGAGACCGATTCTGCTATTCCTCGACGCCGACACCGAGTTGGCGCCGGGCGCTCTTGACGGTCTGCTCGACCTGCAGCGTGAGGTTGGCGGGCTGGTCTCGGCGCAGCCTTTCCACCGCACCGAGAAGGCCTACGAGCAGTTGTCCAGCTACTTCAACGTGACGTCTCTGATGGCCAGCGGTGCCTACGCCACGCGGCCATCACGGCAGCCGATGGCCTTCGGGCCCTGTCTGATCACGGCGCGCACCGACTACGAACGAGCCGGTGGACACGCCACCGTGCGTCACCAGATCCTCGACGACGCCCAACTCGCGGCCGCGTACGCCCGTGCCGGACTGCCGGTCCGCTGCTTCGTGGGCGGCGCGGCGCTGCGGATGCGGATGTATCCATCCGGTCCGCGCCAGCTCGCCGAAGGCTGGACCAAGAACATCGCCTCGGGCGCCGGCCAGGCCGATACCTGGTCGGCCAGTGTCGTCGGCGTCTGGGTCGCGGCGCACTTCGCCGTAGCCGTCGGAGCCGTGTCCGCGATCTTGTCCAACTGGTCTGCGGGGCCGCGGCTGTTGTGGTGCGGGGCCTGGATCGCGGTGGCCATCCAGCTCAGGCTGAAACTACGCCGGATCGGCTCGTTTCGCTGGTGGACCTGGGCGCTGTTCCCGATTCCGCTTGCGGCCTTCGGGGTGCTGTTCCTGCGCTCGATTTTCCGGACATACGTTCGTCATTCGGTGCGATGGCGCGATCGAAGCATCGAGCTCAAAGGGACACGTGAATGCTGAACGCGCCACTTACCATCGCCTTCGACGTCATCGCCTGGGGAGCCTTCCACGCAGGAACCGGCTACCTCGCCCACCGCCTCAACGACCGCCAACTGTCCCGCGACAGCTGGCTTCTCCGTGCCCGCGCATTCGAGAACGACGGGCGCTGGTACCGGCGGTGGTGGCGCGTCGAGCGCTGGAAGGACCGGGTTCCTGAGGCCGGTGCCCTGTTTGCAGGCGGCATCAGCAAAGCCCATCTCCCTACACCCGGCCGCAGCGGGCTGCCGTTGTTCATCCGCGAGACCCGCCGCGCCGAGCTCGCGCACTGGTGGGCGATGGCCTGCGGCCCACTCTTCGCCTTGTGGAACCCGCCGCTGGCGACGACGCTGCTGATCGCGTACGGCGTACTCGTCAACGCGCCCTTCATCGCCATCCAGCGCTACAACCGCCTCCGCGCCCAACGTATTCTCCGCTCCCGCGCCTAGCCCTCCACAAGTGCCGCCGACTCGGCCGTCAGCCGTTGCGGGCGGATGCGGCGATGTTGCATTGCATGCTGCCGAACACGATGCCGTGGAACGGCTTGATCGCTCACGAGTACAGGTGTCCGGGCAGCCCGTGTGGATGGAACAAGGCCCGTTGCCGGAAGACCGTGTTTCCCTCACCGTCCTCATCGACGACGAGCTCGAGCCAAGCAAGGCCGGGGAGCCGCAGCTCTGCGTGCAGGCGCAACAGCTTGAAGTCGTCGACCTCCTCTACTCGCCACCAGTCGAGCGGATCGCCAACGGCTAGATCATGCGGATTCCGTCTCCCGCGACGCAGTCCGGGACCACCGAACAATCGGTCCGGGAGACCTCGCGCCCACCAGCCCAGCCGCCACGAGTACCAGCCGTTGCCGCCACCGATACCTTCGATCACCGACCAAAGCCGTTCGGGAGACGCGGAAACCACGCTTCTGCGTTCGTCGACGTACAACGACCCACCGGACCACGCCGGGTCGCTCGGCAACGGATCGCTCGGTGCCCCGCGAGTGGAGGCTGATGCCCACGAAGTCGTGACATCGAGATCCTGAACCCGTTTCAGGGCGAGTTGAACCGCGCGATCGAACCCTAGCAAGCCGGGCTCCGGGTCCGCGATGTACTTCGCGATGTCGTGCTCTTTACAGATGACCTCGTGGCTCAGGCTGTCGACGAGCGGGCGCGCAATACCGCTGGGCACTGGCGTGACGAGGCCTACCAGTGACTCGACAGTGAGGACGTCAGCAGAGGCAACGTGATGATGCGGCGGTGACTGAGCTGAGCGGCCCTCGCGTATCGCTGCATCATGTCGCGGTACGTCAGAATGTCGGGGCCCCCGATGTCGAAGCCGCGGCTGACATCGGCCGGCAGAGATGCGCTGCCCACCAGGTAGTGCAAGACGTCGCGGACAGCGACTGGCTGGATCCGCGTGCTCAGCCACCGGGGCGTGACCATCACGGGCAGCCGATCGGTCAGATGACGCAGCATCTCGAACGATGCTGACCCTGACCCGAGAATCACAGCAGCCCGCAGCACAGTGACCGGTACGCCTGAGGCCAGCAGGATCTCGCCGACCTCGCTTCGAGAGTCCAGATGAGGTGATAGATCCTCACCTTCTGGATAGAGGCCGCCAAGATAAACGATCCGACGTACGCCGGCCTCCCGAGCCGCAGTAGCGAACGTCAACGCGTTGTGGCGGTCCCTGGCCTCGAAACGCGGCCCGGATCCCAGCGCATGGATCAGGTAGTAAGCGACATCAACGCCTTCCATCGCAACCCGCAGCAGCTCGGCGTCTCCCGCATCGGCCTCGGCGATCTCGACCTCGTCGTGCCACGGCCGATCCACCAGGCGCCGCGGGTTCCGGGCCATCGCCCGCACCTCGAAACCGGCTCGTAGGAGCTCCGGAACCAGTCTTCCCCCGATGTACCCGGTCACGCCGGTGACCAACGCCAGTTGAGAATTCATCTGTTGCACCTCTCCCAAGTGCATGAATGACAGCCGATCCTGACCCAAGGCTCACCAGAAGGTTGTTCCGGGAGTGCCTTTGAAGGGGCCGACAACCCGGGAGGTCACCCAGCCGCCGTAGAAACTTCCAGGCTGAGGTGTCACCTGCTCGCCATCCACCGTGCAGAGATCCATCGCTCCTGGGTACAGCGCGATGTGGTCTTCCAGCTCTGCGTACTGTTCTGCGGGTCTTGGGTACCACCAGGCCTGGCGTTGCGCGATCCTGTCCCCGCCAACGACGTCGAGATAGCTGGCGAGACCCTTCCATTCGCAGTACGACGATCCGCCACCAGCCGGCCGCAAGCTGTCCTCAGCAAAAGCGGAACGCGGTAGGTAGTACGTCGGCGGGTGGCTAGTCTCCAGAACCCGCCACGACCGCGAGGTCTCGGCAACAATCTGGCCACCGAACGTCACCACGACAAGCTCCGATGACAATTCGAGCGCCGGAGGCCTCGGGTAGTCCCAGACCGACTCCTGGCCCGGACCGGGCTGATCTCTCTTCATGTCTTTCCTTCCGACCGAGCGGTTCGCCCGGATGCGAGCCCACCCGTAACGATCCCCTGATATCGGACAATAGAAGAGGTATGACGGAACTGCGACTGACGGCCCCGCCAAGGCCAGAAAGCGGGGTAAATCGGCGTATAGCGTCCATGCCGATGCTCGCTGGGCCCGATCTGCTTGGGCGGCCGAGCGTCGCCTGCTATGGGCATGGGACCGGGCTGATCGGTTTCTGCCAGGTTCAGGGGACCACCTGGGTTGCCCCAGTCATGGGACCACCGGCGCGCCTGCGGGTGGGTCGTGGTTCGGCTCGTTGACTCTCCGCGTCTTGTTGGTGGATGCGGAGGTCGTCGGGCATGGGATTCAAGGAGGTCTGGTTGAGGCGTGTGAGGTGCTCCGGGCGTGGAGGGTCGTGGGTTGCGGAGCGGGCGGGGGTGGATCGCAGAACCGCGTGCCGGTATGTCGCGGCGGCGGAGGTTGCTGGCCTTGCTGCGTGTGGCCGGGGCTGTGGCGGTGAGCGACGAGCTGGTCGATGTGGAGGCGGTACGCCGGCTCGTTCGAACGGGCACGGCGTGTCGTGGGAGACGTCGCTGGGGCATGAGGAGCAGGTCCGTGCTTGGGTGAGCGGCGGTAAGGGCCGGGACCCGCTGTCGATCGTGAGGATCGAAGAGTCGCTCGTGCAGAAGGGTGTGAAGGTGCGGTGGCCTCCTCGCGTCCGGGACCACTACACCGTTAGATCACGACTACGGCTACCGTACTAGGGCGGTCCGACGGCAGGGGGTCCTCCAGGGCCTCGGCAAAGTCGTCTTTTCACTTGGCCAGAAGCAAGATGAGCTCGTTTGTGGTCTCGGCAGGGCGGCGCCGTAGTCGTGTGGGTGGTGGCGTGATCTGCGGGTTTGGCGGCGTGGGGGC
>NZ_SMKA01000244.1 GCF_004348455.1 Kribbella albertanoniae
GGCATGATCGTCGGCGTGGGGATTGATGTGGTCGACGTGGAGCGGTTCATGAAGACGTTGGAGCGGACGCCGGGGTTGCGGGATCGGGTGTTCACGGCGGCGGAGGCGGTGAAGCCGCCGGCTTCGTTGGCGGCTCGGTTCGCGGCCAAGGAGGCGTTGGCGAAGGCGCTGGGGGCACCGGCGGGGATGCATTGGCATGATGCCGAGGTGCAAACCGATGAGACCGGGCGGCCGTGGTTGGAGATCACGGGGACCGTGGCTGCGCAGGCTGCGCGGCTGGGGGTGCAGAGTATGCATCTGTCACTGAGTCACGATGCCGGGATCGCTTCCGCTGTGGTTGTTCTGGAGGGTTGAGCATGCGTCGCGCGCACACCGTCGAACAGGTCCGGACTGCCGAGGCCGAGCTGATGGCGAGGCTGCCGGAAGGCACCCTGATGCAGCGCGCGGCCAGCGGGCTCGCCGTTGCTATCGGCAACTTCCTGGGCCGCACGTACGGCGCTCGGGTCGTGCTGCTGATCGGGTCCGGTGACAACGGCGGTGACGCCCTGTACGCCGGTGCCCGCCTCGCCCGGCGTGGTGCCCAGGTGATCGCGGTGCTGCTCTCCGACCACGCCCACGCCGAAGGCCTGGCCGCGCTGCAAGCAGCCGGTGGTCGAGTCGGCTCGACCGACGACATCCCGGCCGCCGACGTGGTTGTCGACGGCATCGTCGGGATCGGCGGCCGACCGGGCCTCCGCCCCGAAGCGCTCGCGACAGTCACCCTTGCCGCCGACCACCACATCCCGATCGTCGCCGTCGACACTCCCTCGGGCGTCGACGTGGACACCGGCGAAACCCCAGAACCGCACGTCCACGCCGCACTCACAGTCACGTTCGGCACCCACAAGGTCTGCCACCTCGTCGACCCAGCCGCCTCGGCCTGCGGTCCCGTGCACCTGGTCGACATCGGCCTCGACGTACCGGATGCGCCAGTCCAGTCCCTGCAACCGGACGACGTCCGCACGCTCTACCCCGTGCCAGACGCCCACTCTGACAAGTACTCGCGCGGTGTGCTCGGGCTGATCGCCGGCTCCATGCAGTACCCGGGTGCCGCGGTCATAGCCACCACAGGTGCCCTGGCTGGCCCTCTCGGGATGCTGCGCTACGTCGGACCCGACACAGTGGCCAACGCCGTGCTTGCCGTGCACCCAGAGGTCGTCGTCGGCGAGGGCCGGGTGCAGGCGTGGGCCGTCGGGTCCGGGCTGAGTGACGAGACGCTGGACCGCGAGCTGTTCGACCGGGTAACCCAGCAGCAGGACCTGCCGGTGGTTGTCGATGCCGGTGGCATCAGTGCCCTGGACACCGACCGGGCCGGCTACATCGTCATCACCCCGCACGCAGGCGAGCTCAGCCAACTCATCGACGTACCACGCGAAGAGATCGAGGCCCGGCGGCTGCACTACGCCCGACAGGTCGCCGCAGACCGCCAACTCGTCGTACTGCTCAAAGGCGCCACCACCGTCGTAGCTGCCCCAGACGGCTCGGCCTACGTCAACCCGATCGCCACACCCTGGCTGGCAACGGCAGGGTCGGGCGACGTGCTCGCCGGACTACTCGGCTCCCTCCTGGCTGGCGGCGTACCGGAGTTCGAGGCGGCAGCGGTGGCGGCGTACCTGCACGCAGCAGCCGGTCAGCTCGCTGCAGCCGACGGACCAGTGACCGCCATGAACGTCGCAGCCGCACTCCCCGAGGTGACTCGACAGATTTTGCTTTGAGCCGCAGGGTTGTGGGTAGGAATGCACCCACCGCCCGGAGGTGCTCGAATGAAACGTTTCGCCCTGGTCCTGGCTGCACTGCTGATCGCTGGTCCGCTGCCGGCCTCGGCGGCGGCGGCCGGATCCTACGTCGCTGATCCGCAGACGAAGATCCACGTGATGGGCGAGTGGGCCCACCCCGACGACGACACCAGCATCATCGGCCCCTGCGGCGTCTGGCACGAGCGGTACGGCGTCAAGTGCGGCGTGATCATGGTGACTCGGGGCGAGGGCGGCGGGAACGCGGTCGGTACCGAGCTGGGCCCGGACCTCGGGCTGCGGCGGGAGAACGAGGACCGCGTCGCGCACTACCGCTCCGGAACCGTGGACATCTTCAACCTGGACCGGATCGACTTCTTCTACAACCAGAGCGCCCCGCTGACGCAGTACTTCTGGGATGAGGAGGAGACGCTGCGTCGGGTGACGCGAGTGATCCGGCAGACGCAGCCGGAGATCTACATCGGGTTCACTCCGACGCTGGCCGCCGGCCATGGCAACCACCAGCAGGCCGGGCGGCTGATCTGGGAGGGCGTGCTGGCCGCAGCTGACCCGACGCGGTTCCCTGAGCAGTTGCGTGGACCGCAGGCGCTCAGCACGTGGCAGGTGAAGAAGGTGTTCTCCGGCGGCAGCACTGCAGGCACAGGCGGTACGACGACCGCCGCGAACTGCACTACCGGCTTCACCCCGACTGGCCTCGACACGGTGGCCGGCGTGTGGACCGGCTACCCGTCGCCGTACAAGTGGCCGGCTGGAAACGTGCAAGCCCAACCAGCCGGTACGGCGAAGATCTGGCAGCAGGTGGCCGACGAGGGGCGGGCGGCGTATCCGACGCAGAGCCGGGTGATGTTCAAGGGGACGTCGGCCCCGGCCTGCCCGCGGTTCGCGATGACGCAGTCGTTCGTACCGTTCCAGCCGAACAGCAGTCCGGCGGCCGGGCTGGACGACGCCATCCTGTTCGGGGCGACGAAACCTGACCCGGGCGGCCTGCCACTCGGAACCCTGCAGTACCTGACGTTCTCGCGGTTCTACAACGTGGCGGGGGAGCCGTTCCAGGCGACCGTGCATCTGCGCGGAAAGCTCGCTAAAGGCAAGGTCGAGCTCACAGTGCCGGCCGGGTGGGTGACCGATGGGCCGAAGCAGGTCCGGTCCGGCTCACGCGCCGATGTGACGTTCACGGTCACCCCGTCAGCCACTGCGACGGTCGACCAGAACGCCCGGATCGCTGCGCGCTACACGACAGCAAAGGCGTCCGGGTACACGGACAACGTCGTACGGATCGTCGCTGCGGCCGAGGGGCGCTTCCAGCGCTGGGGGAACTGGCAGGAGTACGACCAGTGGCTGGAAACCGTTGCACCACAGGCGAATCGGCTCGGCCGGTCCCAGGCGATCCAGTCGATGGGCGTGGGCCAGAGCATCGACGTACCGGTGGTGGTGCACAACTGGTCGGCTCAGCCGCAGAGTGGTGCGGTGTCGCTGGAGGTGCCGTCCAACTTCACTCTGGACGCCAGCTCCAAGCCCTACACGCTCCATCCGGGCACGGACGCCACAGTGACGTTCCGGCTGACCAACACCGACACCCAGCTCCCCGCGCAGCAGAACGTGCCGATACAAATAAAAACGGCCTCCGGGAGCGAGACACTGACGCTAAGCCTGGTCCCAACGACAGTGATCCCGCAGACAGCAGTCGCGGTCGACGGAAAGGCCGCACCGGGTGAGTACCCGGGCCCGACGCTCGATGTGAACCGCATCTGGCAAGGCGCCTCCGGCTGCATCGGTCCGGCCGACTGTGGCAGTACTGCGAAGGTCAGCTGGTCGGACGACGCGCTGTACTTCTTCATCCACGTCAACGACGACTACCAGTCGTACGCCGTCACACCGGCCGAGTGCGTTGGCCACTGGCAGGCAGACTCGGTGGAGATCCTGCTGGACCCCCGCGGTACGGCGTCACAGTCGCTGATGGACACCGCCAACACGTTCAAGCTCGGTATCTTCCCGTTCAGTCAGACCGGTAAGCCCTGCTGGTCACGCGACGCGGACAACAAACAGGGTCCCGCACCAGGTGTCGAGGTGGCGTCCACTGCGCAGTGGGTGGGCAGCAACGAGACCACCGTCCCGCATGCGTACGCAGGTGGTGGTTACGACCTCGAGGTGAAGATTCCGCTCGCGCTACTGCCGGCCGCGGTCGACCCGGCCCGGCTCGGGCTCAACATCACGCCGTACGACAACGACGACACCTCAGCGCCTGGTACGACGACGCTGCGGCACATCGACCAGAGCACTCGGCTCGGATGGTCCGCACTGGGTTCCGTGCAGTCGGATCCGTACCGCTGGGGTCTGGCGACGCTCCCCGGGTACACGCCACCCGCAGACCGGCCGACCGTCCCCGGGCCGCCGGATGTGTCCAGTCCGAACCTCAACGGCGCCCTGTCCCCGCAGACCATCGCCCAGTCCGCACAGAACGGCGTACCGATCTCCGGGCGCGTTCCCAGCACAGACCTGCAGATCCGGTACGCCGGTCTGCGGGGGAACGCCGTGGACATCGTCACCACGTCGCGTGGGCAGGGGACTGCCCGCGCCTTCCTGACGACTGGTGAGCTCGGGGCGATCCCGGTCTGGACTACCAGCTGCCCCGGCGACCCCTTCACACCCTGTGCAGTGACGGACGGTGGAATCCCGCCCTGGGCTCCGGACCTGAGTGGGCGCCTGGTGAAGCAGTCCGAGCAGCAGATCACTCGCGGCGTACAGGTGTGGTCGATTCCGCTCACGGCTGCGCAGCGGCAGAAGCTGACGCAGGACGGCCGGCTGCTGGTCTCCTACGAGACTGCAGCCGACCAGGTGCAAGCGTTTGACGTTCGGCTCAGCGGGCGGCGATGAAGGTCAGACCGGCGTTGGGCGTGGAGAGGGTGAGATTGCCGGCCTCGATCTTGTAGGTCATCTCGCCCTTGAGGCCGTTGACCAGCGACTTCTCCATCGCGCCCTCGGCCTCAGCACACGCGCGCCGCGTGGTGGCCAGTTCGCCGAAGGTGATGGTGTTGGCGGTCCGGGAGATCTTGCCGTTCAGCTCGTTGCAGCCGGTGAAGCCCGTGACCCGGTCGCCGTTGAAGGTGATCCAGGCCTTCTCCGCGCCCTGCTGGTGCCCGACCGAGTCGTAGTCGATCACGCCGCTCAACGTCCACTTGGTGCCGTCGATGGCCGCGTCCGGCTCGACGATTTCGCGGTCGGTCAGGGCGATCGTCGTACCGCCCGAGACGACGGTGAGGGTGTTCCCGGAAAGCTTCCAGGTCGGCTTGCTCTGCAGCAGGTTGCTCAGCCAGCCGTCCAGCTTGTCGCGGCCGCCCGGGCAGCCCATCGCGGTCATGGACGGCGGGTCCTTGAGAGTGATCTTGCCGTTGCCGGTCGACACCGGGGCCTGCATCGTGTTGCAGCCGGCGTCGGCGATCAACCGGCCGTCGTCGGTGAAATGCAGTCGCACGCGAGCGTCCGGCGACGGCGGTGGGCCGTCGCCCTCCTGGGTGATGGAGGTCGACAGGTAGGTCTTGCCGGTCAATGTTCCTCCGGCGGTCGACTCGTTCCCGCACGCGGCGAGGCCGAGCAGGAGGAGGCCGGCTCCGGCGAGGGCAGTCATCCGCATCTTCACACTGTAAGGACGCGGAAGGTGAGCGCGGCGTTGCAGGCAGTCGATGGGTCAAGGGCGGGTAAAGTCGGTGGAACCCTTCCGTTGGGGGTAGCGCATCAGGTCACGGTTGGATAACGTCGGCGCGCTGACAGACCACGGCCGGCACCGCCGGTCCCACTGGGGATCCAACCGCAACAGGTGGCCGCGCTGTAAGTGCTGGGGCAACACAGCGACGGCCCATCGACAGACGAAGGATCGTTACGCATGCCCCCCATCCGAACTGCCCGGCGCCGTCTGGTCGTCCCGGCGGTCGTCCTTGCTCTGGGAGCGTTGGTCGCTGTGCCGATCGTCGTTCAGGCTGCCAAGGACAACCCCGTCGTCGCGAGTACCACCAGCGCTGCGGACAGCACGGTCACCACCCTCCCGAGCGTCGGACGTGTCGAGAGCTGTGTCCTCGACAAGCACTCCGGCTGCACAGTGCTGCACGGTTTCGGTAAGAAGCCGGTTGCGATCACCGCGATCGCCTCCGGACCCGCGCAGCTGTCGATCGACCCGGCGAAAACCACCGACAAGAGCTACCGGCTGCACGCCGTGCGGCGCGACGGCAAGAGCTACCGCGACGGGACGAGACTGCGCTACACCGCGCACTACGACTTCGTCGCCGCGCCGGCCCAGCCGCCGACGCCCAAGCCGCCGACCATCGCGCCGACGACGGTCAAGCCGACGCCGAAACCGACACCCAAGCCGCCGACCATCAAACCTCCGACCACCAAGCCTCCGACAACTGCTCCGACGAGCACGCAGCCGACCAGCAATCCCGGCCAGACCTGCACCAAGCCGACCTGGACGACGACTGCGACCGGTAACCAGGGCGAGGGCCGGACCTACGGCCAGTACTACGTCCACAACAACATGTGGAACAACCACAACGGCACGTACACGATGGCGGTCTGCAACTACAACAGCTGGTACGAGGACGTCACCCAGTCGCGGCCGGGGGACAACGGCGTACAGGCTTATCCGAACGTGCACAAGGATTACGACGACTTCCCGCTGGCCAGGGTCCAGTCCGCCAAGTTCGCCGCGACCGCGCCGGACTGTGCCGGCTGCATCTACAACATCGCCTTCGACGTCTGGATCAACGAGGGCTTCGAGAACGAGCTGATGATCTGGACGCAGAACCACGGCCAGACCCCGGCCGGTTCCAAGATCGGTACGACGACGATCGGCGGCCACGCGTACGAGGTCTGGAAGGCCGGCGGCAACACCAAGCCCGGCGGCATCTTCACCTACAAGTCCGTGACCACGCAGACCTCCGGCACGATGCCGCTGCAGGCCTTCTTCAAAGACCTCGAGGCCCGCAAGTGGATCCCCGCCAACTCCACCACCTGGCAGGTCGACTACGGCGTCGAGGTCGTCTCCACCAACAACACCAAGCAACGCTTCACCTTCAACGCCTTCGAGATCCAAGAAAGCTGAAGGCCTGGTCCCGTTCCCCGCCACAACGTCCGAAGAACCCGCGGGCGTGGTCTCCGAACCACAGCCCCCTGCTAACGTCCCCGGCCCGGCTCTTCCCGGCCCGGCCCGGGAATTTGATGGGCTATCCGTTCAAGTGGGCCCTTCTCTGCTCAAATATTGAGGGGAGAACCAGCACATTGAGCGGAGATCCCCTCATTTTCCGGGCAGCGGGTGGCTGGGCTGGATGGTGCGGTCGGTTGCCGCGGTTTCACGTTGTCTTGGGCTGACGGGCCTGGGCTGGGGTTCGAGTCGGTTGCGCGGCGAGGGGGTGCCGGGCGTCTGGGTGGTTTGCTGTCTGGGGGATTTTGGTCGCCGGTGACGAGAATCCCCCGGATAACGCTGCCGGGCAGGGCCCCCGGGGACCCGAGTTCGCGGGCGAGGGGGACTTTGAGCACCGATCAACCAGTCGGCACCCCGCTGGAACGGCCGAACGGTGCTCAAGGTCGTGCGGGCGGCTCACTTTGAGCGCCGATCAACCACCTGCTGGCCGCGTACATGGTTGACCCGTGCTCAACGTCGTACCGGCTCGGGTGGAGAGCCCTTAGCTAGCTGGCCTTGGGGCTAGCACATCGGACCGGTTGCGTAGGGTTTCCTGCGTGACTGGTTTGGTGATTTTCGACAATGACGGCGTACTGGTGGATTCGGAGCGGCTGGCCAACACGATCCTGGCCGAGCTGCTGACCGAGGCGGGGTTGCCGTACACGTTCGACGAGGCGGTACGGGACTTCATGGGCGGGAGCATGACGTCGATGCGGGCGAAGGCCGAGGCCCAGTTGGGGCGGGCGCTGCCGGCCGAGCTGGAGGACCGGTACCACCAGCGGCTGTTCGACGGGTTCGCGAACCTGCAGGCGATCGAGGGGGTCGAGGACGTGCTCGACGAGCTCGACGCGACCGGTACGCCGTACTGTCTCGCCTCCTCGGGGACACACCAGCGGATCCGGCTGGCGCTGACCACGGTCGGTTTCCTGGACCGGTTCGCGGGCAGAATCTTCAGTGCCGAGGACGTCGCGCACGGCAAACCCGCGCCCGATCTGTTCCTGCACGCGGCCGCCACCCTGGGCGTGCAACCGGCTGACTGCGTCGTGGTCGAGGACAGCCCACTCGGCGTCGCCGCCGCCAACGCGGCCGGTATGACGGTCTTCGGCTACGCGGGGATGACGGACCCCGCGAAGCTCGCCGACGCGCGTCAAGTTTTCCACAAGATGACATCCCTGCCGGGATTGATCTTCGCGGCCTGAGACACTGGGAGGGCTATGCCTACTCACCAGTCACCCAGTAGCCACCCGCCACGCGAGCGTCCGACGCGCGCCGAGGCGATCGTCGACCTGGCCGCGATCCGGCACAATGTGGCCACGCTGCGTGACCGTGCCGAGGGCGCGCAGCTGATGACGGTGGTCAAGGCCGACGGTTATGGGCACGGCATCGTGCCGGTCGCCCAGGCCGCTCGCGCCGCCGGTGCGGACTGGATCGGTGCTGCCGTCCTGGAGGAGGCGCTCGCGCTGCGGGACGCCGGTGACACCGGCCCGATCTTCTGCTGGCTGACTACTCCGGGTGAGCCCCTGGCGGAGGCGATCGCTACTGGGATCGACCTGTCCGCCGGTGCGCCGTGGGAGATCGACGAGCTGGCTGCCGCGGTCGACGACCGTCCGGCCCGGGTGCACCTGAAGATCGACACCGGCATGAGCCGGGGCGGCGCCGTACCGGAGGAGTGGCCGGCGTTGATCCGCGTCGCGTTGCGGGAGCAGGCCGCCGGGCGGATCGAGATCAAGGGCATCTGGTCGCACCTGGCCCAGTCCGATGAGCCGAAGAGCGCGATCAACGAGGCGCAGCTGGCGAGCTTCCTCGAGGCGATCGAGGTGGCCGAGTCGTTCGGGGTCGAGGCCGAGTTCAAGCACCTGGCGAACTCGGGCGCCACGCTGCAGCTCCCCGAGACCCATTTCAACCTCGTTCGGCCGGGCGTCGCGACGTACGGGCTCTCGCCGTTCGGGCATGCGCTTCCCGCCAGTGAGCTGGGGCTGCGGCCCGCGATGACGCTGAAGGCACGGCTCGCGATGGTGAAGCGGGTGCCGGCCGGGGTCGGCGTTTCGTACGGACTGACCTGGACGGCGCCGCGGCCGTCGACGCTCGGACTGATACCGCTCGGGTACGGCGACGGTCTGCCGCGGCACGCGTCGAACGGTGCCCCCGTGCAGTCGGCCGGTGGACGCCGCAGCGTGGTCGGCCGGATCTGCATGGACCAATGCGTGGTGAACCTCGAGGACGACGACGTCGTGGCCGGGGACGAGGTCGTGCTGTTCGGGCCCGGTACGGCGGGGGAGCCGACCGTCGACGACTGGGCCGAGGCCGCGCACACGATCAACTACGAGATCGTCACCCGGCTCGGACCGCGGATCCCGCGGCGCTATGTCGACACTGCTGCGGTCGAGGAGTAGGCGATGTCGAAAGCAGGACGGACCGCCGGCCTCATCGGAGCCGCGGTCGGGGTGCTGGCCGCCGGTGCGGCCGCCGGAGTTGCGGTCGAGCGCACGGTCATCGGACGCCGGTCCGGTCAGCGTGCGCAGTTGGAGGCGGAACCGTTCGGTTCCCTGCGTGGCACTCCGCACGTCTTCACCGCCGACGACGGCGTCGAGCTGTACGTCGAGGTCGACGAGCTGAAGCGATCCCGGCGACCTGCGCCGCCTCCGAAGAAGCGGTTCGGGCGGAAGCTGCCGTTGCCACCGGAGGATCTGACGGTGGTCTTCGCGCACGGCTACGGGCTGAACATGGACCTCTGGCACTTCGAGCGCCGCGATCTCGCCGGGATCGGCAAGATGGTGTTCTACGACCAGCGGTCGCACGGGCGGTCGGGGCGGTCGCCCAGGGAGAACATCAGCATCGACCAGCTCGGGCGCGATCTGCACGGGATCATCTCGGAGTACGCACCGACCGGTCCGCTGATCCTGATCGGGCATTCGATGGGCGGAATGACGATCATGGCGCTCGCCGACCAGTACCCGGAGCTCTTCGGGGACCGGATCATCGGCGTCGGACTGTGCTCGACGAGTGCGGGGCAACTGGACGAGGTGCCGATCATCCTGCCGGGACTGCCCGGCCGGTGGTTGCGGAAACTCGCGCTCCCGACGGTGTCCGCGCTGGCCCGGGTCCCCGATGCGGTCGAGCGGGGGCGGAAGGCGGGGACGGACCTCAGCTATCTGCTGACCCGGCAGTACGCGTTCGGCTCCGAGGTGCCGCCGGCGTTCACCGAGTTCGTGAACGAGATGATCGCGGCCACCCCGATCTCGGTGATCGCGGACTTCTACCCGATCTTCGCGCTGCACGACAAGTACGCCTCCCTCGAGCCGCTGCAGAAGGTCGAGTGCGTGGTGATCGGCGGCGACAAGGACGCGCTCACCCCGTTCGCCCACGCCGAGGAGATCGTCCGCCGCGTGCCCGGGGCCGAGCTTGTCGAGGTTAAGAACTGTGGCCACCTAGGCCTGGTCGAGCACCACCGCGAGTTCACCGCTGCCCTTCTTGGGATGATCGAGCGGGCCGAACAATCGCTGGTGCAGAGTTGAATGCCACGCTCCGCGCGGCGCATCATGGGGTCTTGATTCCCGTCCTTCCCTCGTCGCTCCAGTCGCTTCGCTCCCTGCGCTCCTCAGTCCAGGCCGGGGACCCCATGATGAAATGTGAGCATGACCGATCTGCATGTCGTTGACGCGACAGCTGAGCACGTGGACGAGATCGTTGCGGTGATTCACCACGCCTTCTCCTCGCGCCGGGTGCTCGATCCGCCGTCGACGGCGTTGAGCGAGAACGCGACCACGGTGGCGGCGGCGATCGCGCAGTACGGCGGTCTGCTGGTGCGCATCGACGGGGTGCCGGCAGGGGCGGTGCTGTTCGAGGTGTCGGGTGATGTGCTGGTGCTGCGCCGGGTCTCGGTCGACCCGCGGCACCAGGGTCGTGGGGTCGCGTCGGCGATGGTCGGGTGCGCTGAAGAAGTCGCCGTACGGCGTGGGCTCGCGCGGGTGCGGTTGGTTGCGCGGGTCGAGTTGCCGGACACCGTGGAGTTCTGGCGCCGGCGTGGGTATTCCGTCGTCGAGCAACTGGATCACAACCTGATCTACGCCAAGGCAATGCCGGTCGAGCGGACCGTGCCGACGGCCGAGGAGATGCGGGCGATCGCCGAGGAGCTGGCCGGGCAGTTGCGGGCGGGCGACGTACTGGTGCTGTCTGGTGATCTCGGGGCCGGGAAGACGACGTTCACGCAAGGGCTTGGTGCTGGGCTGAAGGTGCGGGGTGACATCACGTCGCCGACCTTCGTGATCTCGCGCGTGCATCCGTCGTTGAGTGGTGGGCCGGCGTTGGTGCACGTGGATGCTTATCGGCTCGGCGGGTTTGCTGAGCTGGACGACCTCGACTTGGATGCGAGTCTCGACGACGCCGTCACGGTGGTCGAATGGGGGCATGGGCTCGCCGAGGCGCTCGCACCGGACCGGCTCGACATCGTGGTGACCCGCGGCGACGACGACACCGACGAGACCCGTGAGCTGCGGATCATCCCGGTGGGTCCGCGCTGGGCGGCGTCCGGCGTCCGGATCTCGGTACTGGAGAAGAACTGACATGCTGCTTGCCTTCGACACCTCGAGTGCCGCCGTCACCGTCGCCATCGCCGACCCGGCCACCGGCGCAGCGGTCGCATCCTCGACCACGGTCGACGCCCTCCGCCACGGCGAACTCCTCGCCCCGGCCATCGCAGCCGCTCTAGCTGAGGCAGGCTGCACCGCTCGCGACCTGACCCGGATCGCAGTCGGCGTAGGCCCCGGCCCCTTCACCGGCCTCCGCGTAGGACTCGTCACAGCCCGCACCATGGCCGACGTACTGGGCATCGAGGTAGCGGGAGTCTGCAGCCTCGACATCCTCGCCCACCAGTCTGAGTTGGCGCTCCCCGTAGCCGTAGCCACCGACGCCCGCCGCAAAGAGATCTACTGGGCCTTGTACGACGGCCCCGCGGCTGATGGCAGCCGTCGCCGCCTAGAAGGCCCGGCCGTCGACAAACCAGCCGATGTAGCCCACGTTCTGTCAGGCCTCCCCGTGATCGGCCGAGGCGCAGTCCTGTACGCCGACCTCCTGGGCGCTACTGCTGATGAAGTGGTGGAGTACCCGTCGGCGGAGGTGCTTGCTCGTGGGGTGGCGCTCGGAACTCTCGAGATTGTTGCTCCTGACCCCCTTTATTTGCGGCGGCCTGATGTGACGATGTCGGGTGGGCCCAAGAGTGTGTTGACCAAGTGAGACCGGCTATTCGGCCGGCTGTGGTTGACGACTTGCCGGGGATCGTGGAGCTGGATCAGGTGTGCTTCGGGCGAGAGGCCTGGAGTAGCGTCGCCTGGGAAGGTGAGTTCGAGCGGCTGGCTGAGGATCGGGTGATCCTGGTGGCTGATGAAGGTGCTGTGGCTGGGTACGTCGTGCTGCTGGTGCCGCCGGTTCAGGTGGACGTGGTGGAGTTGCTGCGGATCGCGGTGGCGCCGGACGAACGCCGTACCGGGATCGGTCGGCAGTTGATGACGGCCGCGCTCGCGCGGTGCGCCGGACGGACGGTGCTCCTGGAGGTTGCCGCAGGCAACGAGTCGGCGATCGGTCTGTACGGCGGGTTCGGGTTCGACGAGATCAGCCGGCGGCGCGGGTACTACGCCGGCGGCGAAGATGCGGTGATCATGCGGTGGCGGGAGACAGCGTGAGCAAGACAGAACCTCTGATCCTCGGGATCGAGACGTCGTGTGACGAGACCGGGGTCGGCATCGTGCGCGGGCAGACGTTGCTCGCCGACGCGATCGCGTCCAGTGTCGAGGAACATGCGCGGTTCGGTGGCGTCGTACCGGAGGTGGCCAGCCGCGCGCACCTCGAGGCGATGGTGCCGACCATCCGGCGCGCCTGCGAGACCGCCGGGATCAAGCCGACCGATGTGGACGCGGTCGCCGTCACCAGCGGACCCGGCCTGGCCGGTGCGCTGCTCGTCGGTGTCGCGGCCGCGAAGGGCCTGGCGCTGTCACTCGACAAACCCTTGTACGGCGTCAATCACCTGGCCGCGCACGTTGCCGTCGACACGCTCGAGCACGGCGATCTGCCGAAGGGTGCGATCGCGATGCTGGTGTCCGGCGGCCACTCGTCGCTGCTCGCAGTCGAGGACATCACCGAGGGCGTGCAGCCGATGGGCAGCACCATCGATGACGCCGCGGGTGAGGCGTTCGACAAGGTGGCGCGCGTGCTCGGGCTGCCGTTCCCCGGTGGTCCTTATATCGACAAAGCGGCTCAGGACGGCGGCGACCGGCTGTACGTGCGGTTCCCGCGCGGGCTCACCTCGCAGCGCGATCTCGAGCGGCACCAGTTCGACTTCTCCTTCTCCGGTCTGAAGACCGCGGTCGCGCGCTGGGTCGAGTCGCGGCGGCGTGACGGCGAGGACGTCCCGGTGAACCACATCGCGGCCGCGTTCCAGGAGGCGGTCTGCGATGTGCTGACCCGCAAGGCGATCGACGCCTGCAAGGACCGCGGTTACGAGCACCTGCTGATCGGTGGCGGCGTCGCAGCGAACTCCCGGCTCCGCCAGATGGCCGAAGAACGGTGCTCCGCGGCAGGAATCGCCGTACGGGTGCCGCGTCCTGGCCTCTGCACCGACAACGGCGCGATGGTCGCGGCGCTGGGGTCCGAGCTCGTGCGGGCCGGGAAGGCTCCGTCGCCGCTGGGTCTGCCGGCCGACTCGTCAATGCCGATCACGGAGGTGCTGAACAAGTGAAGTGGTCCCACCCGGCCGGTTTCGAGGCCGACGACGATCCGGCGCGCATCGATGTGGACGTCGTGCACAGCTTCCTGAGTACGGCGTACTGGTCGCCTGGCGTGCCGCGTGACGTGGTGGAGCGGTCGATTGAGGGGTCGCTGAACGTCGGCGTGTACACGTCGGCCGGGGAGCTGGTCGCGTTCGCGCGGGCGGTGACGGATCGGGCGACGTTCGCGTGGATCGCGGATGTGTTCGTGCTGCTGGAGTTTCGCGGGCACGGGCTCGGGAAGTTCGTCGTGTCGTCGTTGATCGAGCATCCAGAACTCAAGGGGCTGCGGCGGTGGATGCTGGCGACGTTGGATGCGCACGAGCTCTATCGTCAGTACGGCTTCAACGAGCTGACCGACCTGAAGAGGATGATGGTGATCCGCCGGGATCCTGCCGAGCTGTACGGCACTCAGTGAGACAACCCGGCGTCGACCTGCTCTGGAATCCGCCTGGCGCAACGGATCTGGTCCTGCTGGCTCACGGTGGTTATGAACGCTCGCACAAGAATCCCCACCTGTGGCGAGGGCCCATCCTGCGCATGTGGCCCTTCGCCGCAGCTCTGCGTACGGCGATCCCGTCGGCAGCCGTCGGACTGATGCGCTACCGCTACCGCGGCTGGAACGACGTGGGTGATCCCGCTCTGGACCTCCGCGCGGTGCTCGACGAACTGCCGTCGCTGATCGGGCGCGTCGTACTGATCGGCCACTCGATGGGCGGCCGCACAGTCGTACGCGCCGGCGATCACCCGCGCGTGGCCGGCGTCCTCGGCCTGGCCCCGTGGCTCCCGCTCAAGGATCCTCTGGTGGCCGTCCGCCCGCCGGTGATGTTTGCCCACGGCAACGACGACACCGTCACCTCCCCCGCCGAAACCCTCGCCTACGCCAACCGCCTCCGCACCGCCGGCACCCCAGCCACCGTCATCCTCCTCCCCGGCGAATCCCACTCGCTCCTCCACCGCCCCACCGACTGGAACACCCTCGTCACTACCTTCACCCAGCAAGCACTCGGCGAACCGCACCCCGCTCCCTGGGGTGCCGGCCCACCCGGCGCCGATCACCCTGTCTCTTGTACACCTCTG
>NZ_SMKA01000245.1 GCF_004348455.1 Kribbella albertanoniae
CGCTGAAGCCGACGGGGACGCCGACCGGGGGTGGGGTCTGGCCGCCGCGGGGTTGGGAGCTTTCCCAGTAGATGCGGGCGGCGGAGGCGCCGGTTCCGGTCAGCCAGTAGAGGGTGATGTTGTCGAGGAGGTGGTCGCGGGTGAGGTTGCCGGTGGGCATGCCGTGGACGAAGGCCTTGGACATCTTGTAGTAGCTGTCGGTGTCGTGGTCGAGCATCCAGGCGGCCAGGGCGACGGGGGAGTCGAGTAGGGCGTAGCCGATCGTCTGCGGGCGGGTGGCCTGCTCGATCCGGTAGCCGCTGCCGGTGGTGTTGAACTCGACGACGGCTGCGGCCGCGGCGCGTTCCTCGTCGGTGTTGGTCGGCCAGCCGACTCCGCCCAGGGCTGCGGCGAGCAGGTTGATGTGGATTCCGAGCAGGCCGTCCGGTGCCTGGCGACCGAGGTTGTCGGTGACGGCGGAGCCGACGTCACCACCCTGAGCGACGTACTCGGTGTAGTCGAGTCGCTGCATCAGCTGGTGCCATGCCTTCGCGGTGCGGCCGGCGTCCCAGCCGATCTCGGTCGGCTGGCTGGAGAATCCGTACCCCGGAATCGACGGCAGCACGAGGTGGAACGCGTCGGAGGCGCGACCGCCGTACGCGGTCGGGTTGGTCAGCGGCCCGATGGTTTCCAGCAGCTCGACGAACGAGCCCGGCCAGCCGTGGGTCATGATCAGCGGCAGCGCGTCCCGGTGCGGTGAGCGTACGTGGATGAAGTGGATGTCGACGCCGTCGATCTCCGTCGTGAACTGCGACAGCTTGTTGATCTTGGCCTCGAACCGCCGCCAGTCGTACTTGCCCAGCCAGTACTTGGCCAGTGCCTTCGTCGTTGCCAGCTGCACGCCCTGGGAGCGATCACTCACCAGTTCGGCGGTGGGCCAACGCACCCCGGCGACCCGCCGCCGCAGGTCTGTCAGCTGCTGCTTCGGCACCGAAACCCGAAAGGGACGGATCCCCGCGCCGCCACCCAGCTTGGCAGGCGCAGCGTTGGCCACTCCGCTGCCCAGTGCGGTCACCCCGACTCCGGCCGCAAGCCCGCCCTGCAACACCGCCCGCCGCGAAGGCCCGACTCCATCCGTGAAGCGCATCCGTCTACCCCAATCCACAAGACTTCCTACTGGTCACCTCTCACCCTCGCCGGACCGCGCATCCGTCGCCCCCGTCAAACCCCCTGGTCCCCACCGGGGTCGCACGGTTCAGTGGTGGCTACCGATGTGGCCACCACCCCGCCGGCGGGAAGGTCGTCTGTTGGGAATTTGCGGGAAGGCGTCGAACTATTGCGTTGACTTAGGTCCTTCCTTAAGGTGTGCGGCACCCGCCCCCAAGGAAGGCCACGGCCATGGCACAACGGATCCAGGCACGCCCGAAAATAGCCGCAATCGCAGCCGCCGCAATCGTCAGTACGGCGCTCTCCCTGCCCGCGGCGCACGCCGTACCGGCCGCGATCCAGGCGGTCGGTGCGGCGCTGCCCTTCACCATCATCGAGGCCGAGAACTCGGCCACCAACGGCAGCAAGATCGGCCCGAGTTATGCCCAGGGGACGCTTGCCGCCGAGGCTTCCAACCGGCAGGCCGTCACCCTGAACAGCGGCCAGTACGTCGAATTCACCGCGCCTGGCACGACCAACGCGATCAACGTGGCCTACTCGATCCCGGACGGCCGCTCCGGGACCCTGGCCGTCTACGTGAATGGGCAGAAGCTTTCCCTCGCCGTGACTTCGAAGTACAGCTACGTGGACACCGGGTGGATCGCCGGGTCCCGGACGCACAAGCTCTACGACCACGCCCGGCTCCAGCTCGGGCAGACCGTCAACGCAGGCGCGAAGATCAAGCTGCAGGTCGACGGTGAGAACACCGCGGGTCCGTACACGATCGACGATGTCGAGTTCGAGAATGTCGCCGGCCCCGCCGGCCAGCCTGGTGGCTCGATCTCGATCACGTCGCACGGTGCCGACCCGAATGGGAACAACGACTCGACCGGTGCGATCCAGAATGCCATCAACGCTGCCCGCGGTGCTGGTGGAACCGTGTGGATCCCGGCCGGCCGGTTCCGGGTCGGCGGCACGATCAACCCCGACGGCGTCACGATCCGCGGCGCCGGCCGCTGGCATTCGACGTTGCTCAGTCATCACCTGATCGACCGCCCGAACGGTGGCGGCAACGTCAAGCTGTACGACTTCGCCGTGATCGGCGAGGTGACCGAGCGGAACGACAACTCGCCGGACAACTTCGTCAACGGCAGTCTCGGCCCGAACTCGATCGTCTCCGGGCTCTGGCTGCAGCACCTGAAGGTCGGGCTCTGGCTGACCGGCAACAACGACAATCTGATCGTCGAGAACAACCGGTTCTACGACATGACCGCCGACGGCCTGAACCTGAACGGGACCGCGTACAACGTGCAGGTGCGGAACAACTTCCTCCGCAACCAGGGTGACGACTCACTCGCGGCGTGGTCGTTGCACGCGGCGAACCGGAGCAGTACCTTCGCCAACAACACCGTCATCCAGCCGAACCTGGCCAACGGCATCGCGATCTACGGCGGTACCGACATGACGGTCCGGGACAACCTGATCGCCGACACCAACGCGCTCGGTGGCGGGATCGCGATCTCGAACCAGAACTTCGCCTCACCGTTCTTCCCGCTGGCCGGGACGATCACCGTCTCCGGCAACACGCTGATCCGCACCGGCTCGATGAACCCCAACTGGGGCCAGAACCATCCGCACGGCGCGATCCGGGTGGATGCGTACGACAACCCGATCAACGCGCAGGTGCGGCTGCTCAACAACCGCCTGGTGGCCAGCCCGTGGTCGGCGTACCAGTTCGTCGACGGTGGCGGTGCCGGGCGTGCGGTTCAGAACGTGACCGTGGACGGCGGCTCGATCGAGGGCGCGGGCACGTTCGCCTTCCAGGCAGAGACGACCGGTACGGCGACAGTCAGCAATGTGGTTGCCAGCGGCATCGGCCGCGCCGGGGTCTACAACTGTGCCTACCCGAGCGGGTCGTTCAGCCTCAACCGCGGCTCCGGCAACAGCGGCTGGGACTCGACGTGGAGCGGCTGCAACTGGGTCGAGCCGGGTAACGGAACCCCGACTCCGGGCGGCAATCTCGCGGCCGGGCGTCCGGTCACCGCGAGCAGCGTGAACCAGAACTACGTCGCGAGCAACACGGTCGACGGGAACTCCGGCAGCTACTGGGAGAGCGCCAACAACGCGTGGCCGCAGTCGCTGACCGTCGACCTCGGCAGCAATCAGAACGTCAAGCGCCTCGTCCTCAAGCTGCCGCCGACCTGGGGTACCCGGTCCCAGACGATCGAGGTGCTCGGCAGCACGAACAACACGTCGTACACACAACTAGCAGGTGCCGCCGGTCGCACCTTCGATCCCGACGCGGGTAACGCGGCGACGATCACCCTGCCGACCGCCGTGAACACCCGCTGGGTGCGGCTGACCTTCACCGCGAACACCGGCTGGCCGGCCGGTCAGCTGTCCGAATACGAGGTGTACGCCTCCTGAGTCCTGGACGATACGTCAGCGATACCCCATGCCTCGTAGCATCGAGGCATGCGGGTGCTGATCGTGGAGGACGAGCCGGAGATGGCCGAGGCGATTCGTGACGGGCTGCGGCTGGAGGCGATCGCGGCCGATATCGCGGGTGACGGTCACACCGCGCTGGAGCTGCTGAGCCTGCACACGTATGACATCGCCGTCCTGGACCGCGACATTCCCGGGCCGTCGGGCGACGAGGTGGCCGCGAGCATCGTTGCCTCGGGCAGCGGCATGCCGATCCTGATGCTCACCGCGGCCGACCGGCTCAACGACAAGGCGTCCGGGTTCGAACTTGGCGCCGACGACTACCTGACCAAGCCTTTCCACTTGCAGGAGCTTGTACTGCGGCTGCGCGCGCTCGACCGTCGTCGGGTCCACAACCGGCCGCCGGTCTGGGAGATTGCGGGGTTGCGGCTCGATCCGTTCCGTCGCGAGGTCTACCGGGACGGCCGGTACGTCGCCCTGACGCGGAAGCAGTTCGCCGTACTGGAGGTGCTGGTCGCGGCCGAGGGCGGAGTGATCAGCGCCGAGGAACTGCTGGCCCGGGCCTGGGATCAGAACGCGGATCCGTTCACCAACGCCGTCCGGATCACGGTGTCGACGCTGCGCAAGCGGCTCGGTGAGCCCTGGCTGATCGCCACGGTGCCTGGTGTCGGGTACCGGATCGGCACCGAGGATGACTAGGCAGCCTGGGCTGAGCATCCGGCTGAAACTCACCCTGAGCTATACCGGCCTGGTGATGGTGACCGGCATCCTGCTGATGGCGGCGGTCGCGCTCTCGTTGAAGCTCACGAAGCCGGACGGTCTGGTGATCACCGTCGAGTATGGGTACTACGAAGGTATGCTCCGGCGCTTTGTGCCCGCGGCCGGAGTCACCGGGGTGTTCCTGCTGATCTTGGGGCTGGTCGGCGGCTGGTTCCTGGCCGGCCGGATGCTCGCTCCGGTCGCACTGATCACGAGCGCCACCCGGCAGGCCGCGACCGGGTCGCTGTCGCACCGGATCAACATGCCCGGCCGCAACGACGAGTTCCGCGAGCTGGCCGACAGCTTCGACGCGATGCTCGCGCAGCTCGAGCAGCATGTCGCCGAGCAGCGCCGGTTCGCCGCGAACGCCTCGCACGAACTGCGGACCCCGCTGGCGATCACGCAGACCCTGCTCGATGTGGCGCGCAAGGATCCGGACCGGCCGCCCGATGAGCTCGTCGACCGGTTGCACGCTGTGAATGCCCGTGCGATCGACCTGACCGAAGCGCTGCTGCTGCTCAGCCGCACCGACCAAGGAACCTTCACGCGCGAGGACGTCGACCTGTCCCTGGTCGCGGAGGAAGCGGCCGAGGCGCTGCTGGCCCACGCCGAGGAACGCGATGTCCTGCTGGAGACCTCCGGCGAGATGGCCTTCACGGTCGGCTCCCGCGCGCTGCTGCTGCAGCTGACCACGAACCTCGTGCACAACGCGATCGTTCACAACACGGCCGAAGGCGGCATCGTGCAGGTCGAGACCGCGGTCTGGCCGGAGTCCGCCGTACTGACCGTCGAGAACACCGGCCCGGAGGTCACCCCGGAGCTGCTCTCGACCCTCACCGAACCGTTCCAGCGCGGCGCCGAGCGGATCCGCAGCGATCACGGCGGCGTCGGCCTCGGCCTGGCCATCGTCAAGCGGATCATCGAGGCCCACCACGGGACACTCAGGCTGATGGCCCGCCCCGACGGCGGCCTCCGCGTCACCGTCGAGCTACCTCGCGGCGGAACCACGACGAACGTCCGGTCTGGTTGACGTAGCCGCGCCCCTCGTAGAAGGCATGCGCCTCGGTACGGCGGTCCGAGCTGCTCAGCTCGATCCGCGCACAACCGGCGGCAGCCGCGAACTCCTCCGCGACCGCCATCAACCGGCCACCGACGCCCTGACCGCGGACGTCCTCGGCGACCACCAGCGCCACCACTCGGGCCCAGTTGCCGGTGCGTTCGAAGTACGGGCCCACATGTACGGCGACCACCCCGAGAAGGTTGCCGCCGGCATCAGCCACGTACGCCGTACTGGACGGATCTGCCTGCCAGGCCCGAATCCGGGCGACGGTGGATTCGGTGACCTGGTCCGGATACCCCAGCTGCTCGAAGAGGATGTTGAGCGCCGGGGCATCGGCGGGTTCCGCGGGCCGGACGATCATGCGATCGGGAAGTCGAAGTAGCTGTCCGGGTACGGCTCGTCCTTCAGGGTGTAGTGCCACCACTCGTAGTCGTAGCGCTGGAAGCCGGCGGCCTCCATGATGTTGCCGAGGTGCTGCCGGTTGCGGGCCTCGGTCGGCGTGATGCCGGTGGCGCCGTGATGGGAGATCGAGTCCATCAGGTCATGATCGCCGCCCATCGGGGCCAGCTCGCCGGTGTCCAGGTGGTAGAGCGTCAGATCGACCGTGCTGCCACGGCTGTGCCCCGACCGCGTCGACACATAGCCCTGGACGAACATCTCGGTCCGCCCGATATTCGGGTAGTGCCTGGATTTCGTCCGGCCGTCCTCCGGCTCGTTGGCCCAGCGCAGGAAGCGATCCACCGCACTCTGCGGGCGGTAGCCGTCCCAGATCAGCAACCCGAAGCCGAGAGCGGCTGCTTCCTCGCGGCCCTTGGCCAACGCCGCGGCCAGCGCCTTCGTCCCGACCACCCGGTTGGCGAGATAGCCGTCGACCGGACGGCCGGTGAAGTTGTCCCAGGTCGCGTACTTGGCGTCCCAGCGGATCCCGGAGACGTACTCGTCCAGGTAGACGAAGTCGGCCTTCATCGCGAACTGCCTCCCAGCGCCAGCGCCACCGCCCGGTCGATCACGTCACCCAGCGACAGCCCGGCGGCCGCCATCATCCGCGGGTACCGGCTGTACGACGTCAGGCCGGGCAACGTGTTGACCTCGTTCAGCACGACCGTGCCGTCCTCCTTCAGGAACATGTCGACCCGGGCCAGGCCGCGGCAACCCAGCGCGCGGTAGATCGCCATCGCCGTCTCCTGGACCAGCTTGCGGGCGTCCTCCGGAATCTGGGCCGGCACCACCGGAGTCGAGTTCTCCGAACCGCTCTCCGGGCTGTCCTCCTGATGGATCCGGAAGAATCCGTGCGTCAGCGAGATGTGGTCGAGCTCGCCGGTGATGAGATCCCCGTCGTTCCCGAGGATCGCGCAGCCGATCTCGCTGCCGACAACCCCCTCCTCGATCAGGACCTTGGCGTCGTACTGGCGTGCTGTCTCGAGCGCCTCCGGAAGCTCGGCCGGTCGCGAGACCTTGCTGACCCCGAACGACGATCCCGAACGAGCCGGCTTCACGAAGACCGGGTAGGGGAGCTGGAACGGGTCGACGTCCTCATCCGCCGTACCGGTCCAGAAGGTGGGCGTGGCGATCCCGGCGCTGCGGGCGACGGTGTAGGCGAGGGATTTGTCCATGCACACGGCCGAACTCTGGATGTCGCAGCCGACGTAGGGGAGTCCGGAGAGCTCCAGCAGTCCCTGGATCGAACCGTCCTCGCCGGTCTTGCCATGCAGGACAGGCAGTACGACGTCCAGGCCGATCGTCTCGTAGCGGCCGTCCGCCAGCACGAGCAGTCCCGGCGTACTCCGGTCTGGCGACAGCACGGCCGGGCGGGCGGCGTCGAAGCTCGGGCCGTCGCACAGCCGCCAGGCGCCGGCCTGCGTGATCCCGATCCAGAACGGTTCGTACTTCGCCGGGTCGAGGTGCTTCGCGACCTCCTGCGCGGACTTCACCGACACCGGGTGTTCCTCGCCGGCGCCGCCGAACAGGATTCCGATCCTCATATCCATTCCCGCTTTCGTGACTCGAACTTCAGGCAGTTGATGATGGAGTTCTCGACCGTGTCGCTGAGTGCGTGGTCGGTGTAATAGGCCGTATGCGGACTGACGATCGCGTTCGGCAGCTTCTGCAACCGCAGCAGCAGATGGCTCTCAAGAGGCTTGTCGCGGTGATCCGCGTAGAAGATGCCTTCCTCGCCTTCGAGTACGTCGAGTGCCGCGCCACCGAGTCGCCCGCTCTCCAATGCCTCGACCAGCGCCTCGGTGTCGAGCAGCGCGCCGCGGCCGGTGTTGATCACGAACGCGCCGTCCTTCAGTTGCGCGATCCGCGCACGGTCCAGGAGGTGGTTCGTCTCCGCGGTGAGCGGCGTGTGCAGCGTGACCACGTCGCTGATCCGCAGCACCTCGTCGAGCGGGACGTAGTCGGCCGACGTCATCGGATAGGTGTCATAGGCAACGACATAGCAGCCGAACCCGCGCAGCCGGTCCATCACGGCCGCACCGATCCGGCCGGTGCCGATGACCCCGACCCGCAGATCGCGCAGCTCGCGTCCGCGAGTCTCCGTCAGCCGGTAGTCGTGCAGGTCGACCCGCCTGATCATCGACTTCGCGTTGCGCACCGCCATCAGCATCAGCATCAACGTGTAGTCGGCGACGCTGTCCGGCGAGTACGCGACATTCTGTACGGCGATGCCGAGGCTGTCGGCGTACGCCACATCGAGGTGGTTGTAGCCGATGCTTCGCGTCGAGATGTAGGTGACGCCGGCCTCGCTCAGCGCCAGCAGGGTGTTGTTGCTGATCCGGGACTTGTGCCCGACGCTGATGCACCGGTTGCCGGCCACCAGGTCGATCGTGGCCTCGGTGACCGCGGCCAGCGTGATCGTCGGCGTCACCCCGAAGCGAGCCGCCAGCTCCCGGAACAGGACGGCCTCGTCCGGTTCACAGCCGTAGACCGTGATTCCCAGTCCTGGTTCGTGATACGTCATGCCGGCTAGTCAAGCCAGCTTGGCGTTGCAGCTCCGTATCCACCTTTTCATATGCTGACGAAATGCGGCCGGGCCGGACCCCGTGGTGGTCGAGGTCCGGCCCGGCCGGTTGGTGCTACTGGTCGACTCAGGTGTGCGGGTTGTCGCGGAACTCGCTCTCGCACTTCAGCGAGCTGCCGAGGTCGACGCAGACCTGGATGCCGGCCTTGACGATGTTGTAGCTGGTGTTCAGCTCCCGGCCGGAGTACGGGCCCCACTGGGCACTCTCGCAGGTGCCGTCGTCCTCGTGCCACGCGCCGTTGGCGTACGAGCCGTTGGTGAGCAGGGCACGGGCCCGGGCGATGACGCGGTAGCCGTCACCGGGGCAGGTGTCGTTGATGGTCCAGTTGTTGTACGTCACCGAGCGGGCGGCGGTGAAGTTGAGGTCGGCCTCGGACGTGCCGCCGGAGTCTCCGCCGGAGGGGAACGTCTGAACGCGGGCACGAACGTGGCCGTCCTCGGCCATCGCCGGGCTGACGCCGACGGACAGCAGCGCGGCCGAGACCGCGGCGATACCGAGTGCTCTGGTGGGAAAGCGCATAGCACAACTCCTTGTCACTGGGCGGGTCATGTCCTGATGAGGACAGCGCGCCCATGCTCACTGCGACCGGAGTGGGTTGTCTCGGTTTCCGATCAAACCCGGTCAGGCCGACAATGCGGCCAGTTGGGTGGCCACGGCGTTGGCTTCCGGAGTCTTCAGACGGTCGAAGATGGTCAGCGCCTGCCGGAGCTCGGCCTGGGCCGTGGCGGGGTCGCCGAGCAGGACGAGGGCCCGGGCGCATCCTTGATGACTGCGCGCCTGCTCGTAGGGGTCGCCGACCTCGGTCGAGATCGCCAGCGCGGCCCGGTGCCGCTCCAGCGCGGTCGCGGCCGATCCCGCCGTACAGGCCACCGTGCCGGACTCGTTGAGGGCGAGCGCCTCGGCATCGCGATTGGCGACCTCACCAGCGATCTTCAGTGCGAGCTCCAGGCGGGACCGCGCAGGGTCGAGCGCTCCCAGCGCGCAGAGGGCGCGGCCGAGGGTGATGAGCGCGTACGCCTCACCCGTCCGGTTCGCGGTCTCGCGGGCGATGCTGATCGCCGCTTCCGCATCGGCGCGGGCCTGGTCGTACCGGCCGAGACTCAGGTTGATGCCGGCCCGGCTGTTCAGAGCGCGCCCCTCGGTCACCCGGTCACCGGTCTCGAGCAACATCGAGAGGCATTCCTGGACCCGTTCGTACGCCTCGTCGTACCGGCCGAGCCGTTCGGCCAGTACGACGACGTTGTGCAGGGCGTGGGCGGTGCCCAGGTGCGAGCCGATCGTGGCCGCGATCTCGATCGACCGCAGGTAGTTCCCGTACGCCTCGGTGTACGCGCCGACGCGTTCGAGCACCAGGCCGAGGTTGATCAGGGCGCGGATGTGTTCGCGGTGATTGCCGCTCGCGGACGCAAGCGCGAGCGACTCGCCGTACACCTCGCGCGCCGCGTCGAACCGGCCGAGCCGCCAGTGGACGACGCCGAGACTGCTCAGCGCCCGGCCGCGCTTGGCTCCCGAGGTTGCCCGTGCAGCGGCCGCGTGGAGCGCCTCGCCGTCGGTGTAGTGGCCGGCGTCGTCGAGGTAGCGGTAGAGGATCCAGGACAGATCCGCGGTGTGATCGGCCAGGTTCTGTTCGGCAGCACGGAGGGCGCAGGCGACCAGATTGACCCGCTCGGTCTCGAGCCAGGCCAGGGCCGCGTCCCGATCCGCCGGTGCCTCGGCGGCCGTCGTCTTGGGCGGACGCCACTCCGCTTCGTACGGCGCATACACCGACATCGCGAGTGCGGCCATCGCCCGGTAGTGGTCGGCCAGCCGGGTGAACGCGGCCCGGCGAGCGCTTGCCGGATCCTCGTCGCTCCCGCGCCGAGCGGCGTACACCCGGACCAGATCGTGCATCTCGAACCGGCCGGGGGAGCGTTGTTGCAACAGGCTCCCGGCCAGCAGATCGCTCAGCAGGGCGGCTGTCCCGGCCTCGTCCACACCCGCCAGCGCAGCCGCTGCTGAGGTGTCGAAGTCGGCGCCCGGGTGCAGGGCGAGCATGCGCAGCAGGGTGCGATGGTCGTCAGGGAGGCTGCCGTCCGACTGGGCGAGCGCGATCTCGACAGCGTCATCGAGGCACAACGTCCGGCCCCGCTCGACCAGCCGCTCCAGATGATCGGACAGACTCCAGGTTGGGGTCGCATCGATCCGCCCTGCCACCAGAGCCAGCGCAAGTGGGAGCTGACCAACCTGTACGGCGATGCGCCCGGCCGTGGCCGGATCCGCGCTGACCCGCGCCGACCCGATCGATCTCCGCAGCAAGTCGTCGGACTCGGCCGGAGTGAACGGGCCGAGCTGCAACCGCTCCGCCCCAGGTAGTTCGAGGTGCCGACGGCTCGTCACCAGCACCACGCTGCCGGGGACACCGGGCAGTAGCGGTAGGACTTGCTCGGCCGATCCGGCATTGTCGAGCAGGATCACCGACCGCTTACCAGCGAGCGCCTGGGCGAGCCTCGCCGTACGGGCGCTCTGCGGGGCACCGCGGACGCCGAGCACGCGGAGGAAGGCGTCGAGTACGGCGCCCGGTTCGGCCGGCTGACGTGGGTCGTAGCCGCGCATGTTGACCGCGAGGACCTGGTCGACGCCCTCCAGCTGATGCGCGAGGTGCACGATCAACCGGGTCTTGCCAACACCGGCCATCCCGTCAACCGCGACCACCACCGGCCTAGACCGCCCGTGCAGCACCGGCCGAAGCTTGGCCAAGGCCTTGGCGCGTCCGACGAAAACGTCGAGGTCGTCCGGGAGCCTGTCGGTCACGTTCACCACGGCTGCATCGGACGCAGCCCCGCACGCCAGTTGGTAGGCCTGCCGCCAGGCGAGTACGACGCATTCGTCCGCGTCACCGGTCAACGCCCGTACGACGTCAACCACCAGCTCGACGTCCAGCCGGCTCCGCCCGGGCTGCAGACACCGGTAGACGGTGTCGTACGCCGGTACCTCGGCCACGCCCCGCGCCGTACGGCTCCGGACGACCCGCCGGTGCAGCTCCCGATAGGACACCCCGGACCAGACCCGCAGCTCCCGGAGCCGCGCCCCGAACTCGGTCAGCTCCGTAATCCCGTCCGGCGCCGGCTGTGCAGTTCCTGACATCCCGCGTGCCTCCCCGTGGTTCCCCCACCCCTGCTCGCCGAGCGAGGTTAACTCCTCACCGGGCGCAACGCGACCGTTGGAATGTCTTTCCGCCGGATCGGATTGCGGTACCTGCCGGTCTCGGTGACCCGCATTGCGTCGGGGTGGCCGGTTACTCCCTGTGGCGGCCGGGTAGGAGCGGCGTACCGAAGTGGGCGTTTGAAACAGCAAGGGGGCGGGGCGGATGGCGAGCGAATTTCAGCGGCGCAAGGTGGCCGGCGTGTTCGAGGCAATGGATGCCGACGGCAACGGCTATCTCGACGAGTCCGATTTCGAGACGCTCACCGAGCGTTGGGTGGGCCTCCGCGGCTGGGCCCCGGGCACCGCCGACCACGAGCGGATGCGCTGCCATCATGACGGGCTAGCATGATGGGCTGGTGGTCGGCGATCTCGACGCTGTCCGGCGCCGAACACCCGGACAAGGTGTCACTCGACGAGCTGATGAACGTCGTCGACCAGCTCTCGGCGCTGGAGGACGCGGTCGACGCGACCGCCGACGTGATGTTCGACGTCATCGACGAGAACGGCGACGACCGGATCGCGCTGACCGAGCACAAGCAGGTCGTGTACGCCTGGAAGGGCTCCGACGACGGTATCGAGGACGTCTTCCCGCAACTCGACATCAACGGCGACGGCCACCTGTCGCGCGCCGAGTTCCGCGACCTCTGGTCCGGTTTCTGGCGTGGCGACGACCCGAAGTCCCCGTCCCAGTGGGTCTTCGGCCCGTACTAGAGGTCGATCTGCATGATCGCGTGGCCCGGCCGCAGGTCCGAGAACGCGACCACCAGCTTGTCCTCGCCGAGCCCGGTCGGGCCCGGCGCGAAGAACGTGAAGGTGGTGGTCGGGCCCAACTCGATGGTGATCTCCGCCCGCGAGATCGCCGTGATCCGGATCGGCGACCCACCGGCACCGGCCGGTACGGCGATCCGGTCGCCGGTCCGCACGTTGACCCGGCAGTGCCCGTCCCGGCACGACTTCAGGTTCCGCCCCTCGAGCGGCAGCGGCACGAACTCCGGCGTCGACGGAGCCACGGGCGTCGGCGTCGGCTTCGGTTTGGGAGTCGGTGTCGGTGTCGGCGTTGAGCTGACCGACGGTGTCGGTGTCACGCTCGGCGGAGGCGACGCCACGTCGGCCGGCGACGAGCATCCCGCTACCAGCACCACAACCAGTCCGACCACCCAACGCTTCATCCCAGCAACTTAGGCCCCTGAGCGCCGTCGTACCGGCGATGTCCTGATCAGGTCAGCCTCCGTCGGAGCGCGCGGCGTACAGACAATGAACCTTGCTGCGATCACCATGGAGGGAGGGGAGCTGATTGAGGAGGACGGCCATGACGGACCAGCGACTTGGTTGGCAGGCTGGGATGACGCTTGCGACTGTCACGATGATCCTGCTGGCCGGCTGCTCGGGAGATCAGGGTGCACCCGATCCGACGCCCAGTGGCAGCGCGACTCAACCGACCCCGACGCCGACAACCGGCACCAGTACGCCGGTACCGACCACCACTCCAAGCACCCCGCCCCGTACGTCGACCACTCCGCCGTCGACCACTCCGCCCCCAACGCCTACCACCTCGGCGCCCGGGCGGCGGGTCTTCCGGTATCCAGCGGCCTGGCCGTTCACGTCCGAGGCCCGCGCCGCGGACTGGCAGCGGTCGTATCGCAGCGGCGGTCATCAACCCTGGCACCTGGACGCGGCCGAGACTGCGTTGGCGTTCACCCAGGGGTTCCTGGGCTTCAAGGACATCAAACTGATCACCTCCCGCAGCATCCGCGGCGATGAGGCGCACGTAGGAGTCGGCTACCAGATCGACACCGGCCGCAAGTTCACCGCGGCCGTCGTCCACCTGGCCCGCATCGGCCAGGGCAAAGACGCCCCTTGGCAAGTCGTCGGCACCCGAGACACCGACCTCTCCCTGACCGCCCCGCGCTACGGCGCCACCGCCGGTTCCCCGCTCACCGCGGGCGGCCGCATCACCGGCGTGGACGAGGCGATCCGGATCGAGGTCCGCCAGGCTTCCACCAGCGCGCCCCTCGGCACCCTCTGCTGCGTACCCGCGGGCGGCGAACGCACCCCCTGGTCCGGCCGCGTCACCTACCGCGGAGCCACCGACCCGGTTCTCCTGGTCGTCGCCTCAGCCGGCGGTCACAACGCCGACATCGAGCGCTTCGCCATCACCGCAGTACGCCGCTCGTAGTCCCCGACCTGGCCACCAACCTCCTCAGTCCCTCAGCCGCCGGAGCGGCTCACTGCCGTTGCCGTTGCCGTTGCCGGTGCCGGTGCCGGTGTCGGGGTCACCTGGGCGCGCAGGGTGGTGATGCTGCGGGATCGGCGTCGACCTCTCCCCAGGGAGCGAAGTCGGGCGGCGTGCCCAACCGTGTGCGGTGTCTTGCTGGTTCGGGTGGCAGGTCCTCACCCCAGACCGCGCGCATGGTGGCCGCGCGAATATCCGTTGCCGTCAGCACAGACCCCTCGTCCCCGCCCGCATCGGGCCCACAGCGAACCAGCCCGTCCACGCCAGGCTCATCCGCCTGCAGCCCTCTCGCAACCAACTCGTTCATGCGGAGCTCACTCAGACCAGGCCCACTTCTGCCAGGCCCATTCCGGCCCAGCTCATCCATGCCGGACTCATCCACGCCGGACTCGGTCATGCCGGACTCATCCATGCTGGACTCGGTCATGCCGGGCTTGGTCGTGCTGGGTTGGGTCGTGCCGGGTTTGGTCGTGCTGGAGGTGCAGGTGGCGTGGGCGCGTGCAGTGGCCAGCGATGGTTCGGCTGGAGTTCTTGGGGGTGTTCGGCGTTTGACCGATGGTGGGTTGGCCCAGGTCGGGAGGGCGACGTGGACTTTGCCGTTGGTGATGGTGATGACCCATTTGCCGGCGTGCAGGTCGACGTGGTGAATGCGGCAGAGCAGGACCAGGTTGCTGACGGCGGTGGTGCCGCCGTCGATCCAGGATCTGAGGTGGTGGGCGTCGCATTGGACTGGTGGGGCGCCGCAGACGACGCAGCCGCGGTCTCGGGTGTTCAGGGCGCGCCGCATTCCTTTGGTGACGAGGCGTTCACAGCGGCCGACGTCGAGGGGTTCGGAGTTGGAGCCGAGGACGACGGGGATGATTTTGGCGTCGCAGGCCAGGAGGCGGGCGGTGGATGCGGACAGGCCGGCGCCGAAGACGGTGTCGCCGATGCAGC
>NZ_SMKA01000246.1 GCF_004348455.1 Kribbella albertanoniae
GCCAAACCCCGAACTCGTCCTCCCCAAGAAACTCCATCCACTGATGCCAGTGCAAACTCTCGTCAAACTTCCGATACACAACCCGCACGTCCCGTCCCATCCCCAAAACCTACCGCGCCACGGTGTCCTCCCGCCGTTACACAAATTGCACGTTCCTGCAGTTTCGTAGACGCGCCACGACTTCCCAGGTCAAGATGGTTAGCTGCTCAAACCGCCCTGGGGGACCACCACATGAGACACGCCCGCCTGCTGTCACGCCTGCCCTTCGCACTGGCCGCCGCATTCGCCGTACTGGTCTCCGGACTGCCAGGGGCAGCCGCGGCCGACCCGCCGGTCCCGCTGACGCCTCCCACCGTGACCGCCACTTACAAGGGCGAGGTCATCCAGAACTGCTGGGACCAGCAGAGCTGCCCGAAGACTGTCGTTCTCGGGGAGGCCGCGACCTTCACGTTCGCGCCGACCTCGGCCGATGTGACGAAGTACACCTACCGCTTGCCCGGCGGGAATCCGGTGACGGTCGAGGGGGCCAGTGTCACGGTGGACATCGAGCCGCTCCAGCAGGGCAGGACCAACCTCCAAGTCTCGAGCATCAACTCGATCGGGCAGCCCAGCAACCCGACGTACTTCATGTTCAACGTTGCCGCACCGCCCGGCCCGGTCGGCTCGTGGAACTTCGACGAAGGCAGCGGTACGACGGCGGCCGACGGTCCCGGCCTCACCCATCCGCTCGCCCTCTCCGGCGCCGCGTTCGAGGCCAGCGGCCGTATCAACGGCGCACTGGCCCTCGACGGCGTCGACGACTACGCATCCGCGACCGAAGCCGTCGTCGACACCTCGAAGAGCTTCTCGATCTCGACCTGGGCTCGGCCCGCGAATCCGTCCAAGCTCGGCGTCATTGCGTCCGTCAACGGTGCCAACTCCAGTGCGGCCGGTCTCGGCTACGACCCTGCTGCCAAGCGGTGGGTCTTCGCACGTTCCTCCGCCGACGTCCGGAACCCGACGATCTATCGAGCGGTATCGAAAGATGCCCCGGTCAACGAATCCTGGTCACAACTCATCGCCACGTACGACGCGACGTCGGGAACCCTCAAGCTCTACGTCAATGGGCGTCTGCAGCAGGAGACGGTATCGCCGCCCGCCAACGCCTGGAAGGCCTCCGGCACGCTCTCGGTCGGCCGTGGTCTTCTCGGCGGCATCACCGGCGGTCACTTCAGGGGCTCGCTCGACCACCTCCAGATCTGGCAACGCGTCCTCCGCCCGGAGGAACTCGTGGCCCTGCAGACACCGCGACCGGACGATGCGGTGGCGACCGCCGTCGCCGCGCACTGGCCACTCGACAACGCAACGCGCGGCACCGACCGGATCTGGCGCTCACCGGACAGCATTCGCGATGCCGACCTCAGCGTGTCCGGGTTCCCCGGCACCGACCAGTCCAAGGCATTCGTCGACGACCCGGAACACGGCAAGGTCCTCGAACTGACCGGCGCCACCCGCGAATCCGTCAGCCTCGGTCGCCCGGTCGTCGACGCCAGCGCCAGCTTCGCCGTCGCCGTCTGGGTGAAGATCGCCGACCCCTCCAAGCCGGCAACGATCATTCGTCAAGGCACTGGCACCAGCGACACCTGGCGGCTTTCCTACGAGCCGGGCGACGAATACTCCACCACCTGGAACTTCACCCGCACCAACGTCGACGGCACCGAAACAACAGCCTCCGGCAGCGCCGACCGGGAGAGCGTCGATCCAGGCCAGTGGCACCTCCTGGTCGGCGAATACCGAGCCCAGGACACAGGCGTCGTCGGCGCGCCGTCGGGCTCCATTTACCTGAGCATCGACCACCACACCAAGGCCGTCGCCGACTTCACCGCTCCCCGCCGCGACGGCAGCACCACCCTAGGCAAGCCCGGCACGACCGGAGCCCCCTTCGCAGGCCGCCTTGACGACGTCCGCATCTACGTAGGCGACCTGTCTCCAACCAGCCTCTGCGCCGACTACCCAGACCCCCGGAGCTGCGCCAACTGACACGAACTGTATGGGTCGCTTGTATGGGTTGTCGCTGGTGGCGACCGACCGGTTGCACCAGAGTGGTCATTCTCGGGATTTATGAACAAACAGTGGGGTGGGGACCGTGAGGCGGGGATCTCGTGCTGCTCAGGCGCGCCATGGGCGCGGCCGGACCACAGCAGTCGTACTAACAGCGTTGGCGGTCATGGCCGCAGGACTGCACGCCCTACCGGCTGCAGCTGCCCCACCCCCAACCGTCCCAAAGGTCGGGCGCGATGGCACTGAAGCCGGCAAGTTCGCCGCCGCCAGTGGTTCACCGGTTGAGATTGCCAACCTCACGACGGAGACCTCACAGACGTTCGCCAACGCGGACGGAACGCTGACCAGTGAGGTGTCGAACGATCCGGTCCGAGTGAAGCAGAACGGCATCTGGCGCGCGGCCGACGCCACGCTGGAGTTCCGCTCTGACGGCTCGGTCGCCCCGAAGGCTGCGGTCTCACAGATCGGCCTTTCCGGTGGTGGTACAGGTCCGATCGGCAAGATCGGGGTGAAGGCCGGCACCTGGACCCTGAAATCCCCTTGGCCTCTTCCACGTCCAACACTCGTTGGCTCGACTGCGACGTACGCCGAAGTCACGCAGGGCGTCGACCTCGTTGTCGACACCACCGTCGAAGGATTCAGCTACAACCTCGTGGTCAAGACCCGCGAAGCCGCGTCGAATCCAGCGCTGAAGGCGATTCACTTTCCGGTTGCGACCGAAGGCCTCTCGCTACGCACCAATCGTGGTGCCGGGCCGGCCTATGTTGATGCCGACGGCAAGCTCGCCCTCACCGCCGGAGACGCGATCATGTGGGATGCAGCGAAGTCGAGCCCGCAAGGAAAGCAGGCTGCGGCGCCTCGCAGTTCGGCCGCTCTCGTTGAAGATGGCCCCGCAGGCGCGCACTCCGCCGAGATGGAGCTTCGAGGCGACGCCAACGGCCTCACAATGATCCCCGACGCTGGCCTGCTCACCGCTCCCACGACGGTGTATCCGGTCGTGCTGGACCCCCCGACGACCACCGTCGACCGCAACGCGTGGGCGGCGGCGTGGCAGCTCTATCCCACGACTTCGTTCTTCAAGACCACCCACAGCCTCGGGGTCGGCTACGAGGACTACGAGCAGCACAAGATCGTTCGCTCCTTCTTCCAGTTCGATACCCGGGGATTCCGTGGCAAGAAGATCATTTCGGCCACGTTGCAGAACTATGAGACGCATTCGGCGAGCTGTGCGGAGCGCTCTGTGAGCGTGACCCGCACAACCACGATCACGGACAGGACAACCTGGAACAACCAGCCCGGCGTACAGCTTGCTGTCACCAGCAGGCCGTTCGCACATGGCTATAACTCAACCTGCCCCGACGCGTACGTCGAGTTCCCGGTGACGCCGTCGATGGTCGACACCGCCGCAAAGGGCTATGCAAGTTCGACCTTCCGACTCGCTGCTACCAATGAAACGGACGGCAGCGCCTGGAAGCAGTTCAGCTCGCACGGCAAGCTCCGTGTCACCTATGCGACTCCGCCCGACGTTCCTCGCCAGCTCGGTCTGACTGATCCGGCTGTCGGCTGCGATAGCCAGAGTTCTCCGGCCAGCGTGGGGTCGATCAACCTGCAGTTCGCCGTTGAACCGATCCTGCAGGGGCGCGTCAACGAGCAGAATGCGCAGCTCAAGTCTGACCTCTGGATCTACAGCAGTACCGGAAATGTGCACAAGCACGAGCTGCGCGGTCCGGACAGCCCTGGAACCGTTCACAAGTTCTCGTTCCCGAACACGAACCACACCCACTTCCTGGACGGTGCGACTTATCACTACCGGGCGCGATCGGTGTACGTCCTCGGGGACGGATCGGAGCTCTACTCCGGCTACACCGGCTGGTGCTATTTCAGGGTGGATCGATCGGGACCGCCGGCCCCGATCGTGACCGCGAAGTACGGGACCACCGATATCCCGAACTGCACCGAGTCAGCAGGGTGTGAGCGGATCGCGCCGTACAACGCTCCCATTAGCTTCACGGTGAAGGGTGCGGTGGCCGATGTCGTGCGCCATGACTACTGGTGGGAAGGCCAGGTCGGCCGGGGTTCCATCACCGCCCATACCGGGACCAAGGCGCTGATACCGCCGCGTGAGGGGCTCAACAAACTGACCGTGCAGAGCTTCGATCCGGCCGGGCACGCCAGCAGGGACGTGACGGTGTACAAACTAGCCGTCAAGGATGCTCCTTTGATCGGGGACTGGTCCTTCGATGACGGTAGCGGGACAACTGCGGTTGATGTGGCGACACCCGCGCATCCGCTCACCGTTTACGGCGGCGGCGCCTTCGATGACGCGGGCAGGGATGGAAAGTCCATCCGTCTGGACGGAGTCGACGACTACGCGGAGACTCCGACGACGGTCGTCGACACCTCGAAGAGTTTCACAGTTTCGGCCTGGGCTCGACTGTGGACTAGCTCCGACTCCACAGTCATCAGTGCCGCGGGGAACGTTGCGAGCGCCTTCGACTTGTCTTACTCGGCGTCAGCGAAGCGCTGGGTGTTCCAACGCTCGACCACGGACGCAATGTCGCCCGTGACGGTTAAGACGACATCGAACGAGGAAGCGGTGCTTGGTGCCTGGACGCATCTGACCGCTGTCTACGACAGCGCGGACGGGAAACTGCAGCTCTATGTGAACGGCCGGCTGCAAACCCAAGGCAGCGCGGCGTTCTCCGCCGACAAGGCGTGGAAAGCGTCAGGCCCACTCAGCATCGGCCGAGGTCAGTTCAACGACGTCTACAAGAACTGGTTTTCGGGCTCACTAGATCGCGTTCAGATCTGGCAAATCGCCATGAATCCCCAGAAGGCGATGGCTCTGACCGATGTCCGCACGAACACCGACAAGGCGATCGTTAGCCAGGCGGCTCGATGGCAGCTGGATAAGGCGGTCAAAGGCGCCGATCAGAAATGGCGGACTGAGGAGGCGGTCTACGGCGCCAACATGGAGATGTCCGGCTTCGGCGTGGATGGCGATCCGACGACGGCGTTCGTCGAGGACGACGAGCGCGGCAGAGTGCTGCAATTCACCGGATCAGTCGCGGAAGCTCTGTCACTTCCACGCCCGGTCGTGGACTCCGGGACCACGTTCTCGGTTGCCGTCTGGGTCAAACTCACCGATCCGACCAAAGCGTCGGTGATCGTCCGTCAGGCAGGCACGGACCGTGACGCTTGGCGTCTCGAGTGGAGACCAAGTGGCGATGGCTACGGTGGTGACTGGGTCTTTGCCCGTGGCACGGGAACTGACCAAGTCATATTCCGACAGGAGAACGACGCTGTCACCTCGGACTGGAACCTCATTGTCGCGACCTATGACGCCAATGTGGGCGGTCCGACCAATCAGGATCCGTTGGGCAAGCTCAGACTGAGTGTCAACACGGGGCTGCAAACCGACTCCATCAAGCCGTACACCTCGGCGTCGCCCGACCGGTTCGGCAGCACAGCCGTCGGCAAGGGACGCGCAGTCAATACCGAGTTGGCCGGCCTGGTTTCCGATCTTCGTTTGTATGCCGGACCGCTCGTCGACAGCGCGATCTGTGCAGAGTTCCCCGCCCTCGGCAGCCCCGACTGCCCGCCCGCAGGCTGACAGGAGATCGATATGCCGAAACGACGCAATGGGCTAGTTGCGATTGCAGTTGCCACCGTGCTTCTGGCTGCCGGCTTGGCTGGTCAGGACGCCGGCGCCGAAGCCAATGCAGTGACGTCCAAGTTGCCGCCAACTCCTCCTCGAGTCGATGCCAAGGTCGAGCAGATGGATACGACGGAGGCCAAGCAGTCCGAGGCGGAGCGAGCCGAGGCCGAGCGCCCGGCACCTGCTCCGGCGCCGCCGGTCTGGCCGGAACCGAATGAGGAGACCGTCCAGCTGGCGGGCGCTGGAAAGGCGGCCACGGCGCTCACCAAGTCTGCGATCCGCTTGGCGACGACTGCCGGGCGCGCGAAGTCACCGCTGGCAGCAGCCAGCGCGGCCCGGGTTCGAGTGCTGGATCGTTCAAAGGCCGATGCGGCCGATGTTTCGGGCTTCTTACTGACCGTCGCTCGAGCGGATGGAGCCGTGGGCGAGTCACCGGCCCAACTCACTGTCGATTACTCAAGCTTTGCTGAGGCCTTCGGTGGTGGCTGGGCTTCTCGCCTCGAGTTGATCGCCCTGCCCGCCTGTGCATTGACGACTCCGGACAAGCCGGGCTGTCTGGCGTCCACGCCGGTCGGCTCGGTCAACAATCAGCAAACGAAGATTCTCTCGGCTCCTGTCTCACTCGCTGGCGAGGAGCGGGTGATGGCAGTTACCGCGGCGCCTGCATCGGGCAACGGTGACTATGGTGCGACATCGTTGGGTCCGGCCTCCACTTGGTCGGCGGGGCGCAACAGCGGTGACTTCACCTGGAACTACCCGCTCCGTGTTCCACCGGCGCCGGCGGGCCCAGCACCCAGCCTTTCGATCGACTACTCAGCTCAGTCTGTCGACGGCACGACGGCTGCCACCAACAGCCAGCCGTCGTGGATCGGTGAAGGCTTCAGCCTCAGTGAGTCCTACATCGAGCGCAAGTACATGACTTGCGACGACGACGGTCAGACCGGCAAGAACGATCTTTGCTGGAAGTACGACAACGCAACCCTGATGCTCAACGGACAGGGCAGCGAGCTGGTCAAGGACACCAGCGGTTGGCGACTGAAAAACGACGACGGCTCGAAGGTTGAACGGAAGGTGACATCGACCGGCACGGACGGCGACGAGAAGGAGCAGTGGCTGGTCACCACACTCGACGGCACGAAATACCACTTCGGCGTCGAGCACGTCCTCGCCGGCGCCAACGATCCCGGCACGAACTCTGTCTGGACCGTGCCGGTCGCTGGGAACAACAGCGGAGAGCCCTGCCACAAGGCGACGTTCGCTGCATCATTCTGTGACAACCAGGAATGGCGCTGGAACCTGGACTACGTTGAGGATCCGCGTGGCAACGCGATGTCGCTCTGGTACGACAAGGAAACCAACTACTACGCCAAGAACGGCGAGACAGCAGCGACGAAGACCAAGAGCTACACCCGTGGTGGCTACCCGACGAAGATCCTCTACGGTCAGCGCGCAGACGCGATGACAGCCTCAGCTCCGCTGCAGGTGCAGTTCGTCACGCAGGAGCGTTGCACCGCGAACTGCTCGACGCTGGACAGCACGACCAAGGGGAACTGGCCCGACGTACCGTTCGACCAGATCTGCGCCGCCGGAGCTACCTGCACCAAGACCGGTCCCTCGTTCTTCTCGCGCCGTCGGCTGGAGCAGATCACCACCCAGGTGCGGAAGGGAAACGCCTACCAGAACGTCGACCACTGGCAATTGGGACACAGCTTCCCAAACCCCGGCGACGACATGTCGGGGAAAGCGCTGTGGCTGACCTCGATCACTCATTCGGGCGTCGCACCTGGATCGTCCACAGCCACCCCGCTGAAGGTGAGCTTCGGTGGCTTCACGCTGCCCAACCGAGTCGACTCGGACAAGGACGGCATCTCACCCTTGCGCAAGTATCGGGTCGACAAGGTCTGGACGGAGACCGGAGCCAAGGTCACGGTGAACTACGCCGAGCCTGAATGCGCAGGCGAATGGCCCGGCAAGCCTGCCAAGCTGCCGACCTCGCCGGCAAGCAACGTAATGCGGTGTTATCCCGTGCACTGGCAGCCTCCTCAGTCGGAACCCCGTGATGACTGGTTCCACCGCCATGTCGTCACTCAGGTTCGTGTCAACGATGTGACTGGTGGAGCGGACGCCGTGGTAACGAACTACTCCTACGGCGGCGGTGGCGCTTGGCACTATCAGGAGAATGCGCTGATTCTGAAGAAGGAGCGCAACTGGTCGGAGTGGCGAGGCTTCCGCACCGTAACCACCAGCGCAGGTGATCCGCTGGCCAGCGGATCGAGGTCGCGCACAGTCACGTCGTATTTCCGAGGCATGAATGGTGACCGAGCAAGCGTGAGCGGTGGGACGAAGTCTGTCTCGATCCCGGACACGAAATCTGGATCACGAGTCGACGCTCCCGCTCTAGCAGGGCTCGTCCGCGAAGCGATCACCTTTGCTGACAGTGGCAGCAACACCGAGGTCGTCGGTTCGCTGACCGACTACTGGGTGCACGAAACCGCGGCCCAGACCATCGACGCCGAGGCCGGTCTTGTCCGCCGGGCAAACCTGGTCAAGCCGTCGACGGTCACAGCACGGACCGTGCGAGGTGGCGACCGTCCTGACCTGATGCACACAGCAACGACGACGTATGACCCGGACACAGGTCTTGCAGTCACGGCGGAGGACCAGGGAGACCCGGGGAAGTCGAACCAGACCTGCACGGTCACGTCTTATGCCAAGAGTGCAACGATGCGCAGCTATGTGTCTCGTGTCGTCGCGTCGAAGGGCCAGTGCGACGAGGATTCTGACAACCCTCCGGAGAATCGGCTGATCGCCGATCAGCGGAACCTCTACGACAAGCAGAGTTTCGGGGTAGCTCCGACAGAGGGCAACTTGACGTCATCTGAGCGAGTTGGCAGCTACTTGGCGACAGGATCACCTAGTTATCAGACGATTTCGACGACTGCCTACGACAAGCTCGGCAGGCCGACCGAATCCACTGATGCCTTGAAGCGCAAGTCGACCACCGAGTACTTCCCGGCAGATGCAGGCGCCCTGGAACGGACAATCTCGACGTCGCCCCCGGTTGCTCCGGGAAACCCGAACAGTGCGGTCCTCAAGACAGAGTCAACTTACCGCCCGGAGTGGGGGACCAAGTCTCAAACCGTGGATCCCAACGGCAAAGTCACGGACGTGGACTACGACTCGCTCGGCCGATTGACAGCGGTGTGGCTGCCGAACCAGTCGAAGGCGGACAAGAAGCTTCCCAATATGCGGTACACGTATGCGATTTCGCCATCGGTGCCGTCCTACGTTCGTACCGACGACCTGAACGTCAACGCGGACGGGTACTTGTCCGGTTTTGCGATCTACGATTCGCTGCTGCGCAGCCGGCAGACGCAAGCCGTAGCCCCGAACGGCGGTCGACTGATCAGTGAAACGAAGTACAACACTCGCGGATTGCCAGTCGTTCAGAATAGTGACCTGTGGAACTCCTCGGCGCCGTCGGGCACCTTGGCCGCAGTCCTCGACACTGCGGTTCCCAGTCAGAGAATCCTCACCTATGACGGTGTCGGTCGCCAGACGGTGGCGACCTTCGCGACGTCGGCGCAACCGCGGTGGTCCACGCGGACCGTCTACGACGGCGATACGATCATCAGTTTGCCGCCGAACGGTGCTCCTGCAACCGCAGAGATCAAGGATGCTCGTGGTCGGGTGATCGAGCGGCGTGAGTACGACGGACCGACCGTCACGACTGGCTTCATTCCGAGCAAGTACACCTACGACGCCCGCGGCCAGCTGGCGCAGATGACGACGGCTGGATCGACGTGGTCGTTCGGCTACGACCTGCTGGGACGCAAGACGAGTTCGACGGATCCTGATTCCGGCAAGACGTCGTACGAGTACGACGCGGCCGACCGTTTGGTGGCGGTGACCGGCGCCAACCAGAAGAAGCTGATCACTACCTACGACAACCTCAACCGCAAGACCACGGTTCATGAAGGATCCAAGACGGACACGGGTCTCAGGCTGAGCTGGGACTACGACCCAGCCGGCAATCTCGGTCAGATCTACCAGAGCAACCGGTACCCGACTGGCAAAGCGGGCGCTGTCTACAGGTCCCGGGTCACCAAGCGCAATGTGCTGTACAAGCCGGAAGAGACCTTCCTGATCATCCCCGACTCCGAAGGACCGGAGTTGGCGGCGAGCTATCGAACGACTACGGCCTACGCGCCCGATGCCGAGTCGGTCGCGTGGACCCAAATCCCCGGCGGCGGCTCGCTCGGATCAGAAGTACTCAACTTCACCTACAACAACCTCGGGCAGCCGACATCGATGAAGAGCGGCGATGCCGTCTACGTGAATGGGGTCAGCTACACGGCGGTCGGTGACCCCGAGCGGTATGACCTTGGTGGTCAGCAGAACATGCCCATCTCGAACAGCTTCGAGGTAGGGACCCGCCGCCTCCTGAACAGCTCGTCCGGCGTTGACAAATTCGCCGCGAACCACATCTATTCCTACGATCCGGCCGGCAATCTGTTGAAGGACGACAACAAGGTCGGCGGCGACTCCCAGTGCTACAAGTACGACGGGCACGCCCGCTTGACCGAGGCATGGTCGCCAAGCAACACCGACTGCGCTGCAGCGCCCTCTGTCGCAGGTCTCGGCGGACCCGCGCCGTACTGGCAGTCCTGGGCCTTTACAGCCAGCGGCTTGCGGCAGACGCAAACCGAGCACAGCTCGACCGGGGACACCAAGGAAACCTACGCCTACGACACGGTGCAGCCGCACACGCTGAAGTCCGTCACTACCACCGGTGCGAGTCCGAAACCCACCGCGACGTACGACTACGACGTAGCAGGTAACACCACCACGCGCCCTGATCCGTCGAGCGGCGTCCAGGCCTTGACATGGAATGCCGAAAACAAACTGGAGAAGCTCGAGAACGTCGCGGGCGACACTGCATATGTCTACGACGCCGACGGCACCCTCATCCTGCGCAAGAGCCCCGATGAGACCATCCTGTACGTCGGATCGCTCGAGATCACTTTCGACAAGAAGAACAAGGCACTTAGTTCCAAGCGCGAGTACGCGATCAACAGCCAGACAGTCGCGGTGAGATCGAGCACCACAGACCTCGACTGGCTGATCCCCGACCACCACGGCACATCCAGCGTCGCGGTCGACTCCCAAACCTTGGTCGCTACGAGGCGCTACACCACACCCTTCGGCGAACCCCGAGGCACCGAGCCCTTCAACTGGCCCGACAACCACGGCTTCCTCGGCAAACCCGAAGACAAGACCACTGGCCTGACCCATATCGGTGCTCGCGAATACGACCCAGGCATCGGCAGTTTCATCAGCGTCGACCCCATCATGGATCCATCCGACCCACACCAGATGCTCGGCTACACCTATGGGTCCAACAACCCTGCGACGGTCTCAGATCCCACGGGTCTCCAGGAACGCCTAGAACCAGGCGGCGGCACCTGCAATGGCCCATGTCCCACGCCCGGGGGTTCCACGACAGGAGGTTCCACGACAGGAGGGAGCACCGGTGGCACGAACCAGGGCGGAGGCGGCGATGAGGGCGGTGGCGGACACGACAACAACAACACCGGCCGCACAGGGCCCATGGACCGTGTCCTGGAGTATGTCAACGACAAGTTCGAGGGCAAGGGGAGTGTCAACGAAGAATTCGGCGAAGGCTTCATCGTCGCTGCACTGGAGTCAGCCAAAGGCACTTGGGACCTAGCAGTGCAGACCCGGGCCTGCCTTGGCTTCGACCGCGCGTCGTGCGGTATCTCCCGCCAAGACACCGGCGTCATGGCCAGGGATCCCCAAGCAGCGATCAGCAAGGGTGTGAAGGCTGCCGCGCTTGGGTTCTACGAACCGGTGAAGGACGACGTTGTTGCGGGCAATCCCGGGCGAGCATTCGGCCGGATCGCCGCGTTCGCCGCAGAAATGTTCCTCGGCAGCAAGGGCGCCACGAAGCTGCTGAAGATAGGAAAGATGTGTAGCTTCGCGGGAGCGACCGCAGTCCTGATGGCGGACGGCACCCACAAGCCGATCCGGGAAATTAGACCCGGCGACAAGGTCATCGCCACCGATCCAGAGACCGGCAGACGTGCCGCGAGGGTCGTCCTACAGACCTGGGTCCACGACGACACCTTGATGGATCTTTCCATCGACGATGGAAAGATCACGACCACCGAGGACCATCCCTTCTGGTCGGTCACCGATGGCCGCTTCGAGCGTGCCGACGAACTCGCTCCAGGCGAGAGGGTCCTCAGTACTGACCGGCGCTCGGTGCGAGTCTCGGGCCTCGCGCCGCAAACCAGTCGAGGGGCGCGGGCCTTCAACCTGACAGTCGCAGACATCCACACGTACTATGTGCTTGCTGGGAATACGCCCGTACTTGTGCACAACGCTGGGCCCGGGTGCGGCACCTACCCCAATAAAATGCGGGGCACACTTGAGCAGGAACTCGCCTTGGCGGACAAATTGGGGGTTACTCCTGCTGGTCCGGGGTCTGCGGGGTTTGATTCTGCGATCAATTCTGGGACGGTTAAGTGGGCGGTTCGGAAGGATGGGAACCTTGTGGTTATTCCGAAATTCGTCGACGGGAAAGAGATCTCGCACGCTGCACTGACGCGAGGGGATGCCGTTCGTGCGGCAGGTGAAGCAGATATCGCTGGATCAAATGGTGGCTATTTTGGTCTGGAGATCAACAATCACAGTGGGCATTTTGAACCACCGAGTGAGAGTCTTCAAGTCGGCAGGGATGCGTTTGCCTCGGCGGGAGTCGATTTCGGATGAACCAGTTCGATGATTTGGTTGCGCTGGACCCGGTCTCGCTCTCCGAGACCTTGGTGTCGCAACGGCCGACTGTCGCTGAGTTGAGTAAGGGTGAATGGCTCGGCGTGGTGGAGCTGCTGACGGCGCGCCTGGCTAACGAGGTCCTGCCTGTGTCGACTGACCGCTGGCTCACTTACTTGGGGGCCTTGGCTTACGCGCTCGACTCCGCCGTGGCCTCCGGTGCCATCGATCAACGCGAGTGTCTAATACGTCGACTAAACCTCGCCGTTGCCCTTCGCGAGCAGGCTCCGCCGAGTACCGGGGATGCGACCTTGGATCCGTCGGTATTGATCGATCTGCTATTCGAGGAACTTCCAATATCGGCCGAACAGGCCCGCGATATGTCGACGAACTGGCGTGCTCTCGACGTCGCGCAGATCCGTACCCTGCGATCCGTCAAGAACCTCATGTCGCCTGCCCTCGCTCTGGCGACAGCGCTGCCGGCAGCAGAAGTCGACCCAAGGTTCAAAGTGTGGAGAGAAGTATTTCCGTCGCTTCCATAAGTTGGCAGACTGCCCGGATGCGGCCGGCATCAGCGTCCCGCTGGCCAGGATTGGTGGCTGGGCCGCGCGTCGTGGCGTGGCTTCTGGGCCAACCCGGGGAGTATGACGTCCGTGCCGGCGTGAGATTGGATGAGGTTGCAGCCGCGGCGCATTCGGCAAGCACCGACTGGACGGCAAGCTCGATGGCGGAGCGATCACGACGACTGAGGGCAATTTCGGTGAATATGGCGCCTGAAATGCACCTTCTCATCAAGGCCCTGGAGAAGATCGAGTGAGCATCGTTAGTTTTCTTGCAGATGCGGCGGTGACGGGAAAGGTTGCGGATCTGGGTCTTGGAAGCAGGCCTGAGAAGGTTCGTGGCGTGCTCGGACCGGAGGGCTGTGCGGATCGTAAGAAGAAATCGCTTCGCCTTGACTACGGTCTTGTGGAATTTGCGTTCTATGACGGATTGTGTGAGGGGATATTCATCCAGGTCCATCGCTTGTTGAACGGCCCGGACGAAGTTGTTCCCGATGCTTTTCGACTCTCATTTCCTGGAATCTCTCGCACGGTTTCCTTCGACGCTGTCCGTAGCGATATCGAAGGACGCGGAGGGTACTATTTGGAGGGGCTTCGAGCGCAGACCGGATACCGTCACTATCGCATCGCGGGCTCTGCGGTAGTTCTCATCGTCAATGATGAACCTGCGCGAGATGCGGAGCAGTTAGCTGCTGGTGATCTTTGGTCGATTCAGATTTCGGCGGCCGGTTGAGCTCGAGTGCGACGGTTCGGGTTCGAGGGCCGAGCCGGTCCGAACTGTCGGGTTGCTTCCGAGTCTGGGCGTGTCTCTAAAGTGTCAACACCTCATGCACATGCCCTAGGTGCGGCCGGAGATAGGCAAGCAGGACCGGAGACCTGTGGGTTGAGGTCTCCAGCGACCATTGCCTGTCTCCGGCCGCCTCTCCCGCCTCTTCAACCACGGCATCTCCCAGCCCACCGTGCACGTTCCTGGCCGAGTCGACGGCCGGGGGTTTGAACAGGAACTGGTGGGGGTGGACAGGTCATAACTTGTTCAAGCCCGCGTTGGGGTGTCCACGCCCCCGACGGCTGGCGTCCGGGGACAGGTTTTCGGGGCTCTAGGCCAGTGGCGCGGGGTCCCGGGTCACTGTTCCCGGCGACCGGTTCCTGTCCCGGCGGCTAGTTGACCGCAGTACGCCAGCCCGGCCTCATACCGACTGTTTGGAGACGCGCCCTAGTGTCTCGTCGAGGCGCATCTGACGATCGGCGGGACCGTGCTGCACCTTGGAGTGATGGATTGAGGGTGAGCCCGACCGGTCGGTGTGGATCGGGGAACGCCCGCTGCAGGCATTCAGGCGATGGGGAGGGCATACGCCTACTCCGCGGCCGGGAGTTCATGGAGGTCCAGCGGACGCGACGCACCCTTTGCCGGAAGGTGCAATCTTGCTGTTAGGGGTGGATTGAGTACGGGGAGTGGTTGAGGATGGGTGGGTCGCGTTCCGAGAGGGCGCGGGTTGATCGGCCCTTGTCGGCTCAGGGGGGCTCCTAGCCGGCGGGGGCCGGTTGCTGTCCAGGGGTG
>NZ_SMKA01000247.1 GCF_004348455.1 Kribbella albertanoniae
ACGTCGGGGGCGTCTGCGTAGGTGGCGCCGGCTTGTTCCATGTCGGGGCGGAGGGGTGGGTAGGAGGCTGTGGTGCGGTCGCGGAGGAGGCCTAGAGCGGCTGGGACCTGGGGGCCGTGGCAGATGGTGCCGACCGGGAGTTCCCGGTGGAAGAAGGAGTGGACTATGCGGGCCACGTCGGGGGCGGTCCGGATGTACTCCGGTGCTCGGCCGCCCGGGATGACGAGGGCGTCGTAGTCGTCGGGGTCCACGTCGGCGAAGGAGAGGTCGACGGGGAGTCGGCGGCCGGGTTTTTCGGTGTAGGCGTCGCAGCCGGGTTCGAAGTCGTGGATGACGAGTTGGACCGGGCGGGTTGTCGGGGCGGTGACCGCTGCTTCGTGGCCGGCCTCGCGGAGGCGGAAGATCGGGTACATCGAGTCGAGTTCCTCGGCGGCATCGCCGAGGAGGATCAGTACTCGCGCCATAGCACTCCTTTGTCTAGATGCGTTGAAGCAGGAAGCGCTGGTTGGCGCCGCCTGTGAGCGTGTACTGCGAGACGCGGGCACCGTCGGCCGTGCCGGATGACCAGACGTCCATGGCCAGACCGCTCTGCCGGTTGACCAGGCTCACCACGCCACCGCCCTGGTCGACCAGTCGCCACTGCTGACTGGTCGCCTGGGTGTCTGGCTGCTGAGTGATGTCGGTGCCGGTGGCGTTACCGGCGACCTGGAGAACCAGACCGCTGTGCCGGGCTCGGATGCGGTAGTGGCCGCCGTCGGAAGGCAGGAAGTCGAACTGCTGGTTGAGTCCGCTGTGCAACTGCCACTGGATCAGCGTCGCACCGGCGGTGGTGGACGCGCCGTTGATGTCCGTGGCCTTGCCGCTGTGCTGAGCCACCAGGCGGTAGTACACGCCGGGCTCCACCGGACCGACCTTGGCCGCAGACACGCGGTACGTGTGGCCGGCCTGGCCGACGTACTGGATGACGTCGGGCTCGGGCTTCGTCGGCTGGACGACCTGGCCGCTCGTCTCGTCGCGCAGCTCGAACTGGCCGGTGAGGATCCGGCTGCGGACGCGAACGGTGCCAGCGCGGTCCGGGGTGACGGTGAGTTCAGTCCGGCTGCTGTTCCACGAGGCGCCGACCGTGTACCCACCACGGCCGCGGAGTCCCGCGACACTGCCGGTTGGCCAGGCAGACGGCAGTGCGGGCAGCAGGTGCAGCTCGTTGTGGTGGCTCTGCAGCAGCATCTCCGCGATACCGGCCGTCGCGCCGAAGTTGCCGTCGATCTGGAACGGCGGATGCAGGTCGAACATGTTGGGCGCGAGCCGCTCCGGCGTGACGAGGTAGCGAATCAGGTCGTAGGCCCGGCTCGCCTCTTCCATCCGTGCCCAGTAGTTGATCTTCCAGGCCAATGACCAGCCCGTCCCGGCGTCGCCGCGCAACTGCAGGGTTCGCCGGGCGGCCTCGAACAGCTGCGGCGTACCGCGCTTGGTGATCTGGTTGCTGGGATAGAGGCCGTACAGGTGCGAGACGTGCCGATGGTTCGGTTCGGTCTCCACCCAGTCGTACAGCCACTCCATGACATTGCCGCGCGATCCGACCCGCATCGGCGCCAGCCGTTGTCTGGCTGCCTGGACCTGCCCGCGGAAGTCGGCATCCACACCCAGTACGTCGGTCGCAGCGGCACAGCCGTCGAACAGATCGCGCAGGATCTGCATGTCCATCGTCGGGCCTGCGCAGATGGTCACGTTCGCGTGGTGTGTCAGTTCCGGCGAGTTCGACGGATTGGTGACCAGCCACTTCTGCGTCGGCTCTTCCACCAGCGTGTCGAGGAAGAACTGGGCAGCACCCTTCATCGCCGGATAGTTGGCCCGCAGGAACCCGACGTCGCCGGTGAATCGGTAGTGGTCCCAGATCATGGTGGCCAACCAGGCGCCACCGGCCTGCCACATCCCCCAGGCCGCACCGTCGACGACAGACGTCCCCCGCCAGGCGTCGGTGTTGTGATGCGTGACCCAGCCGCGCGCGCCGTACTGCACCTGTGCGGTCCGGGCGCCGGTCACGGTGAGGTCGCCGATCATGTCGAACACCGGCTCGTAGCACTCGGCCAGGTTGGTCGGACCGGCCGGCCAGTAGTTCATCGGCAGGTTGGCGTTGATGGTGTACTTCGAATCCCAGGCAGGCGTCAGCTGGTCGTTCCAGATGCCTTGCAGGGTTGCCGGTTGGGTCCCGGGCCTTGACGACGAGATCAGCAGGTACCGGCCGTACTGAAAGAGCAGTGCGGAGAACTGCGGATCGTTGACGGTGTTGTGCTGAGCGATCCGTACGTCGGTCGTCTGGTCAGCCGCCGGGGTGCGGCCGAGGTCGAGGTTGGTGCGCCCGTACAGCTGCTGGTAGTCGGCCACATGCCGAGCGAGCAACGTGCTGTACGGCGTGATCTGGGCGGCGGCGAGATGTCGCCGAGCGATGCCCTGGTAGTCGCCGGAGACGTTGCGGTAGTCCACGTAACTGGTGCCGATCGAGATCAACAGCGTCACGCTGTTCGCGTTGGTGACCCGCAGCGTGCCGCCCGAACTGGTGGTGGTCCCGCCCTCGGCGACCGCCTTGGCCAGCACCAGGAACCGGACCGCTCCAGCGATCCCCCGCTGATCGCCGGAGCGGCCGTCCAGCGCGATCGTCGTACTGTCCGGGCTGGACGGCGTCGCTCGCTGCGGCGTGCTGAACGCGGCCGAGAACGTGATCGTCCCGGGCGTCTCGGCGGTCAGGCGGATGGCGATCACCTGGTCCGGAGCGCTGGCGATCACCTCGCGCCGGTACCGGACGTTGTTGGCCACGTAGGTCACCGACGTGGTCGCGGTGGCGAGGTCGAGCCGCCGCTGGTAGCCGGATACGCCACTCGTGCCGGGCAACGTGAGCCGGAGATCGCCGACGGTTTGGTAGGCCAGCTGGCCGGACGGGTTGCCGAGCATCGTCTGGTTGGCGAGGTCCTGGGCCGCGCCCCACTGGTTCGCGAACACCAGCCGCCGGATCTCCGCCAGTGCGCCCGCGCCCCGGGGGTTGCTGTAGTCGTGCGGGCCGCCGGCCCACACCGTGTCTTCGTTGAGCTGCAGTCGTTCGGTGTCGGTGTTGCCGAACACCATGGCACCGAGCCTGCCGTTGCCGATCGGCAACGCGCGAAGCCAGTCCGAACCGGCCGATTCGTCGTACCAGAGCGAGAGGTCGTCGACCGCCGCGATCTCCCCGGCCGCGGCCGTCGGCCACTGACCAGGGACCAGTACGGCGCCTGCGCCGGCCGCGCCGGCCAGCAGCACCTGACGTCGAGTCACATCCGGCATCTCAACCCCCAGGGTCGGTAAACATCATATGTATGTGTAGGGGATACCGAACGATCCGTCCAGAGCGAGGCGACCTAAGCGCTTAAGAGCGGGTCCGACACTCCCTCCTAACCGCATTCATCACATGTCTGCCGTACGATCGCCGGTCGCCGCCGCCCGACATCAGTCAGTCACAGGCTCTTGACTCTCCGCGCATTTCTGGCTCTTATGTGTGACCTAAGGCACGCCATTCGGGGCACTCCGTCGCTCCCGGCGTGAAATAAGTCCGATACATGCTGCCCACTTCGCCGCCCCCGAAGGATCTGGTCATGCACAAGAGGAACCGCTCTGCGATCGCACGCTGCCTCGGAGTCGCCGTACTCCTGCTGGCCGCACTCCTGCATCAGGCCACGCCCGCCTCGGCGGCAGCTCTTGCCGAGGTGACGAACTTCGGTTCCAACCCGAGCAACCTGCGGATGCACGTGTACGTGCCGGACCAGAGGCCGGCCAAACCGGCGATCCTCATGGCCGTCCACTACTGCGGCGGTTCCGGCCCGGCGTTCTACGGCGGGAGCGACTTCGCCCGGCTGGCAGACCAGTACGGGTTCATCGTCATCTACCCGAGCGCCACTCGCAGCGGCAACTGCTTCGACGTCTACACAGAGCAGGCGTTGCGCCGTGGCGGTGGCAGCGACCCGGTGGGGATCAAGTCGATGGTCGACTGGGTGGTGGCCAACCGGGCCGGCGATCCGAACCGGGTGTTCGTCACCGGCGCGTCCTCCGGGGCGATGATGACCAACGTCCTGCTGGCCAACTACCCCGATGTGTTCAAGGCAGGCGCGGCATTCAGCGGCGTACCGGCCACCTGCTTCGCCACTACACCGCCGAACACCTGGAACGGCGCCTGTGCCGGCGGCAACGTCATCAAGACCGCACAGCAGTGGGGTGATCTGGCCCGCGCCGCGTACCCCGGCTACACCGGACCACGCCCCCGCATGCAGCTGTGGCACGGCACCACGGACGACGTCCTGCGCTATCCCAACTTCGGCGAAGCCATCAAGCAGTGGACCAATGTGCACGGCCTGACGCAGACCCCGGCGTACACCGACAGTCCGCAGCCCAACTGGACGCGCACCCGGTACGGCGGCACCGGGGTCACCGCACCGGTCGAGGGCATCAGCCTGCAGGGCGTCGGGCACAGCCTGCCGATGCCCGGCATGGCAGCCATGGCCATCGCCTTCTTTGGCCTGAGCCCCGACGTACCGTCGTCCCCCACCGGCCCGGTGCGCGCAGTGTCCGCGAACAGATGCCTGGACGTCGCAGGCGCCACCACGACACCGGGAACGCAGCTGCAGATCTGGGACTGCCATGGCGGTTCCAACCAGACCTGGACCCGCACTGCGTCGGGCCAGCTGACCGTCTACAGCGGCAGCAACCTGCGCTGCGTGACTGCGCAGAACAACCAGACCAGCAACGGCACGCCAGTGGTGATCTCGCAGTGCACCGACGGCGCCAACCAGCGCTGGCAGTTCAACACCAACGGCAGCATCACCGGCGTGCAGTCGGGACTCTGCCTGGACGTCAACAGCGCTGCGACCGCTAACGGCAGCAAGGTCCAACTGTGGAGTTGCCACGGCGGTGGCAACCAGCAGTGGGCCCTGTGAACGACGTACTGGTCCGGCTGGAAGGTGTCACCAAGAGCTTTCTCGGCGTACCGGTCCTTCGCGGCATCGACCTCGAACTGCGCGCCGGCGAGGTGCACGCCCTCGTCGGTGAGAACGGCGCGGGCAAGTCGACGCTGCTCAAGGTGCTGGCCGGGGCGCACCGGCCCGACGCGGGGCGGATCCTGGTGGGCGACCGGGAGGTCTCGTTCGCCGCGCCGCGAGACGCCCAGGCCGCGGGGATCGCGATCATCCACCAGGAGTTCAACCTGCTTCCGCATCGCACGGTCGCCGAGAACGTGTACCTAGGCCGGGAACCGGTACGACGCGGTCAAGTCGACCGCCGAGCGATGACGGCCGGGACCCAGCGGCTGCTGGAGTGGATGGGCGAGGACGGCATCGAACCGGACGCGGAGGTGGCCCGGCTCCCGGTCGCGCGGCGGCAGGTCGTGGAGATCGTGAAGGCGTTGTCCGCCGACGCCAAGGTGCTCGCGATGGACGAGCCCACGGCCGCGCTGGCCGGCAGCGAGGTCGACCGTCTCTGCGATCTGGTACGGCGGCTGCGGGAGCGCGGGATCGCGATTCTGTACGTGTCCCACCGGCTGCGTGAGGTGTTCGAGCTCAGCCAGCGGATCACCGTGCTCAAGGACGGGGCCTTCGTCAGCTGCTCCCCGACCGAGGACCTCTCCCCAGGTGAACTCGTCCGGCAGATGGTGGGACGCCCATTGGGGACGCTCTACCCCGCCCGTGACTCGGATCCGGGGGAAGTACGGCTCGCGCTCCGCGGTGCGGGGAACGGGCGGCTCCGCGACCTGAGCTTCGACGTACGGGCCGGAGAGATCGTCGGCCTGGCAGGCTTGCAGGGATCGGGCCGGTCGGCGGTCGCCCGCGCGATCTGGGGTGTGGAACCGTTCACCTCCGGAGTCGTCGAGCTCGACGGCGAACCCACGACCATCACCGGACCACGATCCGCCGTCCGCAACGGCATCGGATATGTCACCGAAGACCGTCAAGGTGACGGGCTGGCGCTGCGCCAGTCCGTGCGGGACAACGCCTTGCTGGTACGGCGCGCGGCCCTGCGCGGAGCGGCGGCGCGACGCGACTCCGATCTCGGCTCACTGCTGGAGTCCGTGGCCGTCGTGGCGCGCGGGCCGGACCAGGAGGTGCGGTACCTGTCCGGCGGCAACCAGCAGAAGGTTGTCCTAGGCAAGTGGTTGGCCGTGTCGCCGCGGATCCTGATCGTGGACGAGCCCACCCGCGGCATCGACGTCGGCGCGAAACAGACCGTGTACCGGCTACTGCGCAAGCTGGCCGCCGACGGCCTGGCGATCCTGATGATCGCCTCGGAACTCCCCGAACTGCTCGGCATGAGTGACCGGATCCTCGTCCTGCACAACGGCGCCATCGCCGGTGAACTGCCCGCCGGTACGTCGGAGGAAGCCGTGATGGGACTGGCGACCGGTCACGGGCTCGGGGAGGTCTAGTGACCCTCGTACGGCGAAGGCTCACGATCACCCCGACCGTCACGGTGTACCTGGCGCTGGCGGCGTTGCTGGTGATCGGCAGCATCCTGGTGGGTGCCAATGGAGGCGTGCTGCTGGACCAGAGCGGCATCCTCAACATCCTCACCCGCAGCACGTTGCTCGGGCTGGTCGCGATCGGGCAGACGATGGTCATCGTCACCGGGTCCCTCGACCTGTCCGTGGCCTACCTGGCCGGCCTGTGTTCACTGGTGACTGCCGAGACCATGGCAGGCCGCACCTCGATGATGGTCCCGGGCGTCCTGCTCGCCCTCGCCGTCGCGGCCGTCGTCGGACTGATCAACGGCCTCGTCATCACCGTCCTGAAGGCGAACGCGTTCATCGCCACCCTCGGCGTGGCGCTGATCCTGCGTGGATACCTCGAACACAACTACACCGGCCCTGCGGGCAGCGTGCCGCGCGCGTTCCAGCATCTCGGGTACGACCGGATCGGTCCGGTCCCGGTGTCGGCGTTGCTGGTGCTGCTGATCGGCACAGCCGTCTGGTGGTTCTCACGACGCACCCGCACCGGCTACCACCTGTACGCCGTCGGTGGGGACACCGAGGTTGCCCGACTGTCCGGCGTACGGACATCACGCACCATCGTCACGGCCCACGTGCTGTGCGCGTCGATGGCCGGGCTGGCGGGAGTGCTCCTGGCTGCCCGCCTCGGTTCCGGCGCACCCTATGCCGGTACGGACGCCGGGTACGACCTGGAGTCCATCGCGGCCGCGGTGCTGGGCGGCGCGGTGTTGACCGGTGGCCGTGGCGGCGTGGTCGGCACGATCGGCGGCGTACTGATTCTGGCCACGTTGGACACCGTCTTCGACGATCTCGCGGTCGACCCGTTCCTCAAGGACGTCGTCCGTGGTGTCGTCCTGGTGGCCGCCGTGGCACTGTACGCCCGGCACCGACTGTCCCGGAGGTCGTCGTGAACTGGCGGCCCCGTCTCGCCGACGGCACCGCTCCGGTCCTGATCGTGCTGGTGGTGCTGCTGGTGACGCTGGCATTCGTCGGGCCGACATTCTCCGAGCCGGCCGGGTACCTGGCATTGCTCAAACGCGCCGCCCCGCTGGTGATTCTCGCGGTTGGCCAGTACTTCGTGATCGTCTCGGGCGGCTTCGACCTATCTGTCGGGTCACTGGTCACCGCGGCAGTGGTGATCGCGGCCCGGCTGAGCGACGGTGCCGATGCCAACACCGGGTGGGTGATCGCGCTCCTGCTCGGGTTCGGATTGCTGGTCGGCCTGGTGAACGGGCTGATCACCACCCGGCTCCTGGTGCCGTCGTTCATCGTCACGCTGGGCATGTTGCTCGTGCTGGACGGTGCCGTGTTCCTGTGGACCGACGGTGCACCGCGCGGAGCGTTGGCACCGTCGTTCCGGGTGTTCGGCCGTGGCGGCTTCGGGCAGGTGCCGTGGTCGGTGCTCATCCTGCTCGGCGTCGTAGTGGCCGCCGCCTGGTTCATGCGCAGCGGCACCGGCCGGACGCTGGTGGCCTTGGGGGACAACGAGAATGCCGTCCGGCTCGCCGGCGGAGCAGTGCACCGGCTGCGCGTGCTGGCGTTCGTCCTGTCCGGACTGCTCGCCGCGCTGGCAGCCATCCTGCTCGCCGGGTTCGCCGGGGTCTCCGCACAGGTCGGCCAGGGCCTCGAGTTCCGCGCCATCACCGCCGTCGTGCTGGGCGGCGTCGTACTGGGCGGCGGCCGTGGGTCAGTTGTGGCCGCAGCGGCCGGAGCGCTGTCGCTGGAAGCCCTCTTCACTCTGCTGAACCTGATCGGCGTCTCGGGTGCGCTCGAGTCCGCTGTCCAGGGAGTCATCCTCATCGCCGCGGTCGCCGCTGCCGCCCACGGCAAACAGCTAAGGAGAACTCATGAACAGGAAGTGGTCCGTCCCGGCCGTGGCGGCGCTGCTCGCGCTGACGGGGTGCACCAGTGATCTGCCCAACGCCGAGCCGGCTGCCGCTGACAAGACTGACAAGACGTCCGAGTTCTTCAACCAGGCCGAATACGACCGGCAGCTGAAGTTCCGCACCGCGACGCCAGTCGGGCCGGACGGCAAGCCGTGGGAACAGATGCTCGACCCCGAGCTGGCCGACACGGCGAAGTATGCGAAGCCCGGTGGCAAACACCACCTGTGCTTCTCCAACGCCGCGGTGAACAACCCGTGGCGGCAGGTGGGCTGGAAGACCATGCAGCAGGAAGTGAAGCTGCACCCGGAGATCACCAAGTTCACCGTGCTGGACGCGGAAGGCAAGGACGACAAGCAGATCAGCGATCTCCAGTCGCTCGCAGGGCGGGGCTGTAGTGCGCTGATCGTCTCGCCGAACACCACGGCGACGCTGACCCCGGCGGTCGAGGCCGCCTGTGCGACCGGCGTACCCGTCATCGTCTTCGACCGGGGCGTGCAGACCAAGTGCCCGGTGACGTACATCCATCCGATCGGTGGGTTCGCGTTCGGCGCGGACGGGGCCGAGTTCCTCAAGGAGAAGGTGCCGGCCGGCGGCAAGGTGCTGGCGTTGCGCATCCTGCCGGGAGTGGACGTGCTGGAACAACGATGGGCCGCGGCGGACAAGATCTTCGCGGGCAGCGGGGTGAAGGTAGTGGGCGTCGAGTTCACCGGCGGGGACGCCGCGAAGACCAAGAGCATCGTCAGCGACTACCTCCAGCGCGAAGGCAAGATCGACGGCGTCTGGATGGATGCCGGTGCGACTGCCGTCGCGGCGGTGGAGGCGTTCCAGGACGCCGGCGTACCGGTCCCGCCGTTCGTCGGTGAGGACCAGCAGGACTTCCTGCGCACGTGGGCAGCCGACAAGCTGACCGCGGTCGCTCCCACGTACCCGACGTACCAGTGGCGTACGCCGGTGATCGCCGCGCTCCGAATCTTGGAAGGGCAGCAGGTTCCGAAGGAGTGGGTGCTGCCCCAGCCGAAGATCACCCAGGTGCAGGACTACGTCGAACAGGACATGCCGCCACTCCACTACGCCATGTGCGGCTGTGAGTCGATGCCGGGATATCCCGGTCCCTGGCGGTAGACGACATGTGGGAGATCGGCGTCAGCACTTGGGTCTGGACGTCACCACTGACCGATGACGGGCTCGCCCTGCTCGCGCCGAAGGTGCGCGACTGGGGTTTCGACGTCATCGAACTGCCCGTGGAGCAACCAGGCGACTGGGATCCACACCGTGCGGCTGACCTGCTGGCGTCGCTGGGCCTGAAAGCCACCGTCTGCATAGTGATGGCACCCGGCCGGGAGTTGGTCGACGCGGACACCGTCGCGGAGACACAGGACTATCTGCGACACGTGGTCGACGTGGCTGCGACGGTGGGCAGTCCGGTGGCGGCAGGCCCGGCGTACAGCTCGGTCGGCCGCACGTGGCGCATTGCGGACCGCCCGAAGGTGTACGCCGAGCTGCGCGAGAACCTGGCCCCAGTGGTCGACTACGCGGCTGCGCACAACGTCCGGCTCGCTGTCGAACCGCTGAACCGGTACGAAACCAGCTTGCTCAACACCGTCGAGCAAGCCCTGGAGGCCCTGGACGGTCTGCCCGCCTGCGGTCTGGCACTGGACACCTACCACCTCAACATCGAGGAATCCGCGCCGGCCGAGGCCATCCGGGCTGCGGGTGCACGCATCGCGCACGTCCAGGTGTGCGCCAACGACCGCGGTGCGCCCGGCAACGACCATCTGGACTGGCCCGCGTTGCTGGGTGCACTGGCCGAGGCCGGCTACCGCGGTCCGCTCTGCATCGAGTCGTTCACGCCGGACAACGCCGCGATCGCGACCGCCGCCTCGATCTGGCGCCCGCTCGCCGCCTCCCCCGATGCCCTCGCCACCGAGGGACTCGCGTTTCTGCGCGGCGTGACCGCGTCGATCCGTTAGTTGTTCCACCCGCCCCAAAGGAGTTCGGTCATGAGATCCAGATCCGCCCGTCTGCTCTCGATCATCGGCGTTCTGCTGTTGCTGATCGGGATACCCATGCCAGTCGCGCAGGCGCATCCCGAAGGCCTGCACGTGCTGGTGTTCAGCAAGACCGCCGCCGGCGCGTACCGGCACGATTCGATCCCGGCCGGGATCACGATGCTGGACCAGCTCGCCGTACAGAACGCGTGGGAGGTGACCAAGAGCGAGGACTCGACGGTCTTCAACGACGCGACCCTCGCCACCTTCGACGTGATCGTGATGCTGCAGACCTCGGGCATGGTGTGGGACAACGACGCCCAGCGCGCGGCGATGCAGAAGTACGTACGCGCCGGCGGTGGCGTGGTCGCGATCCACAACGCGACGGACATGAACATCGAGCAGCAGTTTCCCTGGTGGGACCAGATGCTCGGGATGACGATGACCCAGCACTCGGCCACAGTGCCCGGTACGGCGAAGGTTGCCGACCGCAAGCATCCGTCCGGTACGGCGCTGCCGGACCGCTGGACGCGCACCGAGGAGTGGTACAACTTCAACCGGTCCGCCCGCGGGGATGTGCACGTCCTGGCCACCGCGGACGAGACGACGTACGACGCCGGTCCGAACAAGATGGGTGCCGATCACCCCATCTCCTGGTGCCGCAACTACGAGGGCGGCCGGGTGTGGGCGACCGCGATGGGCCACCAGGCGTCGAGCTACTCGGAACCCTTGTTCCGCGAGCACATCAAGGGCGGCGTGGAATCGGCCGGTGGCAAGGTCGCGTCGGACTGTGGCCCCACGGTGTGGAGCAGCTTCGAGAAGGTCGCGCTGGACGACAACACCGTCGGGCCGGCCGCGCTCGATGTGGCCAAGGACGGTCGGGTGTTCTACGCCGAGTACGGCGGCAAGGTGAAGATCTTCAAACCGTCGACGCGGACCACCGTCACCGCGGCCACGCTCAACGCGTACACCGGCGGCGAGGACGGATTGACCGGCCTCGCGCTGGACCCGAACTTCGCCACGACCAAGTGGATTTACCTGATGTACTCACCCGCTGGTGGGTCCGAGCACATCGCCCGCGTGTCCCGGTTCACCGTGAACGGCGACGCGCTCGACCTGGCCAGTGAGCAGGTGATCATGAAGGTGCCGTCGTCACGTGCGGCTCCCGAGCCCGGCCATACCGGCGGCTACATCACGTTCGGGCCGAACGGCAACCTCTACATCGGCTCCGGCGACGACATCGAGCCGTTCCGTTCCGACGGCTACGCGCCGATCGACGAGCGGCCGGGCTGGGCGAACAACGACGCACAGGGCACCGCGGCCAACACCAATGACCTGCGGGGCAAGATTCTGCGCATCCATCCCGAATCCAACGGGACCTACACGATCCCGGCGGGCAACCTGTTCGCCCCCGGTACGGCGCGGACCAAGCCCGAGATCTACGCGATGGGCTTCCGGAACCCGTTCCGGTTCTCTGTGCACCCCACGAACGGAACGATCTACGCGGCCGACTACGGTCCGGACGCGGCCGGTGACAACGCCAACCGTGGTCCGGGCGCGATCGTCGAGTGGAACGTCATCACGTCCCCGGGGTACTACGGCTGGCCGTACTGCGTCGGCGACAACATCCCGTTCAACGACTTCAACTTCGCCACCCGGCAGTCCGGCCCGAAGTTCAACTGCACCAGCCCGGTCAACGACTCGCCGAACAACACCGGGCTGACTCAGTTGCCGACGGCCCGTAAGGCGGACGTCTGGTACGGCAATGGCGCGAACGGGTTCAAGTTCCCCGAGCTGGGCGACGGCGGCGAGGCGCCGATGGCGTTCCCGATCTACCAGTACGACGCAGCCAACCCGTCGCCGACGAAGTTCCCGGCGTACTTCGACCAGACGCCGTTCTTCGGCGAATGGGCCCGCAACCGGCTGTGGGAGTTCCGGCTCGGCCAGGACGGCAAGCTGCTGAAGATCAACAACTTCCTGCCGAACCTGGGTTTCAAGTCGCCGATGGACGCCAAGTTCGGCCCGGACGGCGCGATGTACCTGCTGGAATGGGGAACCGGGTACGGCCGGGACAACCCGGACTCAGGGCTCTACCGCATCGATTACCAGAGCGGTGACCGAAGTCCGATCGCGACGGCCACCGGTACGCCGGCCTCGGGTGCATCGCCGCTGACGGTGAAGTTCTCGAGCGCGGGGTCGAGGGATCCCGAAGGCGGCCCGGTGACGTATCGCTGGGAATTCGGTGACGGCACCACGTCGACCGAAGCGAACCCCACGCACATCTACACCGCGCGGGGGCAGTTCAACGCCAAGCTCACCGTCACCGACACGACCGGCAACACCGGCGTCGCGAACGTGATCGTGACCTCGGGCAACACCGCGCCAACGGTCAACCTCAGCATCCCCGACGGCGGCATGTTCGACTGGGGCGGCACGATTCCGTACACGGTGACCGTGACCGATCCGGAAGACGGCACAATCGACTGCACCAAGGTCAGTACGACGCCTGCTCTGGGACACGACCAGCACTCACATGACCTCAGTCCGATCCCGGGCTGCTCCGGCACGCTCAATCCACAGACCGACAGCGCGCACGCGGCGGCGAACGTGTTGTACGTCGCCGATTCGAAGTACACCGACAAGGGCGCGACCGGCGTGCCGGCGTTGACTGGTAGCAAGAAGGTCGTGCTGCAGCCGAAGCAGAAGCAAGCCGAGTTCTTCACCGGCTCGTCCGGGGTGCGGGTCATCGCGCAGTCCGGTGCCCAATCGGGCGCGCGGGTCGGTGACATCAGCAACAACGACTGGATCTCGTTCACGCCGTACAACTTCACCGGCATCAACCAGGTGTCGGTCCGGTTGTCCTCGCCGTCCGGTGGTGGCACGGTCGAACTGCGCACGGGTTCGCCGACAGGTTCGCTGATTGCTTCGGTTCCGGTGCAGAGCACCGGCGGCTGGGACAACTACGTGAACATGCCTGCTGCGAACATCACCAACCCCGGTGGCAGCACGGAACTGTTCGTGGTCTTCAAGACAACCGCAGCCAACTCGTACGACGTCGACTCGCTGACGTTCACCGGTCCTGGCGTCGGTACTCCGGGTGCCGGCGGCGGCCAGCTCACCGGCATCGGCGGCAAGTGTGCGGATGTGAACGGCGCCAGCTCCACCGACGGCGCGAGGATCCAGCTGTGGACCTGTAACAACGGCGCCAACCAGCAGTGGACGGTCAGCGGCAGCACGCTCCGCACACTCGGCAAGTGCATGACGGTCAACGGCAGCACGGACGGCGCCGCCGTACAACTGTGGACCTGCAACGGAGCTGCCGGACAGAACTGGTCCGTGCAATCCGACGGCACCATCCGCAACGGCACCAAGTGCCTCGACGCGAATGGAGCCAGCACCGCCGACGGGACACCGTTGGTCCTCTGGACCTGCACCGGCGGCACCAACCAGAAGTGGGCCCTCTCCTCATGACGAACGCCGGGGACCGAGCAAGCTGCCCGGTCCCCGGCTCCCCCTAAGGCCGTTAACTAACGGCGCTCCTCACGAGCTGGTACGACGTTGTGCACGCGTCAACCACGCGCGCGGCCCGAATGTGGTTGAGGGGTGCCCAAGGTGAGCCGGCCGCGCGACCTTGAGCACGGTTCAACCACGCGGCGGGGTGCCAGCTGGTTGATGGGTGCTCAAGGTGGACGCGCGGCCGACGATCTCGGGTCCCCGGAGGATATTGGCGCGTTAGATGTTAAAAAATCGGCGGATCGGCCCGAAATATCACCGTCTAACGCAAGACCGCGGGCATCACGCACCTGAGCCACAGCCCGTCAGCCCGTCAGCCAACGTGAAGCCGTGGTCGCCGGGCCGCGCCATCCATCTCAGCCAACTGCTTGGCCCGCCTCACGCTTTCACCCGGCCGCCGTTGGCGGGGCTGTGCTTGCTGCCCGGAAAACGAGGGGATCTCCCCTGAGGTTGCCGGTTCTCCCCTCAAAATCTGAACGGAGAAGGGTCAACTTCAACGGATACCCCCTCAAATT
>NZ_SMKA01000248.1 GCF_004348455.1 Kribbella albertanoniae
GTGGGGCGGCGCGAGGTCGGGCTGGGCTGGGTGGTTCGGGGGACGGGGTGCGTGACCTGGTTCGCGTTCACGCTCGGGCTGTCTGTGGTGGGGGCCGAGCGTGGACAGCCGGGGGTCTACGTGGCCGCCGGGATGAGCGGGTACGGCGTCGGCGCCGTCGCGGGCACGCTGGTCGCGCTACAGGTTGTACGGCGGGTCCCACCGATGCGGTTGGCGTGTGGTGCCTGGGCCGTCGTGGGACTGTGCTGGGTCGGGATGGGTGTGTGGACCAGACCGCCGAGTATCGCCGTACTGGCCGCGGTGGGCGGAGTAGCGGTCGTATGGGGCATTTCTGCGATCTCAGCGCTGATCACACGGTCGTCGGCGGGCGCGGATCGGCGGGCATTGTTGTCGGGGCAGTCGGTGGTGGTGAACGCGAGCAGTTCGGCGGGCCTGCTCGCGGGTGGGCCGATCATCGCGGCGGTCGGTGCGGAGAGCACGCTGGTCGGGGCAGGTTTGCTGACGACCCTGGTCGCCGGGGTAGTCGGCTGGTCGGTCAGCGCCCGGCGCGGGGAGGTCGCGTCCGGTGGGCGTGAACAGGAAATGGTGGCCGGGGACAGGTAATGCCCTGTCCAAGCCCACCGGTTCCTGTCCGAACCCACGGCTTGCGGCACCGGCTCGGCGGTCGGGGGTGGCGAGCGTGCAGACGGACTGGTGGTAGGTGGTGTGTCGGCCGGAGTTTGCGGTGGGGGCGACCGAATTGGGGGTCGGGGGACGCGTATTAACAGTTCTTCTGTACGGCGAGGTCGATGCCGAAGCCGGGGCGGTCGGGGAGGGTGAGGAGGCCGTCGGTGAGGGTGTAGCCGTTGTCGACAGTGCCGAGGGTGTTGCCGGGGACGCCTTCGATGGTGTCGATGTTGCCCAGACCGGCGGCCAGGTGGGCGGCATACAGGGTCTTCAGGGGCAGACCCCAGGCGTGCGGGGAGGCCTTCATCGGGAGGCCGGGCAGGGTGCGGCGCCAGGCGGTGAGGCCGTGGCCGATGACGTCCATCAGGGCGACGTCGATCAGGCCGGCTTCGCCGAACCGGATGATCCGGTCGACGTTCGGTTCGAACTCACCGTCCGCGATCCGCGCCGGTACGGCGGGGTGCTTGCGGAGGAACTCCAGGTCCTCCCAACGTTCCGCGAACGGCTCCTCCAGCCAGTAGAGGTTGCAGTCGGCAACGGCTTCGAGATAGCTGACCAGGGTGTTGATCGAGTAGCCGTCGTTCGCGTCGACCAGGATGCCGGCGTCGGGGTACAACGAACGGGTCAGCCGAGTGACCTCGATATCGCGGTCGAGACCGGCATCGGGTGCCATCCAGCGGTAGCCGCGGCCGATCTTGAGTTTGAAGTCACGGAAGCCGGAAGCGTGGTCCTGCGCCAGATTCTTCGCGATCACCGGCAGGCCGTCGTCCAGATCGTCGAAGTAGATCCCGCCGCTGTAGCAGCGGACCTGCGGCGATCCCGCCGCGCCGAGCATCACGTGCACCGGTACGTCGAGGATCCGCGCGGCCAGGTCGTGCAGCGGATAGTCCAGGAACAAGGCCTCCGGCGCGACCACCCCGATCGACGGCGAGATGAGCTCAGCCAGATTGCGCCCGATGAGCGCGCCCGGATCACCAGGTCCGAGCGGCAGTCCCCAGCCGGTCGCGCCCCGCGAGGTCGAGACGATGTACGCCGTCTCGGTCGGACCGGTGCCGTGATGGCCGCGGAAGGCGTTGCGGCCGACCGGCCGTGGGTATCGCGCGCCGATCTCGACCGGACTGATCGAGCTGATTACGTGCTGGGAGATTGTCATTCGGAAGGCCTCCGGATGCCAGATAAAGGGGATGTTGGGTGCCACAAGGCGATGTCACACTGCGGAGCATGTCCGAGTTCGTGATCACCACACTTGCCGAGCGCCCCGAAGTTGCCGAATACCTGGGCAACAACTGGAACACGTGGCCGCCGTTCATGCTCGAGGACCTGGTCGCCGCCGCACTGATCGGCCGGGTGAGCAGGGAGTTCGCGGACCAGTGCCTGGTCGCGACGCAGGATGGTGAGCTCGTGGCACACGCCCGCAGCATCCCGTTCGCGTTCGGCAGCGAGGACCGGACCGAGCTGCCGGCCCGGGGCTGGGATCAGGTGCTGCAGTGGGGGATGGCGGATCTCCGGTTCGGCCGCGAGACGAACGTGTCGAGTGCGCTCGAGATCATGATCAAGCCGACCCACCTCGGTGGCGGGCTGTCGTACAAGATGCTCGGGGCGATGAGGGACGCCGTGAAGGCCAAGGGCCACACTGCCCTCTACGCACCGGTCCGCCCGAACGGGAAGACCGACGCCCACCTCCCGATGAGCCAGTACGCCGCGATGACCCGCGATGACGGTCTGCCCGTCGACCCGTGGTTGCGCGTGCATGTCCGGGCAGGCGGCAAGATCATCAAGGTCGCTCCGACGTCGATGGTCGTGGCCGCGTCGCTCGCCGAGTGGCGGGAGTGGACCGGCCTGCCGTTCGACAGCACTGGCGAGGTCGTCGTACCAGGCGCGTTGGTTCCGGTGCTCGCCGACGTGGCGCACGACCGAGCGATCTATGTCGAGCCGAACGTCTGGGTGCGGCACGACGTCTAGAAGGTTCGGAGCACCTTGATGACGCGGCGGCGGAGCCAGACGCGGCGGGTTCCGTCGGGGTAGCGGCGGAGGCGGGCCAGCTCCCAGCCGCCGTACTCGGCGTGCTCGGTGAGCAGGCGGCGGACCGCGCCGCGGGATTCGGTTCGGGAGACTTCGAACTGCTGCAGCTCGTATTCGGCCATCCGCGCCCTCCAACTACCAGACTATGAAACGTCTTCCAGCGCCGCCACAATCGCAGGCGGTAGCGTCAGCTCCTCCACACCCAGCACCGACTTCAGCTGCAGCGCCGTCCGGGCGCCGACGATCGCCGCCGACACGCCGGGCCGGTCCCGCACCCAGGTGAGCGCGACCTCGAGCGGAGTCCAGCCGAGCCCGTCCGCGGCACGTGCCACCGCTTCAACGATGCCCGAACCGCGGCCGTCCAGGTAGGGGTCGACGAATCTGGACAAATGCTGAGACGCCGCCCGGGAGTCCGCCGGGATGCCGGTGCGGTACTTCCCAGTCAACACACCGCGGCCAAGCGGGGACCAGGCCAGTACGCCGATGCCGAGCCCGCCGGCCGCGCGGATCGCGTCCGCTTCGGCGTCCCGGGCGAGGAGTGAATACTCCACCTGGTTCGAGACCGGTACGGCGCGGCCGGGCCAGGCCTGCTGCCAGGTGACCGCTCGCGCGGACTTCCATCCCGCGTAGTTCGAGACGCCGACGTACCGGACCTTGCCGGCGTTGACCGCGTAGTCCAGCGCGGACAGCGTCTCCTCCAGCGGCACGTCGTCGGACCACGTGTGCAGCTGCCACAGGTCGATGTAGTCGACGTTCAGCCGGCGCAGTGAGGCGTCCAGGTCACGCAGCAGCGAACCGCGTGAGGTGTCGGTGATCCGCTCACCGCGGCGGACACTGAAGCCGGCTTTTGTGGCAATCACCACATCGTCGCGCTCGACCACGTCGCCGAGCAGGGTGCCGATCAGTCGCTCGCTGTCACCATCGCCGTACGCCGCGGCCGTGTCGATCAGAGTGCCGCCAGCGGCCACGAAGGCGGCGAGCTGCTCGCGTGCCTCGTGCTCGTCGGTGTCACGGCCCCAGGACATGGTGCCCAGGCCGAGCCGACTCACCGCCAGTCCACTGTGACCGAGATAGCGCTGCTGCATAACCTGAGCCTATTGCGGCCCACCGACAACGGCTGGATAGGCTCGCCAGTCATGCGACTCGGACTGAACATCGGCTTCGTCTTCGGCGACGAGCATTTGGACCACCTGAAGCTCGTCAAGGAGGCCGAGTCACTCGGTTTCTCGGTCACCTGGGCAGCGGAGGCGTACGGCTCGGATGCCGCCACGCTGCTGACCTGGATCGCCGCCCAGACGACGACGATCGACGTGGGCGCCGCGGTCTTCCAGATCCCGGCCCGTACGCCGGCCATGACCGCCATGACCGCGGCCACGCTGGACCGGTTGTCGGGCGGGCGCTTCCGGCTCGGACTGGGTGTGTCCGGGCCGCAGGTGTCCGAGGGGTGGCACGGGGTCCGGTTCGACAAGCCGCTGGCCCGCACCCGCGAGTACGTTGCCATCGTCAACGCCGCCCTGCGGCGCGAGACGGTGGAGTTCCACGGTGAGCACTTCACGCTGCCACTGCCCGACGGGCCCGGCAAGGCGCTGAAGCTGTCCAGCCGCCCGCTCCGCGACCACGTGCCGGTCTACCTGGCCGCGGTCGGCCCGAAGAACCTCGAGCTGGCCGGCGAGATCGCCGACGGCTGGCTCGGGATCCTCAACGACCCCGCTTATCTTGGAGAGCAGTTGAAGCACATCGCGTCCGGTCGCGAAAAACGAGAGCTGGGGATGGACGGCTTCGACGTCGTCGCCTCGGTTCCGTTGATGACCGGTGACGACCTGGACGCCGCCGCCGACCCGATCCGTGGGTACGCCGCGCTCTACATCGGCGGCATGGGCAGCCGGGAGAAGAACTTCTACAACGCGCTCGCGGTCCGGATGGGCTACGCCGACGAGGCCAAGCAGATCCAGGACCTGTACCTGGCCAAGCAGCACCGGGACGCGATGGCCGCCGTACCGCACGGTTTCATCGACGGGATCTCGCTGCTCGGCGGCAAGGAGCGGCTGGCCGAGAAGCTGACCGCCTACGCCGAAGCCGGTACGACGACCGTCGCGGTGACGCCGTTCGCCTCGACCGTGGACCAGCGGATCGCCGACCTGCGGGTGCTGGCGGAGGCGCTGGAGCTTTCCGGAGTGGGTGCCTGAGTGACGATCTGGGACTCGATCATCCTCGGCATCGTCGAGGGGCTCACCGAATTCCTGCCGGTCTCCAGCACCGGCCACCTGACCATCACATCGAAGGCCCTCGGGCTGCCGATCGACGACCCGAGCGTCACCGCGTTCACCGCGGTGATCCAGTTCGGCGCGATCGCCGCGGTCGTGTTCTACCTGTGGAAGGACATCACCCGGTACGCCGTGGCGTGGTTCCGCGGACTCACCAAGCCCGAGCATCGGGGCGAGTTCGACCACCGGATGGGCTGGTACGTGATCATCGGCTCGCTGCCGATCTGCGTCGTTGGATTCGTCTTCCGGGACCTGATCTCCGGTCCGCTGCGAAGCATGTGGTGGGTGGCGGGTTCGCTGATCGGCTGGTCGTTCTTCATGGTCGCGGCCGAGCGGCTGGGCTCGAAGAAGCGGCCGCTGGAGAAGATCACCCTGACCGACGCGATCGTGATGGGACTGGTCCAGTGCCTCGCGCTGATCCCGGGCGTTTCGCGCTCCGGTGCGACCATCACGGCCGGCCTGTTCCGCGGCATGGACCGGGTCGCGTCAACTCGCGTCGCCTTCCTGCTCGGCATCCCGGCTCTCGTCGGGGCGGCGGTCTTCGAGCTGCCGCACGCGCTCGGCGGCCACGTGGGCGCCGTACCGCTGCTGGTCGGCACGGTGGTCAGCTTCATCGTCGGCTACGCGTCGGTCGCGTGGCTGGTCCGGTTCGTGGCCAAGCACACGACCGAGGTCTTCGCCTTCTACCGGGTGCTGGTCGGCATCGTCATCCTGATCCTGCTCGCCACCAGCACGATCACCGCAACCTAAGAACGCCTAGAGCCAGCCGACCTTGCGGAAGATGCCGTACATCGTGCCGCAGACGGTGCCCATCAGTAGCAGGACCGCGTAGTACCCGAAGTGCCAGCGCAGTTCGGGCATGTGGTCAAAGTTCATGCCGTAGATGCCGGCCAGCATGGTCGGCACCGCGGCGATCATGACCCAGGCGGAGATCTTGCGCATGTCGTCGTTCTGCTGCACCGAGACGCGGGCGAGATGGGCGTTCAGTGCCGAGCTGAGCAGGGTGTCGAGGGCGTCGGTCTGCTCGGACACCCGGGTGACGTGGTCGGCCACGTCGCGGAAGAAGGCCGCTGCGTTGAGGTTGATGCCGGGGGCGCCGTGGGCGAACGCTTCCATCGGTTCGCGCAGCGGGACGATCGCCCGGCGCATCTCGAGTACCTCGCGCTTGAGCTTGTAGATCCGCTCGGCGTCGCTGGTCCGTTCCGGTGAGAAGACCGAGGACTCGACCTCGTCGATGTCGATCTCGACCTGGTCGGCGACCTCCTCGTAGCCGTCGACGACCGAGTCGCAGACCGCCCACAGCACCGCTCCGGGGCCGTGACCGAGCATCGAGGCCCGCTCCTCCAGCGCCTGCCGGGTGGTGGACAGCTCCGCGCCGGCACCGTGCCGCACGGTCACGACGTACTGGGGTCCGACGAAGACGCTGACCTGGCCGGTCTCCACCTGATCGCCCTCGTCGACGTACCAGAGGGTGCGCAGTACGACGACCAGGGCGTCGCCGTACCGCTCGACCTTGGGGCGCTCGTGGGCCTTCAGGGCGTCCTCGACGGCGAGTTCGTGCAGCCCGAACAGGGCCTGCACGCGGCGCATCTCGGCGGCCGACGGATCGTGCAGGCCGACCCAGCCGAAGGTGCCGATGTCCTGGTCGATGGTCTGGGCAACGGTCTCGGGTTCCTTCGGCAGATCGAGCCGCTCGCCCTCGGCGTACACCCCGCAATCGACGATCACCGCCCCATCATGGCACCGCTGGTTGCACGGACCGGATAACGTGCCACTTATGCCCACGGTGATTCTGGTTCGGCACGGCCGTAGTAGCTCGAACACATCCGGCACGCTGGCCGGGCGGACGCCGGGTGTGAAGCTCGACGAGACCGGCGTTCAGCAGGCCGAGGCCGTCGCCGAGCGGCTCGCGGGGCTGCCGCTGGCCGCGATCGTCACGTCGCCGCTGGAGCGGTGCCGGCAGACCGCGAGCGCGATTGCCAAACACCACGCCGGGCTGCGGCCGGCGACCGACCGGCGGCTGACCGAGTGCGAGTACGGCGATTGGACCGGCCAGAAGATCTCTACCCTGGCCAAGGACCCGCTGTGGACGGTCGTGCAGGCACATCCGTCGGCCGTGACGTTCCCGAACGGCGAATCGATGCGGGCGATGCAGCAACGCGGAGTCGACGCCGTCCGGGCGCACAACGCCGCGCTGCCGGACGATGCGATCTGGGTGGCGGTCTCGCACGGGGACGTGATCAAGGCGATCGTTGCCGATGCGCTCGGTCAGCACCTGGACACGTTCCAGCGGATCGTCGTCGACACCGCCTCCACCACGATCATCACCTACACCCAGACCCGCCCGTTCCTGGTCCGGCTGAACGACACCGGCAGCGAGCTGGCGTCGCTGATTCCGAAGCCTCCGGCCAAAGGGAAAGCGACCAAAAAGCAGTCTTCCGACGCGGTTGTAGGTGGACGGTAATAGGGTCGAGTCATGGCGCGCGTTGTTCATTCCTACGACGATCCTGAGCGGTTCGTCGCCGGCACCGTGGGGGAACCCGGTGCGAGAACCTTCTTCCTGCAGGCCCGGGCCGGGGTCCGGCTGACCTCGGTGGCCTGTGAGAAGGAACAGGTGATGGCGCTCGCGGAGCGGCTGGACGTGATGCTGGACGAGGTCGCGCGGCGGTTCGAGCGAGAGCCGCTGACCCCGGTCGGGCCGGATGACACCGACCCGCTGGAGCAGCCGATCGAGGAGGAGTTCCGGGCCGGCACCATGACGCTGGCCTGGGAGGCCGACTCCGAGCGGGTGGTGATCGAGGTGTACGCCGTCGTCACCACCGAGCAGGTCGAGCTGGAGGACGACGACCCGGTCGCGGCCGCGCTCGAGTCCGAGGACAGCGAGGTGTTCGTGGTCCGGCTCAGTGAGCAGCAGGCCCGGGCGTTCGCCCGGCGTGCGGTGGCGCTGGTCGCCTCCGGCCGGCCGAGCTGCCCGTTCTGCGGCCGCCCGATCGACCCCGAAGGCCACATCTGCCCCCGGGCGAACGGCTACCGCAGGCACCTCCCGAATGACTGATTTGGATCTGTTGGCCCAGGGAGAGCTTTCCCTGCACGGTCGGTTGATGGCTGCCTCGAACGGGACGTACCAGGGTTCGGTCAGTCTTGGGGCGGCGAGTGCGACGGTGGTCTACAAGCCCGTGCAGGGTGAGCGGCCGCTGTGGGACTTTCCCGACGGCACATTGGCCGAGCGGGAGTACGCGGCGTACGTCGTCTCCGAGACGCTCGGCTGGTCGATCGTGCCGCCGACGCTGTTGCGCGACGGACCGCTCGGTCAGGGCATGGTCCAGCTGTGGATCGACGAGATCGAGGTGGATGCGGGGGAGACCGAGCTGGTCGACATCGTCCCGCAAGGGCGGGTGCCGTCCGGATGGGTCGGCGTACTGGATGCGTTGGACGGACGGCACAACCCGGTGACGCTGGTGCATGCGGACACCCAGGCGTTACGGCGGATGGCCGTGTTCGATGCCCTGGTCAACAATGCCGATCGCAAGGGCGGCCACGTGCTGAACCCGGGCGACGGCCGCGTGTTCGGCGTCGACCACGGGGTGACCTTCAACGCCGACGACAAGCTCCGGACCGTGTTGTGGGGCTGGGCCGGTGAGCCGATCGCGCCGGACCTCCTCGACGATGTACGGCGGTTGGCCGACGGACTGGCCGGTGCCTTCGGGCAGGAGCTCGGCCAGCTGATCACTGCCGTCGAGCTGACCGCGACCCGGGAGCGCTGCGCGACCCTGCTGAAGACCGGTACGTATCCCTATCCGAGCGAGGACTGGCCGGCGATTCCCTGGCCCGCCTTCTGACTGATGGTAGTTAGCTAGACTCCATACCGGTTGTCAGTTAGCCTACCTACCCATGAGCGTGAATCTCCGGCAGCAGTGGCTGCACGGCTTCCTCGATGTGTGTCTGCTCTGCCTGCTGGCCGAGCGCCGCGACTACGGCCTGGGTCTGACCCAGCGGCTGGTCGCGGCCGGCTTCGACGAGATCCCGGGCGGCACGCTGTATCCGTCCCTGGTCCGGCTGGAGAAACAAGGCCTGGTCGAGACCGACTGGGTGCCCTCGGCAACGGGACCGCGACGCAAGTACTACGACCTGACCGCGGCCGGCCACGAGGCCGTCGCCGACCGGATCGGATCCTGGCACCAGTTCCGCGACTCGGTGGAATCCCTGACGGTGCAGGCCCAACGAGCCCGAGCGGAGCGGCTCGGGTGACGCCCGCCGAGGAGTGGTCGCGGCGGCTGGATCGAAGCCTGATCGAGCTCGGCGTGGAACCGGCCGAAGCCCGCCGGCTGACCGAGGACAGTCACGAGGAAGCGCGGGGCGCCGGTGCCGATCCGAGCGAGCTGTACGGACCTGCGGCCGCGTACGCCGTCCGGCTGGCTCAGGCGGTCCGCACGCCTCAGCCGCGGTTGTCGACGATGCCCGCAGGCGAGGTCGTCCTGCGGTTGTCCGGAGTTTCCAAGCGGTACGGCCGGCACACGGTGTTCGACAACGTGAGCCTGACCCTGCGAGCCGGCGAGGTGGCCGCTGTCGTCGGCGCCAACGGTTGCGGGAAGTCGACTCTGCTGAAGATCTGCTGCGGTACGACGGCACCGTCCGGTGGAGTGGTCGAGCGCACTGCGCGGATCGGCTACGCCCCACAGCAGGGCGGTGTCTCCGGGTTCCTCACCCCGGCCGAACACTTCCGGCTCTTCGGCGCGGTGCACGGGATGGGCCGACGCAAGGCTGTGTCCACCGGCAACCAGTTGTGCCGGCGGCTCGGCTGGCGGCCACGGTCCGGATTGTCCGCGGCCCGGTTGTCCGGCGGTACCCAGCAGAAGCTCAACGTCGTCCTCTCCGAGCTGAACAGCCCCGATCTGATCCTGCTCGACGAGCCGTACCAGGGCTTCGACCAGGACAGCTACCTCGACTTCTGGGACCAGGTGCTCAAGTGGCGCGACGCGGGCGCCGGGGTCCTCGTGGTCACGCACCTGCTGCAGGACCTCGAGCGGGTCGATCACCTCGTCGAGCTGCACCGATCGGAGGACCAGTGATGGTGTCAGCTGTAGTCGCTGTGACCCTTCGCGAACTCCTCCGCCGGCGTCGCGCCCTCGTCCTGGTCGTCGCACTGCCGCTGGCTTTCTACCTGGCCCGGATCGACACCACCGGACAGGCGATCCGGTTTCTCGCGCTCGGCGTCGGGTGGGCCGTCGCCACGCTCTCCTTGTTCACCCACGTCAGCTCCCGTGACCTGGATCAGCGGCTCGCGATCGTCGGCGCGTCGCCGAGTGCACTCGTCGCCGGTCGCCAACTGGCCCTGACCGCTACCGGACTCGGGCTGGCCGGCGCGTACTTCGCTCTGGTCGCGCTCACACAGGACGTGACGCATCTGTGGACCGTCGCGCTGCTCCTCGGCACCAGCGTCCTGATCGCAGCTCCGCTCGGTGCTGCCGTCAGTCTGCTCGTCCCACGAGAACTCGAGGGAGCGCTGGCGCTGCTCTCGATCATGGCCTTGCAGATGCTCGCCGACCCCGATGGCACGGGCGCCAAGTTCCTTCCACTGTGGTCGACGCGAGAGTTCACCACGTACGCCGTCGATCCGTCCGGCGGCGCCGATCTGACCCAAGGCCTGCTGCATTTCGCCGCAGTCGCCGCCCTTGCCGCTGTCATCACCTGGATCGCCGGCGTACTCCGTCTGCGTCCCCGGCGTCTCCCCGTCCCCTCAACCCGGTAGCGGCCGACCACGGATCTGCTGAACCGGTGCGGGCTTAGGCTCCCGCCTGTTCGCGTTCCGATGGTCGGGAGGATCACTCGATGTTGGCCTTGGCCAGGTCCGCCGCAGCTTCTGTCGGCGCAGCCGCGGGGACTCTGGCTGCGATCGTGGTGGGTGGTCCGCTGTTCGCTCTGCTGTTCATCCACATCGGCAAGCCCGTCGTGGCGGGACTGACCGCCGGTGCGACCGAGGGCCGGTCGGGCATCGAGGCTGTTGTCGCCGCACTCTTCGCAGCCATCGGTGCCGTCCTGATCGCGATCCTGATCGTGGCGGCGATCATCACCCCACTGTTCGTGCTGCTCCCACTGGCCGCGGCGGCGATCGCGCTCCGGCTGGCCGGGGCCGGCCTCATCCTGCGCTCGCTGTGGCTGATGATCGTCGCGGTTGCCGCCGTGGTCGTGATCGCCCTGCTCCACTCCCGGAGTCAGCTCGGGCCGTCGACGGCCGACATCGACGGCCCGCAGTCGGCCCTGCTTGGTGGCGGTGCCTGGATCCTGGTACTGACGGCGGCCGGTGCCGCGTTCGTCGGGCGCCTCTGCGTCGAGCTCTGGAATCCGAGCCGGGCCGCTAGCCGACCGAGGACTGGCCGGCCTTCTGAGCGACACTCGGGCTGACGCCGCGTTCGCGCTTGAACGCCGAGCTGAAGCTGAACGCGTCGCCGTACCCGACCTGGCGGGCGACGGTTGAGACGGTGGCACCGGGTTCGGTGAGCAGGTCGGTGGCGAGCGTCATCCGGAGCTCGGTCAGGTAGGTGAGCGGGGCTTGCCCGATGAGCTGGGTGAAGCGCCGTACGAGCGTTGTCCGGGAGACCGCGGCGACCTCGGCGAGCCCGGCCAAGGTCCAGTTGGCGGCCGGGGCGCCGTGCATCGCCTGCAGCACTGGGCCGGCGACGTCATCGCCGAGCGCGCGGTACCAGGGCGGTGGGTTGGCCTCGAACCAGTCGCGTAGGCAGCAGACCATCAACCAGTCGAGCAGCCGGTCGAGACCGACGTGGCGCCCGAGCGCGCCGGCCGCGATGCGCTCCTGCAGGTACTCGCGCAGTGGCGTGCAGTCGTGATCCTCCGGTACGACGACCAGCGGCGGAAGCTCGGTGACCAGGCGGCGCGGGAGTTCCTGGCGCACGTGGTAGGCGCCGGCCATCAGCACGGTGCCGTCGTCGACCGGGCCGGGGGAGTCGACCCGGCCGTCGCAGCGGACGTCGATGCTCGGGCCGGAGCGGGCCGGGTCGTCGGTGAACAGGAACGGTTCGGGGCCGCGAATGATCGCGGTGTCACCGGGCACGATCCGGACAGGTTCGGTGCCTTCGGCAACAATCCAGCCGGCGCCGAGGAGCGGTGCGACGAACGTCAGCGCCGCGCCGTCGATGAAGCGGAGTGCGTACGGCGGCGCGAGCACCGGCGTACCGAGAACGGCGCCTTCGGCCCGCAGGCCGCGCAACAGGTCGTCGAGAGGATCCACACCCACCACCCTAGGTGGGCCGACTGCACATGAGGCCGGTCCGATCGGCCATTCGGTCCAGCGGGCCTGGCGGATTGACTCTGGGTATGACGATTTTGGTGTTGGGTGCAACGGGTAAGACAGGTCGGCGAGTGGCCGCGCGGCTGCGTGCGGATGGGGTTGAGGTGCGGGCGGCATCGAGGTCGGGGGAGACCCGGTTCGACTGGACCGACCGCGGTACGTGGGCGGCCGCCGTACAGGGGGTGGAGGCGGTGTATCTGGTGGCGCCGGAGGATCCATCGCCGATCGAGGCGTTTGTGGAGCAGGCGGTGGCGGCCGGTGTACGGCGGTTCGTCGCGCTCTCGGGGCGTTCGATGGACAAGGTGGCTGGGCGGTTCGGCGCGGGGATGGCCGAGGGGGAGCGGGTTGTGCAGGCCTCGGGTGCCGGGTGGACCCTCTTGCGAGCCAACAACTTTGCGCAGAACTTCTCCGAGGACGTGTGGCACGAGGCCGTGCTGTCGGGTCGGCTGGAACTGCCGGCGGGGGACGTGCGGGAGCCGTTCGTGGATCTGGAGGACGTGGCGGAGGTTGCGGCCAAGGTGCTGACGTCTTCCGGCCATGAGGGGCGGGCCTATGACCTGTCGGGGCCGGAGTCGATCACCTTCAGCGAGGCGGTGGAGACGATCGCGAAGGTGTCGGGGCGGGCGGTGTCGTACGTCGCCGTGACGCCCGCCGAGTATCGCTCGATGATCGTGGACAGTGGCTGGCCGGCCGAGGTGGCGGACGAGCTGAACGAGCTGTACGCGATCATGCGGGAGGGGTATCTGACCACGCCGAGCTCTGACATCGAGTCGCTGCTCGGTCGACCGGCTGGGAGCTTCACGGCGTACGTAGAGCGGACCTGGGCAGGGTAACCGAACCGTGGTCGGGGCGACTGTACGAGACCAGGTATTGGAACCGTGTCGCACCGGCGAATTCCGGTCTGACATAAGCTCCAGATCATGCAGGCGTGGACTCATCCAGACATCCCGGTCGTCCCGGGCCAGGGCCGGCGGCTGCGCCTCCACGACACCGCTTCCGGCGGACCGGTCGAGGTGGCGCCGGTCGACGGCCGGACGGCGCGGATGTACGTGTGCGGCATCACGCCGTACGACGCGACCCACATGGGCCACGCGGCGACGTACGTCACGTTCGACCTGGTGAACCGGCTGTGGCGCGACGCCGGGTACGACGTCGTGTACACGCAGAACATCACCGACGTGGACGACCCGCTGCTCGAGCGGGCCGCCGCGACCGGCGTCGACTGGACCGAGCTGGCGCACAAGGAGATCCAGCTCTTCCGCGACGACATGACCGCGCTCCGCGTGATCCCGCCGCAGCACTACATCGGTGTCGTCGAGTCGATCGATCTGGTCGCATCCGCTGTCGAGGAGTTGCAGCAGGCGGGTGCGGTCTACTCGGTCGACGGTGACCTGTACTTCGCGGTGAAGGCCGACCCGTTGTTCGGGGGCGTCTCGAACTACGACCGGTCGACCATGACCGAGCTGTTCGCGGAGCGCGGTGGGGATCCGGATCGTGAAGGTAAGCAGGATCCGCTGGACAGCCTGCTGTGGCGGCACGAGCGCCCGGACGAGCCGGCGTGGGACTCGCCTGTTGGGCGAGGGCGGCCGGGGTGGCATGTGGAGTGTTCGGCGATCGCGCTGAAGCACCTCGGGATGTCGTTCGACGTCCAGGGTGGGGGATCGGACCTGATCTTCCCGCACCACGAGATGTCCGCGTCCGGTGCTCAGGTGGCCACTGGTCAGCACCCCTTCGCCCGCGCTTACGTCCACCAGGCGATGGTCGGGCTGGACGGCGAGAAGATGTCCAAGTCCAAGGGCAACCTCGTCCTCGTCTCCAAGGAACGCCTGTCCGGTACGGACCCGATGGCGATCCGCCTGGCGCTCCTCGCTCACCACTACCGGACCGACTGGTTCTGGACGGTTGAAGGGCTGGCGGAAGCTCAATCCCGCCTGGACGTCTGGCGAGGCGCACTCAGCCGCGGTTCCGGCCCCGACGGCGCCGCCACGGTCGACGCCGTACGAGCCGCTCTCACCAACGACCTCGACACCGTCGCGGCCCTCTCCGCCATCGACACCTGGTCCGAAACCAACGGCGACGACCCCACCGCCCCCGCCCTGGTAGCCCAAGCCATCGACTCCCTGCTGGGCATCAAGC
>NZ_SMKA01000249.1 GCF_004348455.1 Kribbella albertanoniae
GATGAGGTCTCCCACCGGGTTAACCGGGTAAGGCCCCCAGTAGACCACTGGGTTGATAGGCCAGAAGTGGAAGCACCGCAAGGTGTGGAGCTGACTGGTACTAATAGGCCGAGGGCTTGTCACACACCAACCACACGGTTGGCAACAGTGAAAGCCGCTGCGCTACAAGTAACTCGCGTTCACTGTACGGTTCCCAGAATATGAACAGGACCCCCAGCACCAACCCCCAGGCACCACGCTAAGGGTTGTGATCAGCAGGGTTGGTTGTTGATATTTTGATAGAGTTTCGGTGGTCATAGCGTCGGGGAAACACCCAGTCTCCATTCCGAACCTGGAAGTTAAGCCCTTCAGCGCCGATGGTACTGCGACCGGGAGGTCGTGGGAGAGTAGGACGCCGCCGGACATTCACACTGTTAAGGGCCACCCCACTAGGGGTGGCCCTTAACATATGTCTGGACCTCTTTAAGGCAAGTAGAAGCTGAGGTGATCAGCCTTCGGGAGCGATCCCGACCAGCGCTGCCGCAGCACAGATGTGCACCGGAGTGAGGTCCGCCGGGGAGACCGGGGCCTGGAGCAGCGTTCCACGCTCGAACGGCGTGAGCTGGATGTCGATGCCGTGAGCGCCGGCCACCATGCCGCGGACATACGTCAGCCAGCCCATCATCGGGATTCCCCGACGGAAGACCCCCGCAGCGGCCGCGAGTTCGGTGTCGGCGATGCTGGCCCACTCCGGCTCCCAGATCGACACAACAGCACGCAGGACCTGCGCGAAGCGGTCGGACTGCGTGAGCGCCTCGTCATCGCTCCAGTGCAGCGTGATCTGGTCCGAGACCGTCGTCAGCGTGCCGCCCATCGACAGGTCGAACAGCCACGGCAGCTCACCAGTGCTTTGGAGATGCAGCCGGGTGGTACTGGATCCGTTGGCGAGCACCTTCGTGGTCGCCTCGACCATCTCCTCGAGCGGAATCGAACCATCCGCCTCGAGGACGTGGTACCCCCACCGTTCGTCCTGCGTCCAGGCATGCACATCAGGGAACGCGACCGCGACAGCCGTCAGCGTGCGATCCACCCGTAGTGCGCGTTGCTCGACGGTCTCGTCACGGTGAGCCCACTGGGCGCGGAGCAGCCATGATGCCATCACGCCCTCCGATCGTGTGCCGGCCGATCCTGCGCAGCAGACGGTACGCCGGTGGCCGGATGGTTGGCCAGAGTTCCGCCTACCCGGCGTGAAGAGCCCGTGCGGTTCTCTGGAAGTTCCACCCGACCAGTCTGCGGCACCGGTGGTTCGGAGGTGACCACCGGGGTCCGGTTTTAGTAAGTATCCATCCGAAGTACCTCAGCTTTTCGGCGTCGCTGCGAGCAGTCCACCGAGTGCACTGGCCTGGGTCCGCCAGTCCCGGACGCCACCCGCGGCCCACCGCTGCCCGAGCCGGTTCAGGCTGTCCCGGTCGTGCTGCCAGATCGAATCGGCCTGCCGCTGGGCATAGGTCTTGTACGACGCCTCGCCGGTGCTGTCGGCCAGATCCATCAGATACCGCATGAAGATTCCCTTGAACTGCTTCTGGTTGTCGTCACAGTTGCCCGCGGCATCACACGACTCCGTCAGGATCCCGCCCGGGCTCAGCAACGTCGACGACATCGCCGCATCACCCAGCTGCCGAGCCTTGGCCAGTACGGCGGCATCCCCGGTCGCGCGCCACAATTCGAGCGCACCGCCGATCGCCAGCCCCTGGTTGTACGTCCACACGGTCTGCCCGTTGTTGGTGCACGAGCCCGTCAGCCCGTCGTTCACCAGGCCGGCGGAGTTGATCATGCCGCTGTTCTTGAACCAGTTCCAGCTGGTCGTGGCTCGCTGCAGCCAGATGGAGTCGCCAGGCAGCCGGTTGTGCAGCGCGGCCGTCATCCGGACGTAGAGCCCGATGGTGACCGCGTTCTTGTACGTGCGCTCGCGGTCCCACCACACACCGCCGCCACATGAACCGGTGTCCCAGTAGCCGTGGACATAGTTGGCAATCGTCACCGCCATGTCCAGGTACTTCCGCTCGCCGGTGAGGTCGTACGCCTGGATCCACGCGATCGCCCACCACTCGGTGTCGTCGATCGCCCGGCTGATGAAGTTCCCCTCCAGCGCGTCGCCGCTCTTCACCCCGGCCGGGAAGACGCCCCTGTTCTTGTCGAACATCTCGTTGACCATCCAGCGCAGATCAGTACGCCGCATCCGCTGCTGGTAGTCCATCATCGTGGTCAGGGCGACTGCGGAGTTCCACCAGCTCGACAGCCACCAGGCGGTGTGCGGCTGGTACGAGTACATCAGCGCATCGGCCGCTGCGGATGTCCGATCCGACGCCGGCCGGGCCCACGCCGTACAGGCGCCGTTTTGGCCTTCGACTGCGCGGCCGCATGCGCGGACGGCACCGCCGTACAGCTTGGAGCGTGGATCGGTGGTGGCATAGAGCTTGGTCTTCGCCGCGGTGGAGCCCGAGCCAACACCGACGCGGCCGAGGGAGGAGCCGCCGGGCCAGGAGGCGCCTTCGTTCCAGGAGCGGTCGAGCCAGACTTCGTCGCCGGCGCGGCCGGTGTCGATCGTGCCCCAGGCCATCCCGCGGTTGTCGATGTGCAGGGCGATCCGGCGGCCGGACAGCGCTGCCGACGGGACCGGCTGGTTGTCACCGGATGCACCGTCGCTGCCGTCACAGGCCGCGGCGCAGACAGTTGGGTACACCCACGCAGTGCAGTCGACCCCAGCTGCGTCGCCGCAGGCTCGGATCATCCCGCGGCGGTGGGCGCCCGGGTCTGCCAGGTTGTACATGAGCGTTCGGGTACCGGTCCAGCCACTGGGAATCGAGGCCTTGCCGAGCAGTCCCTCCCAGGTCGCGCCGCCGTCCCAGCTGCGGTCCAGCCAGACGGCGTCGTTGGTGACGCCGTTGTCGATGCTGCCCCAGGCCATCGAGTCCTTGTCGGACACGTGCAGTACGACGCGGCGTCCGTTGATCACCTTCTCCGGTACTGGGAAGGTCTCCTCTTGCGCGCGCGACGGATCGAGCGCGTCACACGACACCGAACAGACCTGAGCCAGCGGGACGGCCTGAGCCTGAGCCTCGGCCTGGGCAGCAGTCGGTACGGCGAGCGTCGTACCCAGCAAGGCCAGTGCGACGAACAGCGAGCGCATGTCAGCCTCCCAGCCCGGACTGGTCGGTCCAGGTGGCGTCGGCGTTGTAGCTGCCGCCACCGTCCCACGCGTTCCCTCCACTGACCGTGGCGATGTACACCAGCTCGCTGGCATGCCGCACGTAGTAGGAGGGGTAGTTGAGCGACTGCAGTGACACGTTGCCCGCGCCACCAGCCAGCGGCGGCTGTGCGCAGAACGTCGCATCTCGCTGGAAGGTGTCAGTGCCGTCGCTGGTGGCTTTCTGCAGCCGGTAGTTGCTGTGCCGCAGGTACTGACCGGGGAAGTTCACCGACTCGAGCGAGTAACAGGTGCCCTCCGCCAGACCAGCCCGTACGACGAAGGTCGAGTCCTGCCGGTCGGCGAGCGCAGATCCGGCGTCGATGACATCTGTCCGGGCGAGGCTCTCCTGGTGGCGCAGTACCCGGTTCGTGTAGCCCGGGGTGGCCACTCGGAAGGTGCGGGCCTGGCCGACGCTCAGATTGGCACCGCTCTTCCACCACGCCGGTATGAGGTTCCAGGTCGAGTCATCGCGGAAAGAGCCGCCGGTGTCGCCGTCGATCCACACTTCGGAGTTGCGATGCCGCAGGTACTGACCAGGTCGAGCTGCGGACTCCAGCGACGTACCGCCTCCACTGAGACCCGGGCGGGCGCAGAAGGTGGCATCGGCCGCGAAAGTGCCGCCGGTGTTGGCCTCCTTGTAGACCCGCTGATCCCGCTGGCGCAGGTACTGACCGGGGAAGTTGCGCGACTCGAACGAGAAGCAGCTCCCGTTCGACAGTCCGGAGCGGACCCAGTACGTGGCGTCCTGCTTCAGACCCTGGCTGCTGCCGGAGTCGACCACCTCGGTGTTCGCGACTCCACCGGTATGGCGGAGGTAGCGGTTGGTGTAGTTCGGCGTCGTGACTCGGAAAGACACCAGCTTCCCGGTCGGCAGCGCCGTACCGTTCGCAGCCGCGAGGATCTGTTGATGGGCAGCACGCACCCGGGCGAAGTCCATCTTCTGCACCTGGCGGTCGTAGGTGAAGAAGCCGTTGATCTCGTCCTCGACGTCCGTCGGCTCGGTGTAGACCGAACCCGACAGCCCGGAGCCGTTGATCAGATCCGGCAATTGACTGGTGATCTGGACGTAGCGGCTGGTCAGCGCGTCGCTGGTCGGCAGCATTTCGTAGGCGAAGCTGTTGCCGCTGGGCCACTCGTGACCGGGGACGTGCAGGCCCAGCCCGCCGTACTCGCCGAGCTGCAGCACCCGGGTACTCGACGGAGCGCGGGCGATCCCGGGGCCGACGTACATATGGTCGTCGATGATGTCGCCGTTGCCGGGGTCTGGATCGGAGTCGCAGCAGTTCGATCCGGAGTTGTGGTTGACGAGGCGGGTCGGGTCGAGGCTCTTCACCAGATCGGCGATCCGGCCGGCCTGGAACTCACCCCAGCCCTCGTTGAACGGGATCCACTGCACGATCGACGTCATCTGCTTGTGGTTCTCGATCATCCGGCGCAGCTCGGTCTCGTACCGCGCTTCCCCGGTCGCCGACGCGTTGCGGCCGGCCACCAGCGACGGCATGTCCTGCCACACCATCAGACCGAGTTTGTCGGCCCAGTAGAACCAGCGGGCCGATTCGACCTTGATGTGTTTGCGGACCATGTTGAAACCGAGCGACTTCTGCTGCTCCAGATCGAAGCGCAACGCCGCGTCCGTTGGCGCGGTGTAGAGACCGTCGGGCCAGTAGCCCTGGTCGAGTGTGCCGAGTTGGTAGACGAACTTGCCGTTGAGCGTCGGCCGCAGGAAGCCGCCGATCATCGCCTTGCCGACCGACCGCATCCCGAAGTAGCCGCCGACGGCATCGCGGCCGAGGGTGACCTTGAGGTCGTAGAGGAACGGATCGTCGGGCGACCACAACCGCGCATTCGGCACCGGTACGCGGAACGACGTACCGGTGACGCCGGTCGCTTCACCGACGACCTGGCCGCCGGACAGCACTTGCGCACGGACCGGCTGCCCTGCGGATGAAGCTTGTACGGCGAGGTCGAGCCCGCCGGCCGCGACGTTCGGGATGGTGTCGAGCCGTTTGATCCAGGTCGCTTCGGTCGGTTCGAGCCAGACGGTCTGCCAGATGCCGGACGACGGGGTGTACCAGATGCCGCCGCGGTTGAGGCGTTGCTTGCCGGACGGGATGTCCTCGGCGTCGACCGGCGCCCAGACGCCGACGATGATCTCGTTGGTCCCCGCACGCAGGGCCGAGGTGATGTCGTACGAGAACGCGTCGTACCCGCCCTCGTGCGTACCGAGCAGGACGCCGTTCACCCAGACCTTGGACTGCCACATGACAGCGCCGAAGTTCAGCTGCACGTGACGGCCGGACCAGCCGGCCGGGATGGTGAAGTTCCGCTTGTAGTACATGCGGTTCTCGTGCCGCATGATGCCGGACAGCGCCGACTCGATCGGGTAGGGGACCAGCACCTCCTCGGCCAGCGTCCCGCCGACCGGCGGGGTGTTGAGGTTGCTGGTCGGCGCGAACTGCCAGACGCCGTTGAGGCTCTGCCACTCGGTTCGGGTCAGCTGCGGCCGCGGATACTCCGGGAGCGGGTTGGTGACGGAGACCTGATTGGTCCATGGCGTGGTCAGCGGTGGCGGTTTCGGCGCGAAGGCCTCGGCCGGTGCCGAGACCAGCACCGAGCTGAGGATCGCGAGAACGATCAGCAGAGTGAGCCGTACGGTGACATGACGAAGCAGGCCGGAGGTCATCTGTAGTCTCCCTGGGGCGGTAGGAGAGAGCGCTCTCACCCGTCAGTATGCGGACCTGACGGACTTAATCAAGACGCTGGATGATTGTTTCTGTCGGAAAGCGTTTGTCTACGTGAGAGTGGGCGAGGCTATCTCAAGCGTCGGCGTTTTACCGCGGTACGACTCGAGCCATGACCGCAGCAGCTCGACGCGAGCGGCGTACTCCTCGTTGCCCTTCACGACCGGGGCCTGGTTGTAGGCCATCGTGTCCGAGCTGCGGCGGAGCTTGACGTACAGCCGCGACGACGCGAGGGCATAGCGCTCCATGTCGTCCTGCAGTGCGCCGATCACCGTGATGTTGCGGTCGCGACCGATCTGCTCGAACAGCGCCACGGCCTCCCGGCGGTGCTGCGAACCCAGGTTGCGGCCGAGCTCATCCAGGATCAGCAGCAGCGGCCGGTCGGATCCGCCGGCCAGAGCAGCGGCGCAGACGAGCTTCACCGCCTTCTCGTCCATCTGCGCGGTGTTGCCCTTGACGTTGAACGCCGAGAACGGGCCGCCCTCCGAACGTCGCCACTTCGGGGTGACCGTCCAGCGCCACGGCTTGTCCGGCTCGGCGGGCGGATCCGGCTCGGGGAACTCGAGCTTCGCGCCGTACCCGCCGTACTGCTGATCGAGCCGGTCGAACTCCTGCGACACCAGGCGCAGCCGGGCCTTGATGCCGTCGGCCAGGGACGCGCGGTGAGCGCGAGCTGTGCTCTCGGCCTCGCCGAGCCCTTCGCGGGCGCGCTCCAGAGCGGCGTTGCGCTCGGCGCGCTGATTGGCGATCTGCTGTTGCTGCAGGCTGTCGAATGTCTCGTGCTGAGCGAGGTGACTGCTCAGCGTCCGCTGCAACGCCGGGACCAGGCCGACGCGCGCGCCGAGAGTCCCGCTCGTCCAGCCGTCCGGACCGTTGAGGATCTCCCAGAGCTCGGCCGGGATCTCCTCGCGGGAGCGGGCATTCGGGAAACAGCGGCGAATCACGTCGTCGAGCTGGGTGCAGGCCTGGTGATTCCAGTCGGACGTCGTCCGCCGCTGGGCTTCGTCAGGCAGCCCGAGCAGGAACTCGTCGGCCTCGGCCGGCGTCGTACCCCAGGCGGTGATCCGGGCGGTCAGGTCGAGCCCGGTCTGCTCCTCGAGCAGCCGTAACCGGCGCCCGGCCAGGTCGTCGAGGATCCGGTCGTGGTCGCGGCGGGTTGACTCGAGGTTCTTGAGCCGCTCGTCACGAACCAGCTGCTGACCGGCCGCGGCCTCGGCGGATTCCTTGGCAGCTTGGAGTTGCGGGGCGAGCGAGTCGCGATCGGTCTCGTGGCGGTCGATGGTTTCGCGCAGCGCGAGGATCTGCTCCTGCACCGATTCGGCGTCCGCGAGAGCCCGGGCGGCCGCCGTACGGCGCTCGGCCTGGTCGACGCGCGCTCGGGCCTGCTCCAGCGCCGTTGATGCTGCCGCGCGTGCCTCGGCCGCGGCCTCGACCCGGCGGCGAGCCGCCTCGATGCGCGCGGTCCGGCCGGTCAGCGGCTCGTCGAACTGCCCGACCGCGACCACACCGGCAACGTCGTCGATGTTCTCCTTGGTGGCGCGCTCGGCGAGCGTCGTGAAGAAGGCATCGAGGGTGAAGCGTTTGTCGGCGGAGGTCGGAACGCCCTTGGCACGCTTGGCGCCGGGGCGATTCGCCAGCACCAGAAGGAATCCGGCGTACCCGGCATCGGCAAGTGCTGCCGACGCGACGGCCGCATCACCGGCGTCGATGACAACAGCTTCCCGGTACGGCGCCAGTCGCGGCTCCCACTCGGATCGAGCCGACGCGGGCAGCTCGGTGATGTCGGTGAGCGCACCGCACTCGAGTCCTGCGTTCTCCAGGACCTGTTGCTGTGCTGCGGATACGGTCTGGCCGCTCTCGGCTTCCCGCAGCTCGGCGGTCGCGACATCGACCGCGGACCGGGCCGCATGGTCGCGCCCGATGTGCTCCTCGAGCGCCACGCGCGCCTCGGTCTGCTCCTCGCCGGCCGCAGCCAGATCGCGGCCGTCCGCCGAGCGACCGGCGTCCAGTAGACGGCGATGCTCCTGCCCGAGCCGCTCCAGCTGCTCACGCACGGACCGCTGGGCCAGGTCGAGATCGCGGTCCCGCGCATCCAGCTTGTCGCGCTCCTGGCGGGTCAGCTGAACGTCCCGGAGCAACACCTCTTCGTTGCCGAAGGCATCGATCGCGGCATCGACCGCCTCCCGGCGAGCCTCCTGCTCGGCGACCCGCTCGTCGAGCTCACCGAGCTCGTGCAGGATCTCGCCGTTGCGGGCGTCACCGTCGATCAGGTGCCGTGCACACCTTGCCTGCCAGGACTCCTTCGCCGCAGCCAGCGCATCCCGGGCCGCGGCGCGCTGCAGAATGCCGGCCTCGACCGCGGCCATCTCCTGCTCCCACCGCTGCAGGTCGGCCGTCGCCTGCTTGGTCGCCTCGCGCTGCGTGTGCTCGGCCGACCGGTGCGCCTGCTCCTGCTCCAGCTCGTGATCGAGGCCGGTGAGAGTCGCGATCGCGTTGAAGATCCGGGCCGGGCCGAGCTCGTTCAGCGGCTCGGCGAGCAGGTTCGCGGTTGGGCTGGAACGGACCGAGGTCGACAAGAACGAGACGCAGCGGACCTGACCGCCGTACAGGACGCTTGAGAGCTTGTTGGCGTGGAAGTCCGTGCGGCCGTTGGAGTGCGGGAGCGCGGCCCACAACGCGTCGGCTCCGGCGGCCCGCTCGGCCTCGGTCGCGCCGTACGGGACGTGTAGTCCGTTCTTCCAGCGTAGATCGAGGTACGACGCCTTGCGGTTGATGCGGATCCAGACGGTGATCGCGGCCGCCTCGATCTCGTCGAGCTCGGTCAGCGCGGGATCGGAGAAGACACCGACGATGTAGCCGCGGTCGACGTTCGACCAGTTGCCCTCCTGGCCGGCCGCCTCGGCGGTGAACAGGAGCTCGGCCGCACCCGGCGCACCACTGGTGAGCCGCCACTGGTCGTCGGCGTGCAGCAGGCTGAGCGCGGCGATCCATGACGACTTGCCTGCGCCGTTCGAGTCGGTCGGGCCTTGACCGGCGACCGTCACGAGGCCCTGGCCGACCATCGGGATCGGGTGCGTGGAGAGCCGGGACAGGTCGACGACCTGGACACCGAGCAGCACCTTCGACCCGAGGATGTCGAACGGACCGTCCTCCACCGTGCTGCTCATGCCACTCCTTCTTCTTGTTCTGCACTGCTCGATGCGTCGTCCAGCGGGGTCGCCGTCCCGTTGCGGGCCCGGATGGCTTCGGCGATCGGACTGGCCGGGGCGGCGGCCAGGATGAGTTGGTCCTGCAGCCGGCGCCGGGCCGCGGGGGTCAGGCGCTGCAGCTGTGGGCCGGGGATGTAGCTGGGCCCACCAGAGTGGTCACCGGACAGCTGGATCAACCCGGCTGCACGTAGTCGCTGCAGCGCGAGCCGTCGCTCTTCACCACTGATCTTGGTGGTCCGGAGCTCGTCAACGGTCGTCGGCCGGGCCGACTTCCAGCTGTCGCCGGTCAGGATGCCTTCGCTGCGGGGGATCGCGACCGAGTGGATCAGGACGAGCACCAGTACGGCGCGGTCGACCACCGACAACGGCTGCCAGCCCTGCGCTGTCAGCGCGGCGGCGATGTCATCGGAGTACCCAGACGTCCAATGCGTGCCGTCGACCTGCACCAGCACCCGGCCGATCAGCTTCAGCATCTTCTGCACCTGCCGCCGCAGCGTCACATCCCGCAGCCCGGCCAGCTGCACCTCAGCGACCGGATGCGCCGCATACTGCACCGCGCTGAACGCAGCCAGCACCTCGTCCCGAGCGCGATCGCTCAGATCCTGCAACAACGGATCAAACAACGCATGCTGCGACTCACTCATCTCCCACCTCCGAGGTGGGGAGGGGATCTGAGGTCGGGGTGTCGGGTGTGGTGCTGAGGATTGCCGGTGGGGGATCAGGGAGGTGGCGGCAGAGGTCTCGGAGGGTGGCTTGGTCGGCCGGGGTCCAGTTGATGACTCGGGGGCCGAGGCGGACCTCGCCGGCCTTTTCGTTCCAGCGGATCCAGTGGGTTGCGTGCAGGCGCCGGAGGCTGCCGATGATCAGCGTCAGGTCACTCGACTGCTCGGCCCGGCCACGCATTCCGGCGTACACGGCTCGCACCTGGGTGAGCGTGCCGATCGCGCCCGGCCAGGCCGAACCACTGCGGTCGGTCCAGCAGCAGGCGACCACGATCGCCAGCACCCGGGCTGTCTCGTTCGGCTGCTCGACAGCGACCGGGGGAGTGCCCAGCTCATCCAGTACGGCGTGGCCGGCACCCGAAGGCATCGTCGGCACCAGCCAGACCGTGGAACCGTCCGGCTCAGCCGCGCGGGTCAGACCAGCCACTGCTGGCGTATCGGGCTCGACTTCCAGCGGACCGGCCGACTGCACCTTCGCCCACCACAGCGCGTTGTAGAGCCGTCGCTCGACGGCCTCGGACGGCGTACTCATCGACTGGCCCTCCGGAACACACCTTCGGTCGCCCACGGCGTCCCAGCCGTCGGATCAATCCGCATCCCGTCCGACCAGACCAGCTCATAGTCCAGCTCGTCATGCAGATGTGCAGCCGTCAGCTCGGCCAGGACCCGACGCGCGGTGACCCAGTCGCCCGCGTCGTCGACCACCTCGACGATGTCCACAGACGGCCGTTCAGCGAGCACTCGCTCAGCCTCGGCACGCAACTCCTCACGGTCAGTTGCGGCTGCCGACTCCGGCGCGTCCACATCCGCAGTCGGCCGCGGTGGAGCCATCCTCGCCGTACCGGATCGGCGGCCGGTCTCGACCGCCTCCACCATGGTCTGCGGTGAGAAGTCCGGAGCGGCCGCGTCGAACAGCAGTCCGTCCAGCACCGCGGCCAGCACATCCGGCTCGCTACCCCGGGTGAACGTCACCCACGTCTCGATCGGCAGCAGCCCGAGCGCGCGCGTCGTACCGGCTCGCTCCACCAGCCGACCCGCGGCCAGCTGGACCGCATCGGCGTACGCAGCGAGCGACATCCGCAACGACGTACACGCGCGGTGCAACGTCGGCCAACGCTCGAGGACGATCCGGTGCACCTTCTCGGCCTGCTCGATCAGCCGTTCGTTACCCCAAGCGAGCTGTGCATTCTCCCGGAGCTGAGGTGTCGTGCTCGTGGCGACCAGGATGGCCAACTCGTTCCCCAACAGGCGGAACACCTTGGTCAGCCGCTCGATCGAGGCCAGCCCCTGGTCCTCGGTCGCGCTCGGGTCGCTGACGCTGTGTGCCTCCAGGGTCAGCAGTTGGTGCAGCTCACCTTGACCACCCTGCACCGACATCCGCTTGAGGAACATCAGCATCACGTACGGCGCGAAGGCGGCCCGGTGGCGCAACTCGTTCGGACGGTCGACCAGTTTGGTGATCGCGCCGTACTGCCGCAGCACCTCGAACCGGCGGACGATCACGTCGTGCGGGTAGCCGCGGCAGGCCAGCGTCGCCTGCTCGACGGTCAGCCCGTCGCTCCCGGCCTCGGCGAAGGCATCCAGGATCGCCTGATCCGCGTCCAGCAGCTCCGGATCGACGATCATCGCCCCGGCCTCACGGGCAAGCACGGCGAACACCTGCCGGTAGACGCGCAGCACGGCCGCTTCGGCCTCAGCGTCCAGCAATGTCGCGTCCATACTCACTCCTCCCGTGTGGCGCCGCCCCCGCGAGCGAACGGCAACCAGGAAAGGGACTCTAGCCATCACCACCGACAGACCAAAACCGGGCCCGCCGAGCCTGTGGAAAACCTGGTGACGACCGCGGCCGGCACTGCCTACCATCGCGAACATGAAGCAGCATCACAGTGGCTGACGCGGTCCAGGTAGACCGCGTCAGGACCACAACGCCGAAGTAGAGGCGTTCACACACCGGTGCGGACCCATCACAGGGTGCCCGGTGCGCTGCTCAGTTCTCCAGTACGGAGTCCCGCACATGACTGTGCATCCTGCTGCGCCGGCTATTGGCGCCCAGCACCCCGCCGTTCGTGACCTGCTCACTGTCCGCAAGGACGCCGCTCCCGGCCGGATCCTCGTCGAAGGCGCGTGGGAACACGACCGCCTGCTCGCCACCGACACCGAACTCGAGGCCTTCTTCTGGTGCCCCGAAGCCGGTACGACGTACCCGGTCGACCGGATCGCCGACCGTGCCGCCGCGGTCTACCGGATCTCGGCCAAACTGCTCGACCGCCTGTCCCGCAAGATGCGCTCCGACGGCCTGCTCTCGATCGCGCGGCTCCCCGTGTGGGACCCACATGCACTCCACTTCACCGCGGAGTCGCTGGTCCTGGTCGCGGACGGCGTCGAGTACGCCGGCAATCTCGGCACCCTGATCCGGACAGTCGACGCGGCCGATGCCGACTGCCTGATCCTGACCAGCAGGCGGGCCCGCCCGAGCCATCCGGCCGTGTACTCGGCCAGCCGGGGCACCATCTTGTCCACACCGGTACTGGAGTTCGGCGAGATCGGTTCCGCGGCCGACTGGCTGCGGGCGCACGGTTTCCAGGTACACCTCGCCGATCCAGCGGCTCAGGGCAGCTACCGGGAGACGTCGTACGACGGGCCGACGGCGTTCGTCGTCGGATCGGAGGGTTCGGGCCTGTCGGCGGAGTGGCACGCGCAGGGCTTCGGCGGCGTCTCGATCCCGATGCTCGGCCAGGCCGATTCGCTGAACGTCGCACTGTCCGCCGGGATCCTGCTGTTCGAGGCGCGAGCCCACAAGAACGGGTGGTGAAAGAATGGCGGCTGCCACCGACTAGCAGGGAGTACAAGCGTGCCGTTCGAGCCGGGTGAAGTTGTCGCCCCGTCAGACCCGCGAATCGTGCTGGAAGGCCAGTGGGGTCACCAGCCCGGTGTCGCGATCACCGTCAACTCCGGCTCGCGGCTCTCGTTCTCCTTCGCGGGGGAGCGAGTGCAGTTGCTCTTCGACACGACGGGTCTGACGGTGGCACCGCACCTGTGGGTCAAGCTCGACGACGACGATCCGGTCCTGCACGTGATCGAGGACTCGGTCGTCGAACTGACTGCACCGACCGGCCGGCACAAGGTCGAGGTGGCGGTCAAGGACGTCAACGAGCACGCCAACCGGTGGAACCCGCCGTTCGGGTGCGCGGTGGTCTTCGGTGGTCTGGTGCTCGACGTGAACTCCCGGCTGCGACTCAGCGGGCGGCCCGACGGCCCGCGCCTGGAGTTCTACGGTGACTCGATCACCCAGGGCGTGCGGGCGATCGGCCCGGAGATCGAGTCGGAGGGCGTGGACGGTACGGCGTCCTATGCGTACCTGACCGCCCGCGCGTTCGGAGCGACGTCGTACCAGGTCGGTTTCGGCAGCCAAGGCATCGTGAAGCCGGGGAACGGCGAGGTGCCGTCGGGGCTGGAGTCGTTCGGCTGGAACTTCGCCGGCTCGCCCGCCGAGCGGGTCGAGGCGCCGGACGTGGTGGTGGTCAACCTCGCGGTGAACGACGAGACGCTGACGCCGGAGCAGTACGCCGAGTACATCGGCCGCGTGCGATCGGCGTACCCGTCGACGACGGTGGTCGCGCTTCCGCCGTTCAACGGCAAGCATGCGGACGCGATCGCCTCCGCGGTGAAGATGCTCGACGACCCGAATGTCGTCCTGATCGACTCGACCGGCTGGATCACCGAGGCCGACTGCACCGACAACATCCACCCGTCGGTCGCCGGTCACCAGAAGATCGCCGACCAGCTCATCCCGGCGCTCGCAGCCAGTACGTCGCTGCGTCTTCCTGCCTAAGGGAGTCGGCCGCAACGGAGGAGAACCCTTGATCACCGCGGACGATCTCGATACCGCAGTCACCTGTGTCGTCGACGCCCTACGCCCGACCGTCGACCAGGACTGGTCGGCACTCGCAGGTTCGCTCGACTGGACCTGCCGAACCACCGCCGAACACCTCGGCCAAGCCCACCTGCACTGGGCCAGCCAACTAGCGGTGGCCGCACCGACAAAGTACGTCCGCTGGTCAGCCACCGCCCAGGAACTCGCGCCACCCGCCGGCGTCCTCGACTTTGTGGAAGCCGCCGGCCGCATCCTCGCCCTGGTGGTCCGCGCCACCCCGCCGGAAACCCGCGCCTACCACCCCTGGGGCATCGGCGACCCCGAAGGCTTCACGGCCATGGCCTGCGTCGAGTCCCTACTCCACGCCCACGACCTCACCACCACCCTGTCTGAACCATTGAACCCACCCGCCGACCTCTGCGCCCGCGTCCTCGCCCGAGCCTTCCCCCACG
>NZ_SMKA01000024.1 GCF_004348455.1 Kribbella albertanoniae
GGTGGGGATGCAGGCGGCTATGGCCAGGGCTACCAGGGCTGCGGCGGCGCCGGTGATGAGGACTACTCGGAAGCCGTTCTCCGACGGGAGGGTGTAGGTGCCGAGGTTGATGGTGAGTTGGGCGAGGATGACGCCGGCTACTGCGCTGGAGACCGAGGTGCCGATGGAGCGCATCAGGGTGTTGAAGCTGTTCGCGGCGGCGGTCTCGGAGACGGGGACGGCGGACATGATCAGGGCGGGCATGGCGCCGTAGGCGAGGCCGATGCCGGCGCCGATCAGGAGCGAGACCAGGACGATCTCCCAAACCGAGCCCATGAAGACGCTGCCGACGCCGTAGCCGGTGGCAACGACGATCGCGCCGAGCATCAGGGTGATCTTCGGTCCGCGGGCGGCGGAGAGCTTGGCGGACAGCGGTGCGGTGATCAGCATGATCAGGCCGGACGGGCCCATCACGAGACCGGAGGCGAGCATCGACTGGCCGAGTCCGAAACCGGTTGCCTTCGGCATCTGCAGCAGCTGCGGGACCACCAGCGACATCGCGAACATCGCGAACCCGAACACCATCGACGCCAGGTTCGTCAGCAGTACCTGTGGTCGCGCGGTCGTCCGCAGGTCGACCAACGGCTCGCTGGTACGGCGTTCCCACCAGCCCCACATGACGATCGTGGCGACTGCCAGCGCGAACAGCCCCAGTGTCGGAGCGCTCGTCCAACCCCAGTCGGCACCCTGAGAGATTGCCAGCAGCAACGAAATCAGTCCGACCGAAAGACCGACACCACCCAGTACGTCGAAGCGGCCGCCCGAGCGGACGGTGGATTCGGGGACGAACCGCAGTACCAGCCCGAAGATGACGATGCCGAGTCCGGCCGACACCCAGAACAATGCGTGCCAGCTGAGGTTCTCGGCCAGCAAGGCCGCGGCGGGCAGCCCGAGTGCCCCGCCGACCCCGAGTGACGCGCTCATCTGCGCGGTCGCCGTACCGAGGCGGTCGGACGGCAGTTCGTCGCGCATGATGCTGATCCCGAGCGGGATCACGCCGGCCGCGAAGCCCTGCAGGGCGCGGCCGACGACCAGCGGGATGAGTGAGCTGCTGAGTGCGGCGACGATCGAACCGGCGATCAGCAGGCCGATGCTGATCAGCAGCATCCGGCGCTTGCCGTACATGTCGCCGAGCCGGCCCATGATCGGGGTGGCGACCGCGGCCGCGAGCAGGGTGGCGGTGATGGCCCAGGCGGTCGCGCCGGCCGAGGCGTTCAGGAGCCGCGGCAGTTCGGGGATCACCGGGATCACCAAGGTCTGCATCAGCGCGACCGTGATGCCGGCCGACGCGAGCACTGGAACCACTGCACCAGTGCGCCCCGGCGCAGTAGTGGGGACTGCGGACATCGAACGCCTCCGAGAGCCGAAGAAATAGTTGGTTTCTGCAACCATAGATTAAGTCAGGCAGTTGACTTAAACAAGCTGCCGAGGCAAAGTGGGAGTCAGACCCACACGGAGGTGATGTCTCGTGACCGAGCGTGACGCGATTGACTATCCATTGGCACCCATTGCGGCGATCGAACCGCCGGCGGAGTGGGAGGAGCTGCGGCAGCAATGCCCGGTGGCCCATGTCCGGCTGCCGAGTGGTGACCAGGCAGCCCTACTGACCCGGTACGACGATGTCCGCCAACTGATCGCCGATCCGCGGTTCGCGCGGAACTCCAGCGAGAAGGACGCGGCGCGGATCTCGATGCTGGACCAGCAGGAGTCGCCGATCCCTCGGCTCGGTGAAGGGCATCAGCGCTGGCGGCGGATGCTGACCAAGTGGTTCACCGCCAAGCGGATGGCGGAGCTGCGGCCGCGGATCGAGGCGATGGCCGAGCAGCTCGTCGACGAGATGGTCGCTCAGGGGCAACCTGCCGATCTGCGCGCGAGCTTCGGCTTCCCGCTCCCGGTCTGGGTGATCTGCGACCTGCTCGGCGTGCCCAACGAGGACCGCGATCGCTTCTCACACTGGTCCGACACGTTCCTGAGCGTCAGTCGCTACACCCAGGACGAGGTCGACACCGCGCAGGCGGAGTTCACGACGTACATGGCCGGCCATGTCGCCGCCAAGCGGGTCGCCCCTGGCGAGGACCTGCTCGGCGATCTGATCACCCGCGCCGACGCCGCCGGCGAGTATCTGAGCGACGACGCACTCGTTGCCACTGGCAAGGGTCTGCTGATCGCCGGGCACGAGACAACCACGAACATGATCGGCAAGATGATGGCGATGCTGCTCGCCGATCGCACACACTGGGAGCAGTTGCTGGCCGATCCGACGCTGGTTCGCACCGCGGTCGAGGAGACGTTGCGGTACGACGCGAACGCCGGCTTCGGCCTGACCCGGTACGTCGATGAAGACGTGGAACTGCCGGGTGGAACACTGCCCGCCGGTACGACGGCGATCTGCAGCCTGGGTTCGGCGAACCGCGATGAGTCGGTGTTCCCGGATGCGGCTGACTTGGATCTGTCTCGCAGTCCGAACCTGCATATCTCCTTCGGCGTCGGACCGCACTCGTGTGTCGGCCAGTCGTTGGCGCGGACCGAGTTGCAGGTCGTGCTGGAGGTCCTCCTGCGGCGACTGCCGACGCTGGCTCTCGGCGTACCGGTGGGGGAGTTGCCGCCGGTCAAGGGTCTGCTCGTCGGCGGGCTGCAGAAGGTGCCGGTGGTGTGGTGATGATGATGGCCAAGACGGTGCGGACCCAGCGGGTCAACGCGACGCGGGAGCTGATTTTGGCTACCGCTGAGCGGATGTTCGCCGAGCGCGGTCTGCATGAGGTTTCCAACCGGCAGATCAGCGAGGCCGCTGGGCAGGGCAACAACACCGCGGTCGGGTATCACTTCGGGACGAAAGCCGATCTGGTCAGGGCGATCCTGCAGAAGCACTCGGTGCATGTCGAGCGGCGCCGGGCCGAGCTGATCGCCGAGGCGGGGGACAGCCAGGACCTGCGGGTCTGGGTCGGCTGCCTGGTGCGGCCGAGCACCGACTACCTCGCGACGCTCGGCGTCCCGAGCTGGCTGGCCCGGTTCAACGCGCAGTTGATGAACGACCCGGTGTTGCGGAGTCCGCTGGTCGACGACCTGCTGACCTCGCAGTCGATGCAGTGGATCGTCGAACGGCTCGACGTGATCCTCGCCGATCTTCCGTTGGAGGTCCGGATGGAGCGCGGCGCTATGACCCGTCTGCTGATCCTGCAGATGTGCGCCGAGTACGAGCGTGCGCTCGCGATCGGTGAGCCGACCAACCGGGCGACCTGGCACGACATGGCGACCGGGCTGATCGATGGGATCGTCGGGGTCTGGAATGCGCCGGTAACGAAATGAGCGTGTTGATCGCCGGGGCGTCCGCGGCTGGGTTGTCGACGCTGGAAGCCCTTCGTAGGCAGGGATATCAGGAGCCGATCACTGTGCTCGGCGCCGAGACCCACCTGCCGTACGACCGCCCGCCGCTGTCCAAGCAGTACCTCTGTGGTGACTGGGACGAGGTGCGCACCCGGCTGCGGCCGGAGGAGATGCTCGCCAAGCTCGACGCCAACTTCGTGCTGGGCGACCCGGCAACCGCCCTGGACGTAGAACGCCGCCTGGTGAGCACCGAGTCCGGCCGCGAACTGTCAGCCGATTCAATCGTCATAGCCACCGGTCTTCGCGCCCGCATGCTGCCGGGGCAAGAGGGTCTCGCTGGGGTGCACGTCCTACGCACGCTAGGCGATGCGGACGCTCTGCGCCGCGACCTGGCAGGCGCATCCGGGGCGGGGGACCTTGGCGACGACTCCTCCAGGACGCAGCCGCGGTTGGTGGTGGTTGGAGACGGCGTACTCGGGGCTGAGGTGGCTGCTACTGCTCGCAAACTCGGTTGCTCGGTGACTCTGGCCGGGCCGCAGGGGGCTCCTTTGGAGAGCTTGTTCGGGGCGGTAGTGGCTGGGTTGCTGGGGGAGCTGCATGCGGCCGAGGGGGTGGAGCTGAGGTTGGGTACGGCGGTCAGTGGGTTGACCTCGGCCGGTGGCCGGGTGACCGGCGTACAGCTGGCTAGTGGTGACCATCTGCCGGCTGATGTTGTGGTCGTGGCGCTCGGGGCGACGCCGGCTACGGAGTGGCTGGTGGATAGCGGGCTCACGCTCGACAACGGCGTGGTGTGCGACTCGCAGTGCCGGGCGGCCGACGGGATTTACGCCGCCGGTGATGTTGCGCGGTGGCGGCATGACGGGCTGGATGCCTTGCTGCGCTTGGAGAATCGGACCAACGCCACCGAGCAGGCCGCCTGTGTCGCCGCGAACATCCTCGGCGAGAACCGTTCCTACGCACCGATCCCGTACTTCTGGACCGACCAGTTCGCCACCAAGATCCAGGTGCACGGCCTACCGAGCGCCGACGCCGACGTCACAGTCGCCGAAGGGGCGATCGACGAACGCCGGTTCGTCACCCATTACCGCCGCGACGGCCGCACTGTCGCCGTACTCGGCTGGAACATGCCCAAACAAACCCGCCTGCACCGCGCACACCTGGTACAGACGTAAACCCTCTTCTGGGGAAGGGAATGCGATGACCGCAACACAGCAAGCTCCGGAGTATCCGATGGCCCGCGCGGCCGGATGCCCGTTCGATCCGCCACCGAAGTTGCGGGAGCTGCAGGACGAGGCGCCGCTGGTGAAGGTGGATGTCTTCGGCCAGTCCGTCTGGCTGGTCACCCGGTACGACGAGCAGCGCCGGCTGATGTCGGACCCGCGGCTCAGCTCGGATGTCACGAAGCCGGGCTATCCGAACCAGCAGCCGGTGCAGCTGCCGAAGGATGACGACGGTCCCGGGATCGGGTTCATCCTGATGGACGACCCCGAGCACGCGCGGCTGCGCCGGATGGTGACTGCGCCGTTCATGATCAAGCGCGTCGAGGCGATGCGCCCGCAGGTGCAGAAGATCGTCGACGACCTGATCGACGACCTGCTGGCCGGGCCGAAGCCGGTCGATCTGGTGCAGGCGTTCGCACTGCCGATCCCGTCGCTGGTGATCTGCCAGTTGCTCGGCGTTCCGTACGAGGACCACGACTTCTTCCAGGTCAACAGCAGCATCCTGCTGCGCACGACCGAGACGATCGAGGCGCGGAACAAGGCCCGCGGCAACATCGGCGGCTACCTGCACGAGCTGATGGGCGACAAGCTGGAGAACCCGAAGGACGACCTGCTGTCCGGGCTCGCCGAGCGGGTCCGGGCCGGTGAGCTGAGCCGCAAGGACGCGGCCGGGATCGGTGTCCTGCTGCTGATCGCCGGTCACGAGACGACCGCGAACATGATTGCCCTCGGCACCCTTGCGCTCCTCGAGCACCCCGACCAACTCGCCAAGCTGCGCGACACCGACGACCCGAAGCTGATCGCCAGTGCGGTCGAGGAGCTGCTGCGGTACCTGAACATCACCCACAACGGCCGTCGCCGGGCGATTCTCGAGGACATCGAGTTCGACGGGCAGATCCTGAAGGCCGGCGAAGGGGTGATCTTCCCCAACGACATCGCCAACCGGGACCCGGAGATGTTCCCGGAGCCGGACACGCTGGACCTGACCCGGGACGCGCGCCGGCATGTCGCGTTCGGGTTCGGCGTTCATCAGTGCCTTGGGCAACCACTTGCCCGGCTCGAACTGCAGGTCGTCTACGGCACCCTCTACCGGCGGATCCCGACGCTGCGCCGGGCGATCGAGCTGGACGAGGTCCCGTTCAAGCACGACGGCGCCGTGTACGGCGTCTACTCCCTCCCTGTCACCTGGTAACTCGAGAAAGAAGCAGAACCATGAAGGTCATCGTCGATCAGGACAAGTGTGTCGCCTCGGGTCAGTGCGTGACCGCGGCCATGGACGTCTTCGACCAGCGGGACGAGGACGGCATCGTCGTCCTCCTCACCGACACCCCGCCCGACGAACTCGCCGTCGACGTCCACCAGGCCGCCGCCGTCTGCCCGGCGCTGGCAATCGTCGTCGAGGACTGACCCGCCCGCCGGCCGGCCCGCTCACGTGTCGGTAGCGACACGTAGAGGTGTGGGGGGGTGTCCCTATGGGTTTCGTCAAGCGGCTGTTGGGGTTGGGTGTTGGTAGAGGGTGCGGGTGCGGAGCATGGCGTGGAGGACGTCGATGCGGCGTCGTGCGAGGCAGATGAGTGCGGCGTTGTGTTTCTTGCCGGCGGCTCGTTTGCGGTCGTAGTAGGCCCGTGAGGTGGGGTCGGACAGTGCTGCGAACGCGGCGAGGAAGAAGGCTCGCTTGAGCTGTTTGTTCCCGCCCCGGCTGGGGTGCTCGCCACGGATCGAGGTGCCGGAGCGGCGGGTCACGGGCGCGAGTCCGGCGTAGGCGGCGAGGTGTCCGGAGGTGGGGAACGCGGTGCCGTCGCCGACCTCGAGGAGAATCCGTGCTCCGGTCCTGACGCCGATCCCCGGCACCGAGGTCAGGACCTTGGAAAGAGGGTGCGCATCGAGCATCTCCTCGATCTGCCGGGCGGCATCAGCTCGCTGGGTCAGCAGCCCGGCGAGGGTGGTGGCGAGCTGGGGCAGGACGAGCTCGGCAGCGCGGGTGCCGGGCACGGTGACGGTCTGTTCGGTCAGCGCCTGCTCGATCGCGTCGACAAGCTTGGCGTATGAGCGGGGAGCCCGGGGCTTGGTGGCGGCGACCAGCTGCCGTCGCGTCGCGGTGGCGAGTCCTTGAGGGCCGCCGAAGCGGGTCAGCAGTTCGAGCACGGCGGGGTGCTGGACCTTCGGGCCTAGCGCCCGTTCCAGCGCTGGGTGTATCTGGGTCAGCAGGCCGCGGATGCGGTTGCTGACCCGGGTGACCTCGCCGGCCAGGTCGTCGTCGTAGCCGACGATGACCTGCAGGTCGGCCAAGGCATCGTCGTCGGTGCCGACCCGGCGCAGCGTATGCGGCATCGACCGGGCGGCTTCGGCGATGATGTAGGCATCACGCGCGTCGGTCTTGGCGTTGCCCGGGTGCAGGTCCGCGATCCGGCGCATCGCCAGCCCGGGCAGGTAGGCCACGTCGATACCCAGCTCGCGGGCCACCGTGACCGCCAGCGCTCCGATCGAGGCCGGCTGGTCGACGACCACCAGCACGGAACCGCGGACCGACAGCGCCTCGAACACCGCGCGGATCTTCGCCTCCGACTGCGGCAGCACCTTGTCGTGGACCCGCTGGCCGTCCGGGTCCAAGCCGCAGGCATGGTGCTCCTCCTTGCCCACATCCAGACCCAGGAACACGGCGTACTCGCGACGGCCCACACTGCCTCCTCAAAACGGAATCGACCTGGCCACCAGATCAGGCGAAGGATGCCGGCACCCACGTTACGAAGAGACCTACCCATCGGTGGCCCTGTCCCTATCAGCGGTCAACCAACGCCACCAGACCTGGCGACAACACCCCCCGGATCATGCACACGACAGGGGCAGTAAGTCATACCAGGCCCGGCGACCAGACACCGCTTGTTCACGGTGCACGAAGAAGGTAACGGGGTGGATCCTCCCCAGATCCCCTCGCGGCCGGTGCCAGCCCTCCCCAAACCGGTTTGGGGAGGGACATGGGCCGGGCAGGGCCAACATCCACCCCACCTTCAGCAGCGGGTCACTGGTGATGCGACGGAACCTCAACTTCCCAGCCATGGCCCAGCGACCCCGGCTTCATCTTGCCTGGGGCTGACGGGCTGTGGCTGAGCTAACGCACCCCGGCCGCCCCGGCACCCGAGACCGTCGTCCAGAGCCACCTTGTGCACCCACCAACCACCCGACCACCCGCCCGGATGGTCGAACCGTGCTCAAGGTCGGGCGGGCGGCTCACCTTGGGCGCCCGTCGACCAGGTTCTGAGTGGGTGGATGGTCGAGTCGTGCTCAACGTCGTACCGGTTCGCCTTGGGCGCCCGTCGACCAGGTTCCGAGTGGGTGGATGGTCGAGCTGTGCTCAACGTCGTACCGACTCACCTTGGGCGCCCGTCGACCACGTTCCGAGCAGATGGATGGCTGAGCCGTGCTCAAGGTCGGGCGGGCGGTTCACCTTGGGCGCCCGTCGACCACGTTCCGAGCGGGTGGGTGGTCGAGCCGTGCTCAAGGTCGGGCCGGCGGCTCACCTTGGGCACCCGTCAACAGTGATGATGTGGGTGTGGCTCCGCAGCGGCCGTCCTGACTCACCCTTCAACTGACTTCGGGTCTTCGTCTGGATCTGTCGGTCGGCTTGCTGCGGAGCCACTGCACTCACCGGACCAGAGGATTCGTGACTTCATAGGAGCCTGTGCCAGCAGGCACCCATCACTGTTCTGTCCGCTTGCCTCGGCTGGTGCGTGCCGCCCTAGCCCTAGCAAGAGGACGGCAACAACAACGATGACACGCGAAAACACCCAGCTCCAGTCCACGGTCACCGGCGGTGTCGACACCCACCGAGACACCCACACCGCCGCCGTGATCGACAGCGTCGGCCGGCTCCTGGGTCATCGGATGTTCCCCGCGACAACACCGGGATACCGCGACCTGCTGGCCTGGCTGAACAGCTTCGGGACACTGCTGAAAGTCGGCGTGGAAGGAACCGGCGCCTACGGCCACGGCCTGACCAGATACCTCACCAGCCAAGGCATAAAGGTGATCGAGGTCGACCGACCCGACCGCAAAACCCGCCGATCCGCCGGAAAATCCGACCCCCTCGACGCCGAAGCAGCAGCCCGGTCCGCACTGTCCGGGAATCGCACCGGAACACCAAAAATCCGCACCGGCCACATCGAAGCACTACGCAACCTGCGAGTCGCCCGCCGCAGCGCGATCACCCACCGCGCCGACTGCGTCCGCAGAATGAAATCACTCATCATCACCGCACCCGACCAGCTCCGCGACCAGCTCCGACGCCTCACCATCGCGCAACTCATCAAAACCTGCACCGCGCTGCGCCCCGACACCACCCAAGCAGCCGACCCCGCCCAAGCCGCCAAGATCGCACTCCGCAGCCTCGCGCGCCGCTACCGACACCTCAGCGACGAGATCACCGACCTCGACGCCCTCATCACCCCACTCACCCACGCCGCCAACCCCGACCTGCTCAAACTCCACAGCGTCGGCCCGGACAGCGCCGGCCAACTCCTCGTCACAGCCGGCCAAAACACCGACCGCCTCCGCTCCGAAGCCGCCTTCGCCATGCTCTGCGGCGTCGCCCCCATCCCCGCATCCTCAGGCCAAACACGCCGCTACCGCCTCAACCCCGGCGGCGACCGCCAAGCCAACGCCGCCATCCACCGCATCGTCATCTGCCGCCTGCGCTGGGACCCACGCACCCGCGCCTACCTCGAACGACGCACCGCCGACGGCCTATCCAAAAAAGACGCCATCCGCTGCCTCAAACGGATCGTCGCACGCGAGATCTACTACGTCCTCACCAAACCACAGACCACTTGACATCTATAGGAGCGTCCACGTGATGCCCGCCGGAACGGTCGAGCCGTGCCCAAGGTCGCGCGGCCGGCTCACTTTGAGCGCCCATCAACCACGTTCTGGGCGAGCAGGTGACTGACCCGTGCTCAACGTCGTACCGGCGCTGACCAATCGTCAGGAGGTCGGGAAGAGGGCGGCGAGGCCGTGGATCGACTCGACGCCGTAGTTGGTGCCGCCGACCGGGACCTTGCCGTCGGTGGCGGCGAGGACCTCGGCCACCACGGACGGGCCGAGGCCGCCGCAGAGCTCGATGAGCTGGGCGCCGTCGGCCACCAGTTGTACGGCGACCTCGGTGGCCGCGGCCCGGTCCGGTACCGGCACGATCGTGGTGGTCAGACCGCCGACACTGATCACCGCGCGGTCGCGGACCGGGTCCTCCGTGCCGAGTCCCAGGTAGATGAAGGCCCAGTTGCTGAACGCCATGTGAACTCTCCCGATGCTAGATAGCTTGATGCCAAGCTAATTTGACTTGATGCCAAGCTAAACTGCGGAGGGTGCAGAAAGATTCCGTGGACCGGATGATCGACGCGTGGGCCGGCACGCAACCCGACCTCGACGTCAGCCCGCTCGAGGTCGCCGGCCGCCTCCTGCTGTGTGCCCACCACCTCCAGCAGTCCCTGACCGAGGCCCTCCAACCACTCGGCCTGACCTTCCCCGACTTCGACGTCCTGAACACGCTCCGCCGCCGCGCCGACCCCACCGGTACGAACCCGACCGACCTGGCCGAGTCGGCGCTCATCACCACCGGCGCCATGACCACACGCCTCCACCGCCTCGAACAGGCCGGCCTCATCCGCCGCGTCCCCGACCCCGCCGACGGCCGCGCGGTCCGCGTCAACCTCACCCCCCGAGGCCGAGCCCTGGCCAAGCGAGCCCTCACCAAGGTCCTGGCCGCCGACGAAGCCTTCCTCAACCCCCTAACGCCCACCCAACGCCAAACCACCGCCACAACCCTCCGCCACCTCCTCCTCCCGTTCGAACCCGAGTAGCCGAGCCGACGCCGCCGAGGTTGGTGAGTGGTGGCGGTCCGCATCACCCGAAGGACAGGACGTACCTGGGTACGTATGCGCTCTCGCCCGCCTGAGGTGAGCGGGGGACGGGCGATCGCGGGCTATACGTCCTGTCGGTCGGGTGATCGGCCGCCGAGATTGGGGACTGCGGATGCATGCGGCCTACTGGGGTCGCCAGCAGTGCACTGAAAGAATGGGCGAGGGGCCGGACAGGTGGGGGTGTGACTTCCATGCGTGAGCCTCGGTTCGAGGCGTTGGTGCGGGCGGTCGGCGTGCCGTTGCATCGTTACCTGGTACGGCGAACTGACCCGGCCGCGGTTGACGACGTACTGGCCGAGACGATGCTCGTGCTCTGGCGGCGGATCGACGACGTTCCGCACCTGGACGACGTACTGCCGTGGTGCTACGGCGTGGCCCGCGGCTGCCTCGCCAATGCCCGACGTGCCGAGCGACGCAGACTTCGGCTGGTCGATCGGTTGTCCCGGACGGAGCCGGTGGCCGAGCCTGCCGAGCACATCGAGCTGTACGACGCGTTGCGCACGCTCGGCGAGCTCGATCGCGAGGTGGTCATGCTCTGGGCGTGGGAAGGACTCGCGCCCCGGGCCATCGCCGAGGTCATCGGCCTGACGCCGAACGCGGTGAGCATTCGGTTGCACAGGGCAAAGAAAAAGCTGGCCGTCCAGCTCGACCGAAAGAACGGCGCGACGGCCGGACAGGAACAGGTCAAGAGAGGGAGTGAACTGTGAGCGACGACGAACTGCTGGCCCGGTTGAAGGCCGCCGACCCGGCGTCACGACGGGATGCTCCCCAACCAGACCTAGACCGCCTGCTGGAGATTCCCATGACCACAACCACCCAACGCCGCCGCCGTCTGTTCCCCGCCGTCGCCGCCGGCCTCCTGATCGCCACCGGCGGCCTCATCTGGGGCATCACCACCGCCAACGACCAGCCCCCCGCTGCCACACCCGCCGTCAAACTGACCGTCGGCAGCGGAGCCGAGGGCAAATGCCGCGCCCCCGAGGTCGCCGATCTCCAGCGACTCCCCATCGCCTTCGAAGGCAAGGTCACCGCGGTCACCGGCGACCTCATCTCCCTACAGGTAGCCCACTGGTACCGCGGCGGCCCCGCCGGCAACGTCGAGGTCCAAGCCATGCCCGAAGACGTCGCCACTCTCCTCGCCGTCGACTTCCAGGTCGGCGAGACCTACCTGGTCTCCGCCGCCAACAACCAAGTCACCATCTGCGGCCTCAGCGGCCCCGCCACCCCCGACCTCCGCCACCTCTACGAACAGGCCTACACAAGCTAGTCGTACGCCGTACGGTACAGTGGACGGTTCAGGTGAGGAGGCGTTTGGATGGCTGGTGAGGTGTCGGTGCCGTGTCTGCCGTGTGAGTCGATCGACGAGGTGGTGGCGTTCTACAAGGTGCTGGGGTTCGAGCAGACCTACTACCAGCAGCGGCCGAACCCGTACGTCATGCTGCAGCGGGAGGACCTGCAGCTGGGCTTCTTCGGGATGCCGGGCTTCGACCCGGCGAACTCGTACGGGACCTGCGTCGTGATCGTGGCGGACACGGGGGAGATCTACCGCGCGTTCGCGGACGGGATGCGGGCGGCGTACGGGAAGGTCCTGGTCGCCGGGGTCCCGCGGATGACGCGGCCGCGGAAGCGGAAGAACGTCGAGAATGTTTCCGGGTTCTCGGTGATCGATCCGGGCGGGAACTGGATCAGGTTCTACGCGGCCAAGCCGACCGAGGAACCGGCTGATGCCGTGCAGAGCAGGCTGGGGAAGTCGCTCAAGAGCGCGGTGGTGATGGGTGATTCGCGCGGCTCCGAAGAACAGGCGATCCGGATCCTCGACGCGGCGCTCGGGCGGTACCGGGACACGGCGACGGTGCAGGACCTGGTCAGCGTGCTCGCCTACCGCGCCGAGTTGGCGGTACGGATCGACGACGCGGTCGGGGCACGGGAGTACGTCGCACAGATCCGCGAAGTGCCGTTGACACAAGAGCAACGCGCTGGTCTGGCGGACGTGCTGGCCGGCGTGGAGGAGTTGCAAGAGGGGTGATCAGGAGTGGTCGCCGTCGAGGAGTTCGTGGAGTTCGGCGACGGCCTTGGTGATGTGGTCGTAGTCGTTCTGGGCGGCGCGTGACTCGGCGCTGATCACCCCGCACCGGTGCAGACGGCGGAAGTCGCCGTACGGGAACTTGTAGTGGCCCTTGGTCTCTTCGTCCAGTTCGGTGTCGAGGCCGAGGTACCACAACCCGTACTCGTCCCACCCGTGCTTGTCGAGGTACGCGTTCTCCTCGTCGGCCGTGGGGGCGTGCTCACTCCAGTCGTCCCGCTCGTCCTTCGCCGTCTGCCCCTTCGCGACCAGCTCCTTGGCATGATCGAAGGCAGCCTTGTTGAGCTTCACAGTCATGCCTCCCGGTTACCACCAGAACCCCGCACAAACCACGATTCGTGCTGCTGACGAGTAGGCTGGTGGGGTCGGCTGGGGGATAAAAGGGGGTACGCCGTGGATCCGCGGGTACTGGTGGCGGCGATCGACGAGGTTGCGGCCTCGCTGGCGTTGCCGATGGATCTCGACGCGACGCTGGCCCGGATCACGCACAGCGCGGTCGAGGCGATCCCGTGTGTCGACTACGCCAGCATCTCGATCACCGCGACCGGTGGCGGGATCAGCACGCTGGCCCCGACCGATCGCCGGGCGAACGAGGCCGACGAGCTGCAGTACAAGCTGCACGAGGGGCCCTGTTACGCGGTGGTGCGCGGGCTGCCCGTCGTACAGGTCGATGACCTGAGCGCGGATACCCGCTGGCCGGAGTACGGGCGGCAGGCGGTTACGGAGTTCGGGTTGGGGTCTCAGCTGTCGTTCCAGTTCCACGCGGCGCCGAACGCGCGTGGCGCGCTGAATCTGTACTCGAGTCGCGTCAACGGGATCACTGCCGAGACCCGGCAGCTCGGCTGCATGTTCTCGCGGCTGGTCGCGATCGCTCTGGGCTGGGCACAGCACGACGAGGAACTGGGCCACGCATTAGTGACGCGGCAACACATCGGTCAGGCGGTCGGCATCCTGATGGAGCGCTACCAGCTGGACGCGGATCACGCGTTCGCGTTCCTGGTGCGGGTCTCGCAGTCCGGCAACATCAAGCTCCGCGATGTTGCCGACGGCATCATCGACGACACGCTCGGCAAGACGCCCTAGACAACACCGGTACGGCGGTTCAGCTGCCGCCCCGGGAGGCGTGGCCGACGACGTCGGTGGCGACGAGTGTCAGTGGCCGTTGCTGTTGCCTGGCCAGCTCGATCAGCCGGTCGAAGGCGGCATCCACCGAGACGTTCTCGGTGTAGGCGATGACGCCCTTGGCCTGCTCGATGACGGTTCGTTCCGCCAGGGCGGCCTTGGTGCGGGCGGCGAGGTCGGCCGCGGACAGGGATCCGCCGTGCACGATGACCAACGCGGTGATGTCGGCAAAGGCCTGCGCGACCAGTACGACGTCCGCGACCGGGCCGGCCTCGTCGAAGAACAGGTTGAGCGCGCCGAGCGTCGTGTGCTGCCAGTTCACCGGGGCCGCGTGCACTCCGCTGAAACCCGCCGTACGGAAGGGCTCTCGCAGTTTCGGCCAGCGGGCGGCGATGGCGTCGAGACCGATGACGGTCAGCGGCTGACCGGTCGTCACGCAGTCCTTGGCTGGTCCGTCTTCGATCTGAACCTGGTACAGCTCGAGGTGCTGCGCGCGGTGGTCGGTCGCGGCCAGGAACTCGAGCCCGTCCTCGGCCATGATGAGGCCCGCCGCGCTGGCCTGGACGGAGTCGGCGCAACCGGCGAGCAGGTTCGTGATGGTGCCGACGACGTCGTGTTCGGTGACGAGTGCTGCGGTGGCGGCCGCGAGTTCACGCACCGCGCGCTCGGGCAGCGCAGAGGGTGCGGTGTCGTGGCCGGTCATGATTCTCCTCGGAAGTCGAGTTGGCGGGTGATGATCTGGTGAGCGATGGCTCCGAGCGTGGTGTCGTGGGCGTAGGCATGGGCCCGCAGCAGGGCGAGCGCGTCGTCGGCGGAGATCCGGAGCTGGGCGATGACCATGCCGGTGGCCTGGTGGATCTCGGCGCGCGCTGACCACATGCCGTTGGTCAGTCCCCGGTCGGGCTCGGGGACGGGTTCCTGCAGGAGTGCGGCGCCGATCGTGTCCGCGAGGAACTGGGCGGTCTCCGCCGACTCCGACCACGTCGTACCGGAAGTCAGATAGCAGGCCAGTACGCCGAAGGGCTCGTGATCAGGCCGCATCGGAAAGACATGCATGGTCAGCGGCCCGAACCGCTGCCAGGCCGCCCGGCTGAACTCCGGCCACCTGGGGTCGGTCTCCTGCTGCACGACCGCGGTCACCGGGGCGTCGTCCTCGAAGGCAGTCCGCCCGGGTCCCTGCCCGACGACATCCTCAAGATCTTCCAGCGCCGATGCCGTGGGGTCTGTGGCACTCAAGGGGAGCTGATGAGTCGGCTCACCCTGGATCGTGATCCACACACCGTCGACGGCGAGCATCACTCGCGCGGCCTCGCAGAGTCGATCCGCCAGATGCTTGTGATCTGCCCCGACCGCAGCCAGCCGAGCCAGCTTCGCCAAGATCGCCGATCGCTCGGTCACCGCCCGCACCTTCCCGGTCAGCCCCTACCCGGGGTCACCTCACAGTACCCCGATCGGCGGCGGGCATCCGTCAAGGCAGAGTGCCCGCGGTCAACAGCCAGCGTGCCGCTTCGACGAGTGGAATTCCGGCCGCCCGCGCCCTGAGCGCGAGTACGGCGTCGGCCGAGGCGATCGAGACGCCGTACCGCTCGGCGATCACCCCCTGGGCCATGCCGATCGAATACCGGGCGGCGCTCTCGACTGGGTCGAGCAGGTCGTCATGGTTGGTGCCCATCCGGACCACCACCCCTCCACGCTCCAGGCTACCCGTCCGGGCAGGAATAGCCAGTCACCCAAGGGGAACCGGCACGCTATCGACGACGGGAGCGGACGAGTGAAGGCCCTGACCTGGCAAGGCAAACGGAAGATCGAGTACGGCGAGGTGCCGGATCCGCGGATCGAGGAACCGACCGATGCCGTCATCAAGGTGACGTCCGCCGGGATCTGCGGTTCGGACCTGCATCTGTACGAGGTGATGAGCCCGTTCCTGGACGCCGGTGACGTGCTTGGGCACGAGTCGATCGGGATCGTCGAGGAGACCGGTTCCGCGGTCACGAACCTCAGCGCCGGCGATCGCGTCGTCGTACCGTTCCAGATCGCGTGCGGGTCATGCTTCATGTGCGAGCACGATCTGCAGACGCAGTGCGAGACCACGCAGGTGCGCGACCTGGGGATGGGCGCGGCGCTGTTCGGCTACACGAAGCTCTACGGTCAGATCCCCGGCGGTCAGGCGGAGTACCTGCGCGTGCCACAAGCGCAGTACGGGCCGATCAGGGTGCCGCACGGTCCGCCGGACGATCGGTTCGTGTACCTGTCGGACGTGCTGCCGACGGCTTGGCAGGCGGTCCAGTACGCCGGGATCCCAGCAGGCGGGACCGTCGTCGTACTGGGGCTCGGCCCGATCGGTGACATGTCCTGCCGGGTCGCACTGCACCAGGGCTTCCGGGTGATCGGCGTCGATCTGGTCGCGGACCGGCTGGAGCGGGCGCGGCGCCACGGCGTCGAGATCCTCGAGTACGGCGATGACGTCGCGGACGCGATCCGCGACCTGACCGACGGCCGTGGACCCGACTCGGTGATCGATGCCGTCGGCATGGAAGCGCATGGTTCGAAGGGAGCCAAGTTCGCTCAGCAGGCGGCCGGGTTGCTGCCCGATGCGGTCCAAGGTGCGTTGATGCAGAAGGCCGGTGTGGATCGCCTGGCCGCGCTGCTGCTGGCGGTCGATGTCGTACGGCGAGGTGGAACCATCTCACTGATCGGCGTGTACGGCGGGATGGCCGACCCGCTGCCGATGCTGACGATCTTCGACAAGCAGATCCAGCTCCGGATGGGCCAGGCCAACGTCCGCCGCTGGGCCGACGACATCCTCCCGCTCCTCACCGACGACGACCCCCTGAAGGTCGACACCTTCGCCACCCATCACCTCCCACTGTCCGAAGGCCCCAACGCCTACGACATGTTCCAGAAAAAGCGCGACGGCGCCGTCAAGGTCCTCCTCACCCCGTAGATATCCGTTCAGGCCTGTATGTGTCGCGGCCGATCACCAGCGAGGCCACGGCGCCGGCGGCTGTGCAGCTCAGGGCGGAGATGGCGAGGATGCCGGCGGGAGAGTAGTGGTCGAGGGCCAGCGCTCCGCAGGCTGCGCCGATGGGTGAGGCGATCGACAGGAGGGCGCGCTGGGTACCGAACATGGCTCCGTGCGTCGCTGGGTCGGCCCATCGTTGCAGGGCAGTGGTCTCGATCGCCGAGTACGGTCCCCAGACCGCGCCGGAGATGACGAAGATCAGCGCCGCGGCCGGAAGGTTGTGGACGGCAACGATCGGCAGCGTGACCAGCCCCCACAGCACAGCTCCCAACGCGTTGACCAGACCTGGGCGGTGTCTGCCGAGCCGTGCGGCGAGCGGCACGGTCGCCAGTGCTGCAAGGCCGAACAGAACCCAGAGCACGGTGTAGCCACCGACGCCAGTGCCGAGCTGCCCGCGCGCGAAATGTGGCAGCACGCTTTCGAACGGCCCGTACGTCGCGTGGTAGGCGACCGACAATGCGACCAGACTGACGATCGGTGCCGACGCCCATTTCCGCCGCACCTCGGTCTCCCGCTGGGAATGTGCGACACCGACGGGCAACCGAACCGCCAGTACGCCGACGCACAGCATCAGCCCGAGTGGGACGAGGAACGCCCGTCCCGGACCGAGGAATCCCAGCGCCGGTCCGCTCAGCGCGGCGCCCAGCACCATCGGCACCTGATCGCCGACCCCGAGCCAGGCGTTGGCGCGGGGGAGGTCTTCGTCGTCAACCAGCCGTGGGACCAGGGTGCGCGCGGCCGAGTAGGACAGCGGCGCCGTCACACCGGCCGTTGCACACAAGGCGAGCACGACCCAGACGGAGAGGTGCTGACTCCACCCGACGATCGTCAGTGCTGTCAGCAGAACCGCGCGAACACCCGCGTCGAGCAGGATCATCGACCGCGGGCCGAACCGGTCCACAGCCCGGCCGCCGAGCAGCCCGCCGGCCACAGTCGGCAGGCGGATCGCGACCACGAGCAGAGCAGTCTGCGCACCGGTCCAGCCCTGCGGGCCGGCGATCCAGAGCAGCATGAACAACACGATGTTGTCCGCGGTCGACGCCAGCGTCCACAGCGTTGCCAGCCGGGCGATCGGGGATCGCCGGTTCATGGCGACTCGCTCACCGATTCGTCAACTGGGCATGGAGAACAGGTACGCCAGTCACAGAGCCGGCAGGTCGAGTCGGCTGCTGCCCGAGCCCGTTCGGTACGGCGAAGTGCGACGGTCAGCAGCTCGTCCAATCGCTGCTGCTCGTCAGGGGTCAGTACGTCGAGGACGGATCGCCCGGCCTCGTCCCGGGCCTGCTGCCAGTCGTCGAGCAACTGCTGCCCGGACGGCGTCAGGCTGAGTGCGAGTGTGCGCCCGTGCCGGGTCCGAACGACGTACGCGAGCTTCTCCAGACGGTCGATCAGCCGCACGGTTCCCGACTGGGTGAGCCCGATCCGGTTCCACAGCCAGTCGGCCGAGCACCCGTCATGACTCGCGATCAGCGTCAGCGCGGCCAGGTCCCGCTGGCCCAGTCCGGCGGGCACGACCGCAGCGGCCGCCGTACTGAGTGCGTCGTGGCTCCGAAGCGTCCAGGCGGCCCAGAGGTTCGTTTCGGACATGACTCATTCATATGACTGGGGCATGTGTTGGCGCAACCCCTCGTGCTTGCCGGAGTCGGAGACGGGTACCGGCCGCGACATGGACAAGGTGTTCGATGCGGTGGAGTCGGAGGCGGACCAATACCGGCAGGGTGCGGTCCGGCCGCTGGGTGGGTATGCGGTGGTGATGGCGGTGTTCGCCGGGCTCGTCGGGCTGGCCGGCGGAGTCGCCGCGCTGCGCGGGACCACGGGGCGCCGGATGTCGCCGTACGAGCTGATGTTGATGACCGCGGGGACACACAAGCTGTCGCGGCTGGTGACCAAGGATGCCGTCACGAGTCCGTTGCGGGTGCCGTTCACGCGCTATCGCGAGCCGGGCGGCCCGGCTGAGGTGATGGAGGAGGTCAGGGAACGCGGTCAGCTACGGCACGCCGTCGGCGAGCTGCTGACCTGCCCGTTCTGCGTGTCGGTATGGATCGCGACGGGCTTCTCCATCGGCTTTCTGTTCGTGCCGGGATTCACGCGCATGGTCGCCTCCGCGCTGACCGCCGTTGCCGGAGCGGACTGCCTGCAGCTGATCTACGCCCGCCTGCAACAAGCCGCCGAGAGCGACACATAAAGGATCAGCGCGGGAGTTTGCGGGTGTTGATGAGTTCTTGGGCTACGTCGCGGAGTTTGCGGTTGGTGTCCTGGGAGTAGCGGCGGAGGACCTCGAACGCGCGGTCGCCGTCGAGGTCGTAGCGTTCCATCAGGATGCCCATCGCCTGGCCGACCAGCTTGCGGGCGTCGACCGCCTGGGCCAGCTGCTGCTCGTTGCGGGTGGTGGCCACCGCGACCGAGGCATGGCGGGCCAGGATGTGGGCGACCGCCAGGTCGTCCGGCCCGAAGGCGTCCGCGTTCGCGCTGTACAGGCCGAGCACCCCGAGGGTGCCGACGGTGGTGGTCAGTGGCACGTCGAGGACGCTGCGGACGCCCAGCTCGAGGACTTTGCCCGCCCACTCAGGCCAGCGCCCGTCGGTTGCGGTATCGGCGACGAGCACGGTCGAGCGTTCCCGCATCGACTCCGCCAGCGGGCCTTTGCCGCCGTTCATCTGCAGTTGGTAGATCTCGGACACGACCGGGTCGGTGACGGCGGGGATCTCCAGCCGGCCACCAGCCAGTGACAGCGCCACTCCCGCGTGTGAACAGTCCAGCGCCTGCAGCGCGAAGTCGACGACCGCCTGGACGGTCTCCTCGACCCCTTCCGTGGAATGGAGCTCGACGGCGAGTTCTGCGAACCTCTCAGCCGCGTCACCCGCGGCGAGGTCGAAGTTGGGCATGGCAGGCTCCTCCGGACTGGTGAATCCGGAGGCCGTGGGCCGGCTGTCGTGATCCATGTTCCTCATCTTCTCTCACGGCGCCCGGACGTTCCAGCAACGCGGGCCCGGCGCGAAGGAATGCGGCCGGGTACCAAGAGGTATGCGACCTAGTGAGAGTCAGGATCCGGCGGAGCAGGTCGCTGCCTTGGCGAAGGCTCGTGGCCTCCAGATCGCGGTGGCGGAGTCGCTCACCAGCGGCAGGATCGCGGGGCCGGCTGGGCGCAGCGTCGGACGCGAGTACCTGGTTCGCGGGTGGAGTCGTCGCGTACGCCGCGGAGGTCAAGTTCACCGTGCTGGGCGTCGAACCCGGCCCGGTTGTGACTGCTAGGTGCGCTGCGCAGATGGCCTCCGGGGTCGCACGCCTGCTGGGTGCCGAGATCGCGGTCGCGGCCACCGGGGTCGGCGGGCCCGAACCGGACGAGGGCCACCCGCCGGGGACTGTTTACCTCGCGGTCAGTTCAGGCGGGCGCGTCGATGTGGTCAAACACCGGTTTGACGGGGATCCGTCCCAGGTCGTCGACGCCGCGACCCGCACCGCCTTGCAGCTGCTCCACACGGCGCTAGTCGGCGTGGAAAAGGGCGGCGCGGGCGGCATTGCCGTCGCGGATGACGATCCGCGCGACCCGTGCCTGGCAGACGGTCGTGCCGCCCCGGGCCGCGAACCGATCGGCCAAGGCCCGGGACAACTCCCCGGCACCGCCACGAGGCACGGGGTAGCCGTACTGCTGGGCGATCATCACCAGCAGCCAGCCCATCAAGCCCGATCCTGGTGCGGTCGGAGCGATATCCGCGTGCTGCGAGTTCGTTGCCATCAGCATCTTTGCGGCCTCGCCCGCGAACCGGCGGTTGCCGACCCACTGGACCGGCCCGAGCAACACCTGCAGGCGTTTCAATCCCCTTGCTCCCAAGAGCTCCCGCAGTACGCCGAGACCCGCGCGAACCGGTGGAAACGGGCTGAGCAGGGCCTCGATCACGGCGGGCCCGACACGTTCCCAGTCGGCGTACAGATCGAGCCAGGCTTGACCGTCGCCAGGGTGCAGTGCGTCGAGTGCTTTGGCCGTGTCGGTCGGCTCTGGGTGCACAAGGGCCCAGCCGCCAGTGGACAACGGGTTGCCGACCGGGGACGGCGCGTTCGACCATTCCAGTCCGTAGTCGGCAAGCTTCAGGTCCCTGATGGTCGGCGACACCGCGGCCAGAGGATAGAACGAGCTGAACGTGTCGTGCACAAAGGCTGGATCGACATCCCTCGAGCTCCGGACCGCGCCGCCGATCGCGTCGTTCGCCTCGAGCAGGACAACATCCCAACCAGCATCAACCAGCAGATTCGCGGCAACCAATCCATTCGGCCCGGCTCCGACGACAACGGCATCACTCACGGGATCCCCGCCTGCGTCGCCACCCCGAGAGCAGGACCATGCCACCGACGAGCACGATCAGGACGATCAGGCCGATCACGACCAGCGGCGCCTGATCGAAGTCCTGAGGGTCGCCGTCACCGGCACCGGGTGGGTTGGGCCCGGTCTGCGGTGTTGCGCCCAGTGTCGGCGTGGGGGACGCCTGCGCCTGGACCACTGAGGCGGCCTGGCCGTCGGAGCCGATCCACCCCGCGATCGGGCGAGCGCCGACAGCGGCCACGATGAAGAGGCCGGCCAGCAAAACTATGTACAGGCGTCGCATGGATCCCCTGTTCCCTCGTTGCAGGCGTACTAACGCTCAGCGGTGTCCGGAGTGGCGAGTGGTGTGGTGGTCGGTCCGTCCAGGACGGTGCCGTCGGGGTTGAAGCGTGAGCCGTGGCAGTTGCAGTCCCAGGTGGCGTCGCCTTGGTTCCAGCGCAGCGGGCAGCCGAGATGCGTGCAGACCGGTACGACGGTGTGCAGTCGGCCGTCGCGATCGCAGTACGCGCCGACGGTTGTGCCGTCCAGGTCGTACAGACCGCCTTGACCGACCTCGACGTGGTCGAGGCCGCCGCCGGCCAGCCGACGCAGGTGACCGGCCGCGAACTCCTTGCCGACCTTGAGATTGTCCTTCACCAGGGTGGCCACCGAGTGCGCGTCACCGATCCGGCCGGCGTCGTACAGGAGGTGGAACTCGTTGTCCCGTTGAAGGATCAGATCTCGAAGGATGCCAGCGGCAACGGTTCCGTTGCTGAGTCCCCATTTGTGCATGCCGGTGGCAACGAGGACCGGAGAGCCGGGCGCCTTGCCGACGTACGGGAGTTGATCCGGAGTGCTGTAGTCGTGCGCCGACCATCGGTAGTCCGGTTCGAGGCGTTCGTTCCACAGTGAACCGGCCCAGTCACTGAGACTGCGGTAGGCGGCGTCGGTGTCGGTCTGGTCGCCGACTTCGTGACCGCTGCCGACGATGATCAGTCCGTTCGGGCCGCCGCCGGGCCAGGGCCTGGTCGATCGGGTCGGCCCGTCGGCCGAGATCGTCATACCGGCCGGTGCCGGGACCGGCAGCCGGAGGGCGATGCCGTGGGACTGCTGTGGGCGGGTCCGCGCGAAATATCCGCCGAGGGTTCCGATCGGGAGCAGCGTCGCCATGACCGCGTGATCGGCGCGGATGATCGGACCGCGTTCGGTACTGGCCTCGATCCCGTCCTCGATTTCGGTCACCCGGGTGTGCTCGAAGATCGTCCCGCCGGCCGCGGTGAACGCTGCCGCCAGACCGGCCAGGTAGCGACTCGGATGCAGGTGAACCTGGTTGTCGAAGCGGACGACCTCGGTGGCCTTCACCGGCAGTCCCAGTTCGGCGGAGTCCGCCGAGTGCGCCGGCAATCCGAGCTCGGCCGCGACCTCAGCCTCCCGACGCAGATCGGTTCCTTCCGTGGCATAGACGAACGCCGGAGCGCGGGTGAACTCACAGTCGATACCGAACTGGTCGATCAGGCTCGCGACTCGTTCCACCCCTGCCTGGTTGGCCATCCCGTACTGGCGCGCCGCCTCGAGGCCATGCCGATCAGCCAGTTGCGCATAGATCGCGCCGTGCTGCGAGGTGACCTTCCCGGTCGTGTGTCCGCTGGTCCGAGACCCGATCCGATCGGCCTCGACGAGCAGGACGTCCGCGCCCGCCAGTTGCAGTTCCAAGGCCGTGGTCAGACCGACCATTCCGCCACCCACCACCAGTACGCCGGTACGGCGGTCGGCGGCGATCGCGTCGTACCGGGGCATGGTCGCGGTGGCTGGCCAGACGGATGCGGAGTTCGTCATACCTCGTTCGGTACCCACCCGGGAATCAACGAGCCGACGACGGGCACCGGGGTTGGTGATCGAGCGAGCGAGAGACCTTGGAGGTAATGCGATGAGCACGATCACGCAGTCCATCGACGTCGCGGTTCCGGTGACGACGGCGTACAACCAGTGGACGCAGTTCGAGTCGTTCCCGCAGTTCATGGAAGGCGTAGAGGAGATCCGGCAGCTGGACCCGACGCACAACCACTGGGTGGTGAAGGTCGGTGGCGCGACGCGGGAGTTCGACGCGACCGTGACCGAGCAGCATCGCGACGAACGGGTGGCGTGGAAGTCGGACTCGGGTCCGCAGCATGCCGGCGTCGTGACCTTCCACAAACTGTCCGACACCAGCAGCCGGGTGACCGCGCAGATGGACATCGATCCGGACGGCTTCCTGGAGAAGGTCGGTGACAAGTTCGGGGTCGTCGAGGGGCGCGTGAAGGGTGATCTCCAACGGTTCAAGGAGTTCATCGAGCAGCGTGGCGGGGAGACCGGCGCCTGGCGCGGCGACGTACCGCGGTAGTTGCCTGAATCAACGGATCCCCCACCTGCTCAGGTGGGGGATCCGTTGCTGTGCTCAGGATTTGTTCGCCGCGGCCTTACCGCCCTTGCGGCCGGCTTCCTTCTTCTGGGCCGTGGTTCCGCCCTGGTTGCTGTTGCCACCGGAACCGCTCTTCTCGCCGCCGTGCTTGCTGGACTTCGGCGCGTTGGCGATCTTGGCCGCGCGCTCCTTCGACATCCCCTTGTCCTTGAGCGCTTCGTACTGCTTCTCGTTCTTCACGTTCGCCGACTTCGACGGCATCAGCGTTCTCCTTCGCTCTCGACCTTTTTCTTCAGCTCGTCCTTGGGCAGGCCCGAGGTGCCGGAGATGTCGGCGTTGGCGGCCTGCTGGGCGAGCTGGTCCCGGGTCATGTCGCCGGGCTGTTCACCGAGGTGTTCCTTGCGGCTGGCAACGAATGCGTCACCGAGCTCCGCCCGGCGCTGCTCGGACAGGTTCGACCGCATTCCGGGGAGGACCTTGGTCTCTTCCTCCTCGACGTGGTGAGTGACCGCGTCGATCAGGTTCTGCAGCACGGTGTCGAACTGGGCCGACGCCGGGTCGGTCGCGGCGAGTTTGGCCAGCAGTTGGTCGGCCTCGATGTGCTCCTGCTGGCTGTGCGAAACCTCTTCCTTCTCACCAGCCTCCTCCGCGGCGACCGGGTAGACCTCCGCCTCCTCGGCGCGGCTGTGAGCGGTCAGCAGCGTCGTCAGCACCGGCAGGAGATTCGGGCGTTTCTCCGGGCTCGCCTTGAGTTCGTCGAACAGCCGCTCGACTTCACGGTGGTCCTGCATGATCAGGTCCACGACGTCTGCAGACATCGTTGTCTCCTTCTGTGGTTGGGATGGCGCCGCTCCGGTACCCAGCCGAAACCACCGGATTTGGATCGAATCTCGGGCGTGGCGCGCATGAGATCGGGGCGGCTGGGTAGTTGAACAACGCCATTTGACCGCGGTTCAGATGTGTGCCGCGCCGTGACGTCTTTGTCGCGAGGTCAAAATGACTGTTTCTGTGAGTGAGTCCGTGCCGACGCAGTGTTCGTCGGCCAAGGATCGGGCCGCCCGGGAGGCGGCGACGGTGGAACTGTTCGAGCAGCGAGCTCGAACGTCGGATCCGGTGGAGCAACAGGTTCTGCTCGAGCGGATCGTGGAACTGAATCTGGAGATCGCCCGGGGGATCGCGGGGCGGTTCCGCGGCCGGGGTGTCGAGCTCGAGGACCTGGAGCAGGTGGCGTTCCTCGGGCTGATGAAGGCCGCGACGAACTACCGGCTGGATGCGGAGACGCCGTTCATCGGCTACGCCGTACCGACGATCAGAGGTGAGGTACGGCGGTACTTCCGCGACTCGGCGTGGACCGTGCGGATCCCGCGGCGGCTGCAGGAATTGCAGGGGCTGGTGTCGGCCAAACTGCCCGATCTCGAGCAGGAGCTGGGCCGTGAGCCGTCGACCGAGGAGCTGGCCGAGTATCTCGAGGTCGAGGCTGAGGAGATCGAGCAGGCGCTGGCGGCCAAGGGCTGCTTCAACACCCTCTCGCTCGATCGGCCGGCCGACGACAACGGGCTGAGCCTGGCCGAGGTCGTGCCCGACGAGGAGGACATCGCGGTCAGCCAGTTGGAGGCAGTGGACATGCTGCAGCCGATTCTGGAGGACCTCGGTCCGCGCGAGCGGCGGATCCTGGAGCTGCGCTTCATCGAAGGATGGACGCAGTCCGACATCGGCGCCGAAATCGGTGTCAGTCAGATGCAGGTCTCACGACTGCTTCGTCGTACCCTCACCGACCTTCGGGAACGTCTCTCCCCGATGTCGGTAGCAGCTTGATCGGTGGGGTGGACCATGCGTGAAAGCGTGGTCCACCCGGACCGCCAATCGGTGCTGACGGCCGTCCTTCCGGGGACGGCGATGATCGCGGTGACGTTCGGCCTCGGACGGTATGGCTACGGCCTGCTCCTGCCGGACATGCGGGCCGAGCTCGGCGTCAGTACCGGTGCGGCCGGGGTGATCTCGTCGGCGGCGGGCGTGTCGTATCTGGTCGGCAACCTGGCTGTCGTTCCGCTGACGAGCCGTCGCGGTTCACGGGTGGCAGTGGCCGCCGCAGCATTGTTCGCGGCGGTTGGGATGTGCCTCGTCGCGATCTCCCGCGGTACGGCGTCCTTGGCGCTCGGAGTGATTGTTGCCGGAACCGCGGCCGGGCTGGCGTTGCCGCCGTACGCGGATATCGTGGCGGCCCGGATTCCGGCGGAACGGCGCAAGCACTCCTGGTCGATCATCAGCTCCGGAACCGGGTGGGGAGTGGCGATCGCAGGGCCGGTCGCCATCGTCGCCGGCAGCAGTTGGCGCATCGGCTGGCTGCTGTTCGCGGTTCTCGCGCTCGCCGCCGGCGCCCTGGCCACCGTGCGAGCTGGACCGGCAACGAACGCCGAGAGAACCCGCCGTACCGGGCCTCCGTGGTTTCGCCGACCGACAGCCGGTGCCCTGGTGGTTTCCGCTGTCCTCATCGGCGCCGGCAGCGCAGCCTGGTGGGCCTTCAGCGTCGACGCTCTGCGCGCGGAATCGGTGGGCACCACGGCTGCCCGCATCATCTATGCGCTGACCGGAGCGGCGAGCTTGCTCGGTTCGTTCAACGCAATTCTCGTTGCCAGGTTGGGCTTACCGGGCAGCTACCTGACGACGGCCGGGGGTCTGGGCCTCGCCATCATCGCCTTCGCCCTGCTGACCGGCCACCCGATCCTCGCCGCGATCGCAGCGGCCGCCTTCGGTGCGACGTACGCCGCAGTCGTCGCGACCCAAGGCCTCTGGAGTGCCCAGATCTTCCCCGAGCACCCCACCGCCGGCGTCGCCCTCTTCACCACGGCCCTCACCGCCGGAACCCTCGTCGGCCCCACCGTGTCCGGCCTCACCATCGAGCACCTGGGCTACCGCCCAACCTTCCTCAGCGCAGGAGCCCTCGTCCTGGCCGCCCTCCTCGTCCGCCCCAACCAATCGACTTCGAGAGGAACAGGTGATGACTGATCACCAGGTCCGGCTGATGACGTGGAACATCTGGTGGCGCTTCGGACCACGGTGGTGCGAGCGGCAACCGGGCATCCTCGAGACGATCCGCCGCTTCACGCCGGACATCGTCGGATTGCAGGAAGTGTGGGGCACTCAGGGCACAACGCAGGCCGACGAGCTGGCCGATGCCCTGGGCCTGCACGCCGCGTTTGCCGCGCCCTCGTATCCGGCTTCGAACCAATCCGACGTCGAGCTGGGTGTCGCGCTGCTCAGTCGCTGGCCGATCACGCAGTACGACGGCCTCCCGATGCCGGCACGTCATCGCGCCTGGGATCCCGTCGTACTGAAGGCTGCAGCGGACCATCCGGCGGGCCGGATGCCGATTCTCGTGGCCTGCTTGGAGCACGCGACCACCTATAGCGACGATCGATTGGCGCAAGCCACCCTGCTCGCCGACCTCGCGACCGACCCGTCAACCGACGGACCCTGCCCGTCCCTCGCGATCGGCGACCTCAACGCTGCCGCGGACAGCGCCGTACTGCGGCCGTTGCGTGAAGTGTTGATCGAGGCCTGGACCGCCGGCGGTGGCGCCGCGGATGCGATCACCCTGCCGTCCAGCCACCCGTCGGCCCCGCTCGAGGCAGGACCAGAGTTGGTCGATCAACGCATCGACCACATCTTCTACCGGCCAGGCCACGAGGATCAGTTGGTCGGCGTGGAATCAGCGAAGATCGCAGGCGATTCGTACGACGGCATCTATCCGTCCGACCATCGCGCGGTCATCTGCGACCTTCGCTGGCACGACCGCTAGCCGCACGTCAGTTCCACCAGTAGAAGTGGTAGCCGCCGCCCTTGTAGTAGATCTCGCTGACGATGTAGTTCTTGACGAAGCCGTAGTCGTACCACTGGGCCCAGCACGCGTCGTACTCGTAGCCGCAGGCGACCTCGCCTTGGGATTCGACGACCGGATCAGCCGCGTGTGCTGCGGTGGCCCCGCCGCAAGCCACCGCCACGACCATCGCCGCCACCGCGATCATTCGTCTGCTCGTTCTCATCACTCCGCCCTTCCACCCGATTCTTGCCCTGCGCAACCTCGTTACGCCTTGTAGATCGACCGGTACCCACCGTGATCGCGGTGAAGCTGGCCGATCGACAGGCGTCGTACATGCTCTTGCGGTTATATAGCTGCCTGGATATGTTGGGTTTCGTGAGTGCTCCCTTTGAGGTCCTGGCCGAGCCGAGGCGGCGGCAGATTCTCGACTTGCTGCGGCAGCGGCCTCGGTTGGTCGGTGAGCTGACCGACGAGCTCGGGCTCAGCCAGCCGGGTGTGTCGAAGCATCTGCGCGTGCTGCGCGAGGCGGGGCTTGTCGGTGTGCGGCAGGACGCGCAGCGGCGGTGGTACGAGCTCCGGCTGGAGCCGTTGCGCGAGCTGGACGCCTGGCTGCATCCGTACCGGATCCTGTGGGACCGCGCTCTGGACGACCTCGAGGACCACCTGGACACGATGCCGGACGAGGTCCGGCCCCGAACGGAAGGCTGATGATGGCGAACGAAACCTTGCGGACGATCGAGGGCCGCTCGGTACTGCGGATGGAGCGGCAGCTGCGGCACCCGGCCGAGAAGGTATGGCGCGCGCTGACCGACCCCGCTGAGCTGGTCCACTGGTTCCCCGCGACCGTGCAGTTGGAGCCGCGGATCGGTAGTCGCGTCGAGTACGTGATGGACGGTGAGCCGGGCGGTGACGGGGAGGTGCTCGAGTTCGATCCGCCGCGGGTGTTCGCGATCACCTGGAGCGGCGAGGTGCTGCGGTGGGAGCTGCTGCCCGCCGAGGACGGCTGTCTGCTCGTCCTCAGTCACACCTTCGACGATCACTTCGGTGCGGCGAGCTTCGCATCGGGCTGGACGCTCTGCCTGGAAGCCCTGGGCCTCCGCCTCCTCGGCAAACCGATCGACATCGAGCCGGACACCGGCGTACTGCACGACCATTATCTCGAACAGCTCGGCCTCGACCAGGGCACAGCCGAAGAGACGTCAGACGGCTGGACGGTCCGCTTCGAACGCCAACTCACCCGCCCCGCCGAGACGGTACGACCCCTACTTGCGGCGTACGACGACGCCCGCTGGGAGCTGACCACCGGCACCGGCCACGGTGCCCGCCTGATCGTCACGCAGACCGGCCTGGCGACCCCGGATAAGGCGCTGGTGGAGTGGCGTGAACGCCTCGACAAACTCGCCGCCGACCTGCTGAAAACCCCGCCTGCGAAGCTCAACTGAACGACAAACCCTCGCGCAGGGGCGCAGGAGGTGGTAGGACGTGCAAATGGGACTGTCCATCCTCTCTGACGCCGCGGAGCCGCTCTACCGTGCTGCCGTCGTGAGCGGGCGGACGAGCCTGGAGGATCTGGCCGAACGCGCTGGTATCGACCGCGCCACGGCTGCACGCGAGGTCGAGGTGCTTGCCGCCATCGGTCTGCTCGACGTGAGTGAGGGGATGATCGAAGCAGCCGCTCCCCGGATTCCGTTGGAGCACGTGGCAGCCGAGCATGCCCGGGCTGCGGACGCCACTCGCCGGATCGCCTCGGTGTTCGCCGACATCTGGAACGAGGCCGGCGACCGGCTGAACTTCGTGGAGGTCATTGCCGACGAGGCGCGGATCCAGGCCGTCCACGCCAAGCTGATGGATGACACGACCTCGACCGTCGATGGCTTGTGCATCGGCCCGGTGTCGCCGCGGAAGATGCAGCCTGGCATGAAGATCCCGCGGCCGCAGGTGGCGGACGGATTCTTCGACGCTTTGGAGCGCGGCGTGCGGGCCCGCGGTTTGTACGGCGTCTCTCTTCTCGAGGACTTCGAAGGACTTGCCGCCGTCCATCAGTGCATCGCGGCCGGCGAGCAGGCGCGCGTCTTCGCTCAGGTGCCGCTCAACCTGATGCTGTTCGATGACCGGCGGGCGCTGATCGCCGTACCGGGTCAGCGAGGGGCACGGCGTTCGGTCATCGTCGTCCACGAATCCGGCCTGCTCGACTGCTTGGTCGGCCTCTTCGACGTTTTCTGGCAGATGGGCGTGCCCTTGTCGGCGGAGTCTCGGGCGGTTGACGCGCTGGACGGTCCGGATCCGGAGGAGCAGCAGTTGCTGTCCTACCTTGCCGCCGGTCTCACCGATGAGGCGATCGCCCGCGACCTGGGGGTGAGTGCTCGCACGGTTGGCCGGCGGATCGCTCGTCTCGAAGAGGTCCTCGGCGCCCACAGCCGATTCCAGTTGGCGATCCAGGCGAGCCGTCGAGACTGGATCTGAGCTGTAGAACGGCTCCGGCGCGCATCGCCGGAGCCGTCCGTGCAGGGTTACTCAGATACAGAGGCCGTGAATGCGCCGGATCCGGAGTCGGCCTTCACCACGAGGCGGTAGGTGCCCGCCGTGTTGTTGTAGGTGAAAGACTCGTCCGGGTTCGGAGTGATGCCCTGGGCAACGGTCACCCAGTAGTAGCCGAACAGCTGCTGCTGCAGGTAGACGTCGAAGTCGCTACCGGTCGGCCCGTCGAGGCAGACCTTGAGCTGGCCCGCGTCGCTGTCGCTGAAGGCGGCGAAGGTCTTGCTGCCGCCCGCGGTGAGGGTGCCGCTGTACTTGAGCTCGCCGGTGCAGGCCCCGCCACCGCCAGCGCCGGACACGACCCACGAGAAGGACACGCTGGCCGTCTTACCCGCGGCGTCAGTGACCTTCGCCGTCACCGAGGAGGTGGCTGCGGTGGTCGGGGTGCCGGAGATGAGACCGGTCGAGGCGTTGACCGTGAGACCTGCCGGGAGACCTGTCGCCGACCACGAGTACGGCGTCGTACCGCCCGTCGCTGCGAGCTGCAGCGTGTCCGCGGTCCCGGCCGTGCTCGTCTGCGCGCCCGGGTTGGTGACCGTCGGCGTACCGGGGTCGGGGTTGCCGGTGCCACAGGTCTCGGTCGTCGCAGCGACGGCGATGGCCGTGAAGGCCTTCTCGACCGCTTGGCATTCCGCCGAGCCCGCGCCGTACAGGTCCTTGGCGGACTTGACCGCGCCGGTGCGGGCGTTGGCGTACTTGCTCGACGACGTGAGGTAGGTCGCCAGCGTGCGGTACCAGATCTTCTCCGCCTTCGCGCGACCGATGCCGGTCACGCCGCGGCGCCGGAACAGGTGGGGGAGTTGTAGCTGACTCCGTTGATCGTCTTGGCGCCCGAGCCCTCGGAGAGCATGTAGTACCAGTGGTTGAGCGGGCCCGAGGAGTAGTGCGGGTCGAGGCCGCCGAGCGTCGAGGACCAGCAGTCCTTCGACGCACCGTCCTTGCTCGGCTTGTCCATGTAGCGCAGCGGCGAACCATCGCCACGGATGTTGATCTCTTCCCCGATGAAGTAGTCCGGTACGTCGTTGGCGTTGTTCACGTAGAACTCGACCGCCGTACCGAAGATGTCGGACGTCGCCTCGTTCAGGCCGCCGGCCTCACCGCTGTACACGAGTCCTGCGGTGTTCTCGGTGACACCGTGGCTCATCTCGTGCGCGGCGACGTCCAGCTCGGTGAGCGGGGCAGCGTTGTTCGCGCCGTCGCCGTACGACATCTGCGTGCCGTCCCAGAACGCGTTGACCATCGCGTCGGCGAAGTGAACGCGCGAGCGGGCGCCGCGGCCGTCGTTCCAGATGCCGTTCCGGCCGAGCTGCGTCTTGTAGTACTCGAAGGTCTTCTGCGCGCCGTAGAGCGCGTCGACCGCGGCGGACGCACGGTCGGACTGCGCACCGCTGCCCCACTTGTCGTCGGCGTCGGTGAAGAGGTCGCCGTCCGGGCCTTCACCCGTGTTGGGGTCGCCCTGGTTGTGTACGTCGGTGGCCGTGTTGCCCGCCGCGTCCTTCATCTCGAAACCGCCGCCCGACTTGGCGGTGGTGTTGATGGTGACGTTGCCGACGAAGATGCCGTCGCCGGTGCCGGTCTTGATCTCGTCGTCGGTCAGCAGTACGGCGCCCGTGGCGGCGTCGACGTACGTGTGCAGGCGGGTCGGCACCTGGTTGGCGCGAATACCGGTCGTCAGTACGTCGTATGCCAGTTTCGGACCCTGGTCGGTGACGAGAACGACGAGTTCGTTGCCGGCGGTCTTCTCCTCTTTGGCGCCCTGTGCGGTGGCGAGTCCCTTGGCCTGGGCTGCTGCCTTGGAGATCTTGGCGGTCCGCGAAGCAGGGGAGATGTTCTTGCGGCCGTAGTTGTACGTGACTGCCTTGACCGAGCCCTTCGCGTCCTTGTGGGCAACGAAGTCACCACCGATGACCCGTAGCCCGTCGAGCGTGCGCTCGTAACGCACGTGCCTGGCGCCACTGGCATCCTCGATGACCGCTTTGACGGTCAGCTTCTCGCCCGATGCCAGGCCCAGCGCGGAAGCGCTCGCCGGGGCGTTCGTCTGCTCGTTGGCAGCCAAGGACTTCGACTCGTGGGCAACGGCGCCAGGGGGTGCCTGGTCGGCGCCACCAGCGAAGGCGGGCGACACCACCAGCACAGCAGCGAGGAGACCGCCGGTGGCGGCCAACCTGGTTCGGGGACGATTCACAACTGCTCCTTTGGCGGGGTCGACGATCAGCCGACCTGGGACGCGCCGGACAGGCGCTTGGGGTGCTCCGAGTTTGAGCACGCCCCCCAACCAGCGGAAGGCGTCGATGTGGCCGAGATCGGCACCGCCGATTTACGACATCAAGATCGTTGCCAAAGGCACACTGTGAGTAGCTGTCGGATCACAGCATGAGCCCACAGGTCACGGCCGGTGTGCTTGCCCGAGGCAAGAGCTGACAGCTGCGACACTGTCCTCCACACTGAGCTGACAGGGGAATCTCGGCACGGGGTGAGGGAGCAGCTATGTACGCGGTCGTCGGTGTATGGGAGATGGACTCGGCGCAGCGTGAGGCGCAGCAGTCCGCGTTGGAGGGGATTGTTGCGGGCGTCAGCCAGCTGCCCGGCATGGTGAAGGGCTATTGGAGCGACTACGAGGACCCGGCGCGTTCGCACACGTTCATCGTCTTCGACGACCGCGATGCGGCCGCGGCCTTCGCAGACAGCGTTCGTGGCAACGTCGAGAACCAGACCCGGTCCGGAGTTCGCAACATCAGCGTGGACATCTTGGCGGTCAAGGCCACGACCTGAGCCGCCTAGGTAATTTGCCTACATGAAGTATCAAGAACTCGTGAATATCTGACGTTGCCCACTGCGACAACGCGGTCACGCTCTGATTGCCTTGCAACAAGCCGCCATCATCGCAGTTGAGAGTGAAAGGCAACCATCATGAGGTCTTCCTTTGTCCGGTCTCTCGCACGCCTGACCGCGACCGCCGCCGTCCTCGGCGGGCTGGTCAGCACTGTTCCCGCCACCGCCACGGCAACCCCCGCGCCGGCTCCGATCACCAGTACCTCGTTCGGTCCCCAGTCGCGGGCCGACGATGCGATCGCCTGGTTCAGGGCCCGCAACGGCTCCACGTCGTACCAGGGATACTGCGAGAAGGCCGTCGAGAACGCGTACGGCAGAACCGGCATCTATGCGTCGGCGATCGCCAACTGGAACGACGCCGTACGGCGGGGCGCAGCGCACCGGGGTGACCTGAACCCGCCGAAGGGTGCGCTCGTGTTCTGGAACATCAGCGCCTACGGACACGTCGGAATTGCCACTGGTGACGGCAACTTCTGGGCCACGAGTGTCAACGGCAGGATCGGCAAGGCGAGGCTGCCGTACTTCTCCAGCTACCTCGGCTGGGCGCAACCGAACTTCTAACGGTTGCCCAGTGCAACCGCCCGTCAGTTGGCCTCGGTTGGTGTAAGGAGTTCGGCGAGGAGTGCTTGGACCCGGGTGTCGATGTCGTCCCGAATGGGACGGACGGCGTCGATGCCCTGGCCGGCGGGGTCTTCGAGTTTCCAGTCGAGGTAGCGCTTGCCGGGGAAGTAGGGGCATTCGTCACCGCAGCCCATGGTGATGACGACGTCGGAGGCTTTGACCGCGTCATCGGTCAGTGGCTTGGGGAACTCCTTGGAGATGTCGAGGCCCAGCTCTGCCATAGCTTCGACGACCGCCGGGTTGAGCTGGTCGGCGGGCTGGGAGCCGGCCGACCGTACGACGACGCGCCCGGCGGCGTGGTGGTCGAGGAGTGCTGCGGCCATCTGAGAACGGCCGGCATTGTGGATGCAGACGAACAAGACCTCGGGTGTGGTCTCGGACATGACGAGTACTCCTTGGTGGCTCAGCTGACGGTGTCGGGATAGAAGCGGCGCCTGGCCCACAGTGACACGTAGACCAGCGCGACCAGGACGGGAACCTCGATCAGCGGACCGACGACGCCTGCGAGGGCTTGGCCGGACGTGACGCCAAAGGTGCCGATGGCAACGGCAATAGCGAGCTCGAAGTTGTTGCCCGCGGCAGTGAACGCGAGGGTCGCGGTCTTCGCGTAGCCGAGGCCGAGTTGGTGGCCGAGGGCAAAGGATCCGCCGAACATGATCACGAAGTACGCCAGCAGCGGCAACGCGATCCGTACGACGTCGAGTGGCGCGCTGGTGATCGCATCGCCTTGCAGTGCGAACAACATCACGATCGTGAACAGCAGCCCGTACAAGGCGACCGGCCCGATCTTGGGCAGGAACCGTGATTCGTACCAGTCGCGGCCGCGTGTCTTCTCGCCGATCGTCCGGGTCAGGTAGCCGGCCAGCAGCGGAATTCCGAGGAACACCAGGACGCTCAAGGCGATGGCGCCGATCGAGAACTCCGCGCTGGTGGTCTCCAGTCCCAGCCAGCCGGGCAGGGTCTGCAGGTAGAACCAGCCGAGTCCGGCGAAGGCGATGATCTGGAAGACCGAGTTGATCGCGACCAGTACGGCGGCCGCTTCGCGGTCACCACAGGACAGGTCGTTCCAGATCAGCACCATGGCAATGCATCTCGCCAGCCCCACGATGATCAGGCCGGTGCGGTACTCCGGAAGATCAGGCAGCAACAGCCACGCGAGCGCGAACATCAACGCCGGGCCGAGCACCCAGTTCAGCACCAACGATGCGATCAGGAGTTTCCGGTCGCCGGTGACACGACTGGTTTCGGTGTAGCGGACCTTCGCCAGCACCGGGTACATCATCAGCAGCAGTCCGATCGCGATCGGCAGACTCACTGAGCCGACCTTGACCGCGTCGAGCGCGTCGTCCAGGCCAGGGATGATCCGGCCGAGGAGCAGCCCGAGCGCCATGGCGGCGATGATCCAGACCGCGAGGTACCGGTCAAGAAACGACAGCTTCGCAACAACCGCTGGTGTGGTCGGTACGGCGGTGTCGGTCACGCGCTAGCCGGCTCAGGCACGGACAGCAGGGTGGAGATCCACTGCTGCCGGTCCGGCAGCGGCCAGTAGTAGACCCAGGTGCCGCGGCGCTCGCAGTCGACCAGTCCGGCCTCGCGGAGCACGCGTAGGTGGTGGGAGATCGTGGGGCCCGACACGGTGAAGTGTGGGGTGATGTCGCAGACGCAGACCTCCGCACCGGCCGAGGCGATGATCGACATCAGGCGCAGCCGGATCGGGTCCGACAATGCCTTGAAGACCGCCGCGCCCTCGGACGCCGTGGCCTCGTCGAGGGCCGCGACCGAGATCGGCGTGCAGCAGCCACCGCTGCGGCTGATGGAGACGTCTTGTTTCGACATATGTCTATCTTGACTTCTGTCTAAGCAAGATGCAAGGTGGGGATCGCTGTTTAGATGAACATCAACTTAGTGCCGTACAGCTTGGAGAGACATCATGAGCGTCACAGCTTCCGACCTGCCGGTCGTGGTCATCGGTGCGGGCCCGATCGGCCTGGCCGCTGCCGCCCACCTGGCCGAACGCGGCCTCGACTTCGTCGTCCTCGAGTCCGGTCCGAGCGTCGCCGCCGCGATCGACGAATGGCGCCACGTGAAGCTGTTCAGCCCGTGGCGCTACGACATCGACACCGCTGCGCGCAGACTGCTGGAGCAGGCTGGCGGCTGGACTTCGCCAGACCCCGACATCCTGCCCACCGGCGGCGACCTGATCGACGCCTACCTCGCGCCCCTGGCCAAGACCCCGCAGCTGAGCGACAAGATCCGCTACAACTCGCCTGTGGAGGCAGTGACCCGAGTCGGGTTCGACCGGATCCGCACCGCCGGTCGCGAAGACGCGCCCTTCCTCGTCCGCCTGTCCGACGGATCCGAGTTGCTCGCCTCGGCCGTGATCGACGCGGCCGGCACCTGGCGGCGCCCGAACGTACTCGGCGGCTCCGGCATCTCGGCCCGCGGTGAGGCGGTCGCGGCAGCCAACATCTCCCGGGCGCTGCCCGACGTTCTGGGCCGCGATCGTGACCGCTTCGCAGGACGCCGTACGGCGGTCGTCGGCGCCGGCCACTCGGCCGCAACCACGTTGCTGGACCTCGGTGATCTGGCCGAGCAGGTTCCGGGCACCGAGGTCGTCTGGGTGGTGCGCGGCGCTGATCAGGCCCGCACCTACGGCGGCGGCGATGCCGACGAACTGCCCGCTCGTGGCGCACTCGGGTCCCGCCTGCAGAACCTCGTCCGGACCGGCCGGGTCGAGCTCGTCAGTAGCTTCCGGATCGAAGCAGTCGACCAAACCAGCGACGGCCGCATCGAACTGGCTTCCGGTGAACGGCGCGTCGTCGCCGACACGGTCGTGAACTCGACCGGGTTCCGCCCCGACCACAACATGGTCGGCGAACTGCGCCTCGACCTCGACCCGATCCTCGGCTCGACGCGCGCGCTGGCCCCGCTGATCGACCCCAACCAGCACTCCTGTGGCACAGTCCCGCCGCACGGCGTCGACGAGCTCGCGCACCCCGAGCCGGGCTACTACGCCGTGGGCGCGAAGTCCTACGGCCGCGCGCCGACCTTCCTGCTGGCCACCGGTTTCGAGCAGGCCCGTTCCGTGGTCGCCGGCCTGGCAGGTGACTGGGACGCGGCCCGCGACGTACAGCTCGACCTGCCGGAGACCGGCGTGTGCTCGTCGAACCTCGCGCCGGCCGGACGTGGTCTCGCCACCGGCATCGCCGGCGGCCTGCTCACCGTGATCGACGCCGAGCCCTCCTCCGCCACCGCAGGCTGCTGCAACTGACGGGGCTCCACGTTGCCTGTGGCCCCCGCCCCACGCAGTGCACCTTGAGCACCCCTCAACTGCCCCATTGCGGCGAGGCAAGATAGACATGGAAACCATGTTCATTTAGCCTGGGTGGAAACGTGAGCCGACCGGGAGATGTGGTGAGCGACGCGGGGACGGATGGTGCCGGCCGGTTCCGTGCTGCTGAGATCGGCCCGCGGCGAACGCGGCAGCGGGCCGCGATTCTCGAGGCGCTGGCGGACTGCCGGGACTTCGTGTCGGCGCGGGAACTGCATGCCCTGCTGGGTTCTGCCGGTGTGCCGATCGGCCTGACGACGGTGTATCGCGCGCTGCACGGCCTCGAGCGGGCCGAGTTGGTTGACGTCGTACGGGACGAGGCCGGTGGGCGGTACTACCGGCCGCGCCCGGCGGCCGGGCATCACCATTACCTGATCTGCCGCTGCTGTGGTCTCAGTGTTCCGGTCGACTCCGAGGACGTCGAGCGCTGGGCGGAGCGGCTGGCCGCGGACTCGGGGTTCACCGGCGTCGAGCACACGCTGGAACTTGCCGGCGTGTGTGCCGGTTGCTTGCCCACTGCCACTGAAGGAGAGCCGCCGTGCCGACAGGTATCCCACGTCCCCAGCGATCGCCGCACCTCTCGGGACTGAAGGAACCGTCCGGCCGGCGTCAGTTGTGGGGTGGCTCGCCGGTGACGGTGTGATCGGCGTGGAACAGCGCTTCGGCGATGACGCGGCGCAGGTGCACGCCACGGATCGAGTACAGGGATCGACGGCCATCTCGGCGTACCTCGACCGCACCTGACAGGCGCAGTCGCGCAAGGTGCTGCGATGTCGCCGGCTGTGCCATCCCGACTCGCTCGGCCAAGGTGCTCACATCCATCTCCGCACCGTCGGCCAACGCCCACAGTAGCCGCAGGCGCGTTCCGTCCGCGAGCAGTCGGAACGTCTCCACGGCCACCGTCACCTGGTCGTCGCTGGGCGCCGCGAGTTCTTCGTCCGACTTCATGACTGCATCCATGCGCATCTGCGCATATGACATGGTAACGTCGAATGCAGCTGTGCGGCAACGCAACGCGACGAGCGCGAGGAACCCATGACGCCTTCCCCTTCCGATCAGGGCACCGACGATAACCCGCCCGTCCCCTCATCCGAGCCAACCCACGGCCATGGCCACGGTCACGGACATGGGCACGGTCACGACCACGCGGGTGGGATCAAAGGCTTCCTGCTGTCGATCTTCCGGCCGCACAGCCATGACGCGGCCGATTCGATCGACTCCGCGCTGGAAGCGAGCACCGAGGGCATCCGCGCGCTGAAGATCAGCCTGATCGGTCTCGGCCTCACCGCGGTCGCCCAGCTGGTCGTCGTACTGCTGACCGACTCGGCCGCACTCCTCGCCGACACCATCCACAACTTCTCCGACGCACTCACCGCCGTACCGCTGTGGGTCGCCTTCGTCCTCAGTCGCCGCGCGGCGACCCGCCGCTACACCTACGGCTTCGGCCGCGCCGAGGACCTCGCCGGTGTCTTCATCGTCGCGATGATCGCTCTGTCGGCGGTCGTCGCAGGCTACGAATCCATCCACCGCCTGATCGATCCACAACCGGTTTCCAAGCCGTACGTCGTCCTCGCGGCCGGCCTGATCGGCTTTGCAGGCAATGAGTTGGTGGCCGTGTACCGGATCCGGGTCGGCCGCAAGATCGGTTCCGCCGCGCTGGTCGCCGACGGCCTGCACGCCCGCACCGACGGGTTCACCTCCCTGGCCGTCGTCGTCGCCGCACTCGGCGTACTGGCCGGGTTCCCACTGGCCGACCCGATCATCGGCCTCGCGATCACCGTCGCGATCCTCGTCGTGCTGAAGGGTGCCGCCACCGATATCTACCGCCGCCTGATGGACGCGGTCGAACCCGAACTCGTCGACGCGGCCGAACGCTCATTGCGCGGCACAACCGGCGTACAAGACATCACCAGCCTGCAACTGCGCTGGACCGGCCACCGCCTCCGCGCCGAAACCAGTGTCACCGTCGACCCGGCCCTCGACATCGTGACAGCCCACGGCATCGCAGTCGACGCCGAGCATGCGCTCCTGCATGACGTACCACGCCTCGTCGCAGCCACCGTCCACCTCAGCCCAGCAGGACCAGCCGGCGACGAACAACACCAAACCCTCGACCACCACCGCGTCGGCACTTCATAAGCCCGCGACGAAACCTCGCGGTCGGGGCCGGCTGGGTCGGACTTCGTTAGGCTGGCGGCGTGACCACGATCAAGGACGTTGCGCAGCGGGCCGGGGTATCCACGGCTGTGGTTTCCGCGGTGGTCTCCGGGGCGCGCGGCAACGTCCGGATGAGCGAGGCGACCCGGCTGCGCGTCGAGCAGGCGATCCAGGACACGGGTTATCGCGTCAACCACGCCGCGAAGTCGCTGAGTCTGTCCCGATCGGGAGTGATCGCGGCGGTGGTGCCGAAGATCGCGAACCCGGTCTTCGAGCTGGCGATTCGTGGCATGCATGCGGCCGCCGAGGAACACGGTGACGTGCTGTTGCTGGCCGACGCACTGTGGATCAGGCCCGGCAGCCACCTGATGAGCCGGATCGTCGGCACGGGCATGGTCGACGGGGTGTTGTTGCGGTCCACCGAGTGGGGGAACGAGACCGCAGAGGAACTCACCAAGCGGTCGATCCCGTACGTCATCCTGCAGAACCCGCGACCGGACGACTCCGTGTCGGTGTGGATCGACGACGCGGCCGGGATCGGTCTGGCCACGACGCACCTGCTGGGGCTCGGGCACCGCCGCATCGCACTGGTCGGCGGCCCCGTCCTCCCGATCGCCAGTTGCGCCCGGGTCGACGGCTACCGCTCGGCGTTGCGGGCAGCGGGGGTGCGCTACGACCGGTCGCTGATCAAGCAGGTCGGCTACGAGCCGCCGGACCTGGCGGCCGCGACGCGCGAGCTCCTGGGTTCGGCCCGGCCGCCGTCCGCGCTGATCATCGACAACATCATCGCGGCACCGGGAGCGATCGCGGCCGTGCTGGACCTCGGCTTGCGGATTCCCGCCGATCTGTCGATCGTCGTGTACCAGGATCTGCCCATCGCCGACGCCATGCGGCCGGCACCGAGCACGGTCCGGATGCCTGTGCAGCAAGCCGGAACGCGCGCCTATACGACGCTGCGCCGGATGATCGACGGCCGCCGCGTCCAGTCGGCTCAGGTGACGCGGCCGGCGCCGAAACTGATCGATCGAGGATCGACAGCACCGTACGCCGGCTGAGCGCCGATCTGCCGCGAGCCCACGCTCGCGGACTTCTGAGGTCTTGATTAACCGGTGAATCATCGGCATGATGCTCGTCGTTGCTCCGAATCGACCGCAAGCCCAGCGTTGCTCGAGCTGGGCTGGACAGGGAATTCCTCATGGTTCACGTCGTTCTCGCCTCCGGTTGGCAGACCGTCAACATCGGCGACGTCGCCCATACGCCTGGCGCGCTCCGGGCCTTTCAGCGCTACGCACCGGAGGCGAAACTCACGCTGTGGGCTCGTAGCATCGACGAGGGTGTACGGCGGATGCTCGGCCGCTACTTTCCGGACGTCGAGATCGTCGAGGACCGCGTTGTGCCCGGCGAGCCGCTCAGCCCGGCCCTGGAACGGTTGTTTGCCGAAGGCGACCTTCTGGTCCACGGGTCGGGGCCATCGCTCGTTGCCCAGGTGGAGGTCGCCGAATGGCATCGGCGGACCGGGAAGCCGCATGGCATCTTCGGGGTGACGGTCGATCCGCTCCGGCCCTACGGCTCGACGCTGGCCCGCGCGGCGAGCATGATCAGCGCGATCGACGGTGACCTGCTCAGCGAGCTCGAGCGCGAGGTGCTCGACACGGCGGCGTTCGTCTACTGCCGGGACTCGTTGACCGAGCGGTTCCTGGCCGGACAGAACCTCGGGGCGCCCACGATCGCGTTCGGTCCGGACGCCACCGTGATGTTCGACGTGGTCGACGACGGCGACGGCGAGGCCGTACTCGCGGAGTACGGGTTGACGCCCGGACAGTTCCTCTGCGTCGTACCGCGGCTGCGTTTCACGCCGTACCACCAGATCCGGAACTACGCGCCCGGGGCCGAGGAGGTTCGCCGGTCGGCCTACAACGCGGGCTATCTGAAGTCCGACCTGGACGTTCTGCGGCAGACCGTGATCGGCTGGGTGCGAGCCACTGGCCAGCCGGCGCTCGTCGTACCGGAGATGAGCTACGCGATGGAAGTCGCCGAGGCCGAGTTCGCGGGGACCTTCCCTGCCGATGTGGCCGGCCTGGTTCACATCCTGCCGCGGTTCTGGGACCTGACCGAGGCGGCCGCGGTGTACCGGCGGGCCGGCGCGGTCGTGAGCATGGAGTGCCACTCACCGCTGATCGCGTTGGCCGAAGGTGTTCCGGCGGTCTACCTGCGCCAGCCGACCGACACGATCAAGGGTGAGATGTACAACGATCTCGGCCTGCCGTTCGTCGAGCTGGGACCTGGGGCCGAAGCGGAGGCCGGGCAACTCCTGCAGAAGATCGTCGACGACCGGCCGGCCGCAGCCGAAGTCGCGCGGCAGGCGCGGGACGGCGCGCAGGAGCGCGTGCGGGGGATGGTCGAGGCCGCCATCGCGGCGGTCGGCAGCAGGATCCTCTGATGTCGTCGCGACGCGGGCAGCTCGCGACCCGATGGCACCGGGACCGGGTGCTGCTCGTGCTCGCCGTACCGGGCGTGATCGTCCTGGTGCTGTTCCACTACCTGCCACTGCTGGGCAACGTGATCGCCTTCCAGGACTACCAGCCGTTCCTCGGCATCAGCGGATCGGATTTCGTTGGCCTGAGCAACTTCTCGGTCATCTTCAACGGTGACCCGGAGTTCCTGAACGCGCTCGTCAACACCCTGATCATCACGATGGTCCAGGTGCTGTTCGTGTTCCCGCTGCCGATCGCGCTGGCCCTGGTCCTCAACTCGATGCTGAACGAACGAGCCAAGCGGCTGACGCAGTCGATCCTCTACCTGCCGCATTTCCTGTCCTGGGTCATCGTCGTGGCGTTGTTCCAGCAGATGTTCGGCAACGGCGGAATGCTGAACGAGTGGCTGCGTTCCGCGGACCTGGGAACCTTCCAGATCATCGGCGTACCGGAGCTGTTCAAACTGCTGGTCACGTCGCAGGTGATCTGGAAGGACACCGGATGGTCGACCATCATCTTCCTGGCCGCGCTCTCCAAGGTCGACCTGAACCTGTACGAGGCAGCGGCGATCGACCGGGCCAGCCCGCTTCGGCAGCTGTGGCACGTCACGCTGCCCGCGATCCGGCCGGTGATCGTGCTGCTGCTGATCCTGCGGCTGGGTGATTCGCTCACGGTCGGTTTCGAGCAGATCCTCCTGCAGCAGGGTCCGGTCGGCGCGCAGGCTTCCGAAGTGCTCGACACCTACGTCTACAACAACGGGATCATCGGCGGGAACTGGGGTGTCTCGGCCGCGGTCGGCCTGGTGAAGGGCTTCGTCGGCGTGGTTCTCGTCCTCGGGGCGAACCGGCTCGCCCACGTCATGGGGGAGCGGGGGGTGTACTCGAAATGACCGGACTACTGGAGACCACCGCTGAACGCCGGGCTCGGCGCGACCGTCAACCGGCGTCGGACGAGCGGCCTGCCTGGATGGGCCGGCAACCGCGCTGGGTGACCGGGGCGCGCGGTGTGCTGCTGACCGTTGCCTGCCTCGCGGTGATCGTCCCGTTCGTCGCTGTCGTGATGACGAGTCTGGCGCCGCAACGCGACATCAGCGCGCGCGGTGGACTCGTCCTCTTCACCAGCGATCCGTCGCTCGCGGCGTACCGGGCCGTTCTGTCCGGAGGAGTGGTGACGCGGGCCCTCACCGTGTCGGTCGTGGTCACCGTTGTGGGCACGGTCCTGTCGCTGGCCTGCACCATCATGCTCGCGTACGCCCTGTCGCGGCCGGGATCGCTGTTGCACAAGCCGATCCTGCTGATGACGCTGTTCACCCTCTTGTTCAATCCGGGCATGATCCCGATGTACCTGACAGTCAAGCAGCTCGGGCTGATCGACAACCTGGCGGCGTTGATCCTGCCGGTGGTGGTCAACGCCTTCAACGTGATCGTGATGCGGTCCTTCTTCCTCGAGCTGCCCAGTGAGCTGACCGAGTCGGCGAAGCTCGACGGGGCCGGCGAACTCCGGATCCTCACCCTCATCGTCCTGCCGCTCTCGAAGGCCGTCGTCGCGGTGGTCGGCCTGTTCTACGCGGTCGCCTACTGGAATGCGTTCTTCTCTGCCCTGCTCTACCTGCCGTCGCCGGAGAAGTGGCCGCTGCAGCTGGTCCTGCGGACGTTCGTCGTGAACCAGACGCCGCTCGGCACCGACGAACTGTCGGCGTCGACCGAGTCGCTGCCACCCCAGGCATCGATCCAGATGGCGATTCTCGTCATGTCCGTCATCCCGATCTTGATCATCTACCCGTTCATCCAGAAGCACTTCAGCAAGGGACTTCTGATCGGCGCCGTCAAAGGCTGATCGACCGGACGCCCGCCATGAGGAGGGACCGTAACCATGGATTCGCTTTCGCGCCGTACGTTGCTCAAAGGGCTGTCCGCGGCAGCCGTCGCAGGCGTCACCGGATCAGCTCTCGGCTGCTCCGCCAAGACGACGACGGGAACCTCCGGCCGGATCGGAGCGGACGTTCTCCCGACGTTCGCCCAGGCCGGGAACGCCGTACCCGCACTGAAGAGCGCGAGCCCGCTCGGCATGAACGGGTACTTCGAGTACCCGCCGAACCCGGTCGCGGCGGTCGGTAAGCCCCCGCTGTCGGGTGGCCAGATCTCCGCCCTCACCTACACCTTCGACCCGGTGGCACCCGGCAAGTCCGACAATCCGCTGTGGCAGGAGGTCGACACGCGACTTGGTGGAAAGCTCGACATCACGTATGCGCCGGCGGCTGACTACGCCCAACGGTTCGCGACGACCGTGGCCGGTGGAGATCTGCCCGACGTGGTGTCGATCTACGGCTCGGTGCAGCAGTTGCCCGCGTTGCTGAAGGCAAAGTTCACCGACCTGAGTGAGTACTTGTCGGGCGATGCCGTCAAGGACTATCCGAACCTGGCGGGTCTGTCCACCGATTCGTGGCGCAGGACCGTGTACGGCAACGCCCTGTGGGGAGTGCCGATCGCCCGGGTACCGATCCCGGCGGTCGCCTGGATCCGCGCCGACCTCGTCGCCGGTACCGGACTGCCCGCGCAGCCCAAGAACATCGGAGAGTTCAAGGCACTGCTGAAGGGGCTGACCAACGAGCGCAAGTCCCGCTGGGCCTGCGGCGATCCGGGGAACACCCTGACCATGATCGCCGGTTCCCTGGGCATCGCCGCCACCTGGATCGAGGACGGCGGGAAGTTCACCTCCAACATCGAGCTCGAGGAGTACGAGAAGGCGCTGGCCGACACCCACGAGCTCGCCGCCGCCGGCGTCTTCCATCCGGACGGCCTGGTGGCGTCCAACAACCAGCGCAACGACTGGTTCACCAACGGGACCACGCCGATCGTCTTCGGCGGGTACGCCGGCTGGAGCAAGTACGAGATGTGGGGAGCCGAGGTGCCGGGCTTCAAGCTTGGATCTCTTCCGATGTTCGGCTACGACGCGGCGAGCAAGCCTGTCCATCCTCGGGGGAGTGCGGCTCAGGCCTTCACCGCGGTGACCAAGGCCGAACCGGACCGGGTCCGCGAGGTGCTCCGGGTACTCGACTGGCTCGCCGCACCGTTCGGATCGTCCGAGTACCTGCTGCGCAACTTCGGGATCGAGGGGCAGACGTTCAAGCTCGAGGGCAAGGACCCCATCTTGAACTCGCGTGGCCAGAATCTGCGGCTGGTGCCGTTCGGGTACGTCAGCGGACCGACCCAGGCCATCTACGACCCGGGCCGGCGCGATGTCGCCCAGGCCCGTTTCGACTACCAGGAAGCCGCTTTGCCGATTCTCGCCCCTGATCCGACCCAGGGCCTGTACTCCGAGACCGAGGCGGCCAAAGGCCTGCAATTGGGCAAGGGCCTGACCGATGCACGGAACGGCATCCTGGCCGGCCGCGCACCCGTGTCGAGCTGGAAGGCGGCCGTGACCAAGTGGCGGAACGGCGGCGGCGACAAGATCCGGGCCGAGTATGAACAGGCCTTCTCGCAGGCGGGACCCAAATGAGCCGTCAGCTGATAACCCGAGCCGACGAGTTCCTGGCCGGCCGGCCGTATTCCATCCTCGACCGGGAGCCGTCGGACTGGGCCGGAGATGCCCACGACTACTACTCGGTCGGCAACTACTCCTGGCCGAATCCGGAGACAGCCGACGGTCTGCCGTACATCAGGGTCGACGGCCAGCGGAACCCGGACGCGTGGCGCGATCGCTACGACAAACGGCGGTTCCGGCAGACAGTCGCGGCCGTCAACACCCTGGTGCAAGCACACCTGCGAACCGGCGAGGCACGGTACGCCGACGCCGCGGTCGAACGTCTCGAACGGTGGTTCCTGGACCCGGCGACCGCGATGCGCCCCAACTTCGCGCACGCTGCCGCGCTGCCCGGTCAGCACGACGGTGCGGCGATCGGGCAGATCGAGGCGACGCTCCTGACCGACCTCCTGGATCACGTCGACCTGCTGGTGAAGGCCGGACGATTCACCGAAGGCCTCCCGCTGCTGCAGGACTGGTTCGCCGAGTTGACCCACTGGATGAGGTCGAGCGAACTCGGCCGGCAGGAAGAATCGATGACCAACAACCACGGAGTGTGGTGGGACGCGCAGGTACTGCGCTATCTGCAGTTCGTGGACGACCGGCCCGCGCTCTCCAAGATTCTCGACCGGTTCGACATCCGGCTGCGGCACATTGCTCCCGGCGGCGCGCTCCCGAAAGAACTGGCTCGTCCCGACTCGTTGCTCTACACCATCTACTGTCTACGAGCCTTCGCTGTCTGCTGCCGAGTCGCAGCTGCTGAAGGCCGCGACCTCTGGAACGCACCCGCCGAACCCGGCTTCGGCAGTCTCCGCGACGCGTTCCACTTCTGGGCCGGCAACGCTGACGACGACCGTCGATGGATCTGGCCCCGGCAGCCCGCGGACCTCGACCGAACCGCGCTCTGGCTCGCCGACGAAGCCGCCGCCGTCTATCAGACCCCGGGCCTCAAAGCCTTCGCGGAAACCCTGCGAAGGCAAGACCTACCCGCCCCCGAGATCCCGTCAACCGCAGCCCTGGAACACATCCCGACCTGAGAGGAAACCACCATGTTCACGAGGTTCTCGATCTCGGCCCCCGGCCGATTTGCTCGAAAAACGACGATTCTCGCCGTGGCGGTAGCCCTGAGCGCCTCGCTGGGGATCGCCGCAGTGACGACCACACGACCCGTCGACGCGGCAACCACGGCGGTTCCCAGCTACTCGGTGGGTATCGCAGGTGGGAGCTGGACGATCGAGAACCCCGGTGCGTGCGGTCCGGGGATCGGCGACGGCGGCAACTACCGGGATGGCGACGACTTTCTTCAAGGCAGGTGTCAGGGAGCGGCGCAGCCGCCCCAGATCACCGGGTCGGACCCGCGGGCGTTGACGTTCCGCACGAACAAGGACTTCGTGGAACCGGGCACCCTCCGGGACCGCTCGGAGCTGGCGACGGGCTGGAACCTGCCGTTCCACACCGACGTGTGGGTCGGGTTCGACATTCGCATTCCTTCGGCCACCGATGACGTGACGGGCAGCGGTGCTTACGTGATGCAGCTGTGGCAATGCGAGGCGAACCCGATCGGCGGCGTACGCATCCAGTCAGGCGCCGGCAACGGCCACAATCTGCAGTTCGTCCGCCGAGGCGATCAGCCGGGCATGGAGACGGAGTACAACAAGGCGATGGCGACCAGGAGCGTCGGGACGGTCGACGAATGGCATTCCTTTGTCATCAGGTATCACGTGGCGCCCTACCACGAGGGTGCGGCGAAGGGGCGGATCACGGTTTTCCACAAGAGAGTGGGGGCGACCACCGTCGAGAACCCCGTCTTGGACCAGGAAGAGTACTTCGGCTACGGGAAGCGTGACAGCTGCAAGGACGACTCCTTCAAGAACCTCTTCAAGATCAAGTTCGGCATGTACAAGGACTACCAGCCGGGCGCGACCTTCCGTTCCGACTACCGGAACCTGCGGATCGGCGACAGCAAGGAAGCTGTACAGCCCTACAACCGCGGCTGACCGCCTGAGCCGTCCGGACTCAGCCAACACTCTTACGGGTAAGGGAGAAGACCATGGTGAGGCGAAGTTGTTTTCCCTGGCACAGGCGTCGCCGGGCCCGTACGGGTGCCGCCGCGATGCTCGTGCTGGCTCTGGTGGCGACGGTCCTGTCGCCGGGCCGGGCGGTAGCGGCCGGTATGTCGGATCTCGGCGAACTGCTCGACCTGACGCGGCCTGAACTCGCCGCGGTGGCGGCAAAGCTTGCTGCTGGCAACGAAGCGGGCGCGGCCGAGGAACTCAAGGCGTTCTACGCGGGCCGCTCCAACGTTCACTACCCCGCTCCGACCGACGGCCTGGGCGGTGGCGACTCGGGACCCGACGACCTCGCGGCGGGGATCTTCCGGTTCGGCGCCGAGACCCGCAACTTCTACAACAGCGCCGAGCAGCGGATCGACGTCGACTGGGACGACGCCTGGGGTGGGACTCAGACCACCCCGGGCGGCGCGCAGGTTCTGATGACCGACCTCACGTTCATGCCCAAACTGACCTTCGCCTACGTGTCCGAGAGCGACCCGGTGAAACGTGCGGCGTATGCGCGCGCGTGGATGGACATCTCGCTCGACTTCTTTGCCGACGTACAGAGCTGGCCGCAGGGCCGCAACCTGTCGGCCGCCAAGCGGCTCGCCCAGCTGGTCAGCGCGTTCTCCATGTTCCGGACCGATCCGGGCATCAAGGCGAACGACCTCGTTGCGTACCTGTCCGGCGTGCACGCCACGACGGACTTCCTCGTCGGCGTGATGCAGATCCACGTCGGGAACAACTGGTACGTGTCGATGGCCCGCTCCGTCCACGCGGCCGCCGTGTTTCTGCCCGAGTTCTCGGCCTCGCGTGGCTGGGAGGGGTTCGCGATCCGCTCGGCAGAGCGGTTCCTGCGCGCGCATTTGAAGGGCGACGGCGTGTACCGCGAGCCGGCGTTCAACTATCAGGCCTACGTCGCGGATGTGCTCAACTCCGTCATAGCGGTTGCGGAGGCCAACGGGCGAACCGTTCCTGAGTCGATCGTCCAGGCGGTGGACTGGATCGCGGATTCGCTGTTCGCGACCCGGCAGCCGAATCTCGAACCCGCGGCGATCGGCGACACCCCGAACAACTACGCGGGTACGTCGGCCATCCGCAGGAGCGGCGTACGCAACTCCTGGCCCGATTTCACCTGGGTCGCGTCCGGCCGAACCGAGGGAACCACGCCGACGCTGCCGTCCACGGTGTTCCCGATCAGCTTCGCCGTACAGCGTTCCGGATGGGACGCCGACGCGCGGTACATGCTGATCAACAACCAGAATTCCAGCTACACGGCCTCGCATCGGCATCCGGACGACCTCAGCCTGGTGATGGCGGCGTACGGGCGTCCACTGATCGTCGACTCCGGCGTGGGGGACTACAGCGCGACCCCGACGAACGACTGGATGCGTCGTACCACCGAGGCGCACAACACCGTCGAGGTCGACGGAAAGGCACAGACCGCCGGCGTCCCCCGTACGACGTCGCTGTGGCGCTCGAACGCGGGCCTCGACATCTACCGCGGTGCGACCAAGGGCTACCAGCCGGTCGTGCACGATCGGGCCGTCTACTTCATCAAGCCCGGCTACTGGGTCGTCTCCGACGACCTGACGGGTGACACAGCCGCGCACGACTACCGGCAGCTCTGGCACTTCCCTGGTGATCCAGTCACCGTCAACCCGAAGACGAAGGTCGCCACGGTCGGCTTCGACACCGTGCCCGGAGCCACGCCGGGTGCCGGCGTGCAGCTCGTCCCGGTGGCCCCGGACGGCGTCGCGGTCACGCCCACTGTCAAGAAGAACGGCGCTGTGCGCGTCGGCGAGCAGGTACTCACGGACGTCGACTACCTGTCGTACGACTGGCGCGCCACGGGGTCGACGGGACTGGACACCGTGGTGGTTCCCGGCAAGGCCGGCGCGGCGCCCAAGGTGGCTGCGAAACGTATCGCCATGCCTGGGGTGGGTCACTCCGTGGCGACGGCGATGGAGATCGGCCTGCCGGGTGCGACCGGACGCTTCTACCTCTCGCGGGAGGCGACTCCCTCGTGGAGGGCGTTCGGGGCCGCCACGACCAACGCCGAGACCGCTTACCTCGAGCGTGCTTCGAGCGGCAGGCTGAACCGGTACGCGTTGACCCGCGGGTCGGTGCTGGTCGACCACCGTGCCGTCGTTATCGACGCATCCGCGCCGGTGTCCGACGTCAGTGTGGAACTGCGCGGAGCGACCGCCGAGATCTCGCTGGGGGACCCGTTCACCGGCAGGCTCACCATCAACGCGCCGAAGGTCAAAGCGGTGAAGGTGAACGGCACCCCGACCGCGTTCATCCGCACGGGCGACCTCATCACGTTGTGGGTGCAGTCGTCGTTCTCCCCGGTAACCGTGCTCGAGGAGCAGTTCGCCGATGCCGGCCTGGACCGGACCGTCTACGACTTCAACGGATCCTTTGACGGCTGGACGCCGGTGGAGGGCAACTGGGCGCTCACGGGCACGCAGTTGGCACAGACCTCGACCGCGGACAGTGTGTCGTTCGCGGCGCTGCAAGATGTACCGGATGACGTGGTGATGTCCGCGGACATCGTTCCTGGTGCCAGCGGTCAGACGACGGCCCGTACCGGTCTCGCGTTCCGCTACCACGACTCCCGAAACTACTACCGGGCCAACATCCTCAACTCCTCGACGGGGGCGACGCTGCAGCTGGTGAAGATCTACAGGGCGGAGACCTTCGTTCTCGCGGAGACCGCACTGCCCGCCGGCGCCAACGCCGCGCACAAGCTGGTCGTTTCCGCGATCGGGAGCCATCTGACCGCCAAAGTCGGTGACACGTCGATCTCCGCGGACGACTCACAGCTGCCGACAGGTGGTGCCGCCGCCTTCACCCATCGGCGGGCCGCCACCTTCGACAACATCGTGATCAGGGAAGGGATCGATCAGGCCAATTGGCGAGCAATAACAGGCGCTGTCTCCGTCGCCTCGGGGAAGTTGCGCCTCACGCCTCCCGCCGGTGGCAGGGCGCACGTCCTGGCCGACTCGACACTGCCGTCGCGCTTCTCCGAGGCGTGCGACTTCGTCGCGGAGACCACGGTCACGATCAACGGATCCGCCGGTAACGCAGGAATCTCGCTACGAGATTCCACGGACGCGTACGGCTACCGCATCCACATCGGCAAGACGAGCGAAGGAAGCCGGTACGCGAACATTGTCCGCGAGGCTCACGCGTCAGGCCCGGTCGCGTTGGGCTCGGCCTCAATCAGCAACCCGTTGACCGGCCCCGTCCGACTGCGCGCCGCGATCCACGGCGACCGCATCACCGTGACCCTGAACGGCGTCGAGATTCTGCAAGCTCGCGACACCGTCGTCCGCACCGGCGGCGTCGGCCTCTACGCATCCACCGAAAGCACCTTCGAGAACGTCTCTATCGCAAGCTCCTGCGAGCGGGGTGCTTAGGGGCCGTCGTGGCTGCCTGAAGGTGCCTGATCGGTCTGCAGCGGATCTGCAGCGGGGTCCGCTCTGCCATCGTGACAGGAGGCCATACAAACAAGGGGGATCCATGAGCCTGAAGACTTGGGGTGCGCTCGTGCTCGGCGTTGTCGCGCTGATCGGAGCGACGACTCCACTCGCACACGCAGGGGACAGCATCCCGCTTCCGATCACCAACAACTGGAACGGCCGCTGCCTGGACGCGAACGCGAACTACCTCAACCAGAACGGCACACCGGTTCAGCTGTGGGACTGCAACGGCTGGCACAACCAGCAGTGGATCATGCGGTATGTCAGCTACGGCAGTGAGTTCCAGATCGTCAACAGATCCAACGGTCGCTGCCTCGACGCCAACACCTCCTGGGGAGGCCGCAACGGCACACCGGTTCAGCTGTGGGACTGCTACAGCCCCGGTCACCACAACCAGATCTGGTACGTCTACCGCGAGAGCGGCGAGAACCACGATTACACCATCAAGAACAAGGCCTCTGGCCGAGTTCTCGACGCGAACCTGTCCTACATCGGCTCCAACGGCACCCCCATCCAACTGTGGGACAACCTGGGAGCCCAACAGCACAACCAGCGCTGGCGAGTCTTCTAACTATTCAACGGAGTCGGCGGTGCGGGCCCAGAACGGTAGAAGCCCCCGTCCGGAACGCCTAGCGCTCCGGCCGGGGGCGTGTCCCGGCGATCAGGTCCACTCGAATCCGTCGCTGTGTCCCTGGCCGGCCGACGTCCCGCTTGCGTCCACCGTGGTCGTCGGCTTGACGAGATAGGCCCCGGCCACGATCAACGCCGCCGAGGCGAACAATGCTGCAACTCGCTTGATGGTCATTCCAGTTCCCTTCGGTCCGATGTACAGACCACCGTAGGAACCATCGATGAAATTCCGATGACACTATCCAGCCTCGGCCCTGCTCCGTAGGCGTTCCCGCAGATCGTCGGTTGTCTTCAGCCACGCGGTCTCGTCTCCCTCGGCCCACAGCTCGGCCAGCTCGGAGTCGTCCGCGACCACCCGGTCGACAGCTCGGATGGCGACCGGGGTCAAACTGGCCAACCTGGCGCGGCCGGACGCCCATTCGAGCGCTCGCTCGTTGTAGGCATTTGCATCAGTTGGGGCGCCGGCCGCGGCCGCAACGATCTCAGCCGCAGCCAGTGCCTGCACGCCCTTGGAGTACCTCAAGTACTCGGCACCGGCCGAGCCGGTCGCGCGCTCCAGCGCATCAGCGACCAACTGCTCCAGGTCGGCGTTGACCAGAATGTCAGCCCAGTCGGCCGCATCGTCGTTTCCGAACACCGTTGCGTCCCAGGTACCCATGACCGACACCGTATCCGGATCGGCAGACCTGCACGGCCGACGATCTGCTGGAGCAGCCCGCCAAGGCCGGCTAGTTAAACCCGCCTCTCCGTATCCCCGGTCCCCGCTGCCTCCACGACCGAAGAACCCCAGCCATTTCGCTGGTTAGCCACCGGCGTTGGGGGTTCTGCACCCTTAACCAGAGTACAGAACCCCTAATCTGCCTGCCCAGCCAGCCAAATCGGGATCCGCCCCAAACCGGTTCGGGGAGGATCCGCGACGGATTCGGGGGGTGTCCTCCCCACATCACCTTGCGGACGGTGCAATCCCTCCCCGCATCACCTTGCGGACGGTGCCATCCCTCCCCAAACCGGTTTGGGGAGGGTCAGGGCCAACCCTCGGGGCCCGAGATCGCGGGCCGGGCGTCACCTTGAGCACGCACCAACCATCTGATACCCCGTCGCAACGGTCGAACCGTGCTCAAGGTCGCCCGGCCAGCTCACCTTGAGCAGCCATCAACCAGATTCGGAGAGCGTACGTGGTTGACCTGTGCACAACGTCGTACCGGCTCGTGTGGAGAGCCTGAACTGACCGGCTCTGGGAGTAGGCCGTTCAGAGTTCGCGTAGCGCGGCGAGGGCTCGGTCGCGGCCGCTGCGGACCCGGGCGAGGTCCGAGCCGCCGTACCGGGCGCTGATGCGCGTCAGCCGTTCGTAGCAGGTGACGGCCAGCTCAGCGTGTTTGCGAACCCAGGCCTGCTCCTGGACATCGGCTGGACTCAGCGGCTGGCCGCCGATCGGCTGGTAGTGACCGGCGGACCGCGCGTACTCAGCGGCCTCCTGCCGCGATTGCACAAGCCCCACCGCCCTGAGCCGAGCGAGCCGCACCAGCGCGTCCGCCGCATGCGCAACGGCCTGCTCGTCCTCGGCTTTGAGGGTGTTGTTCACTTTCGTTGGATCACCACCGGTCGGGTCGAGCCGGTGGTACAGCTGCCAGGCCTTCTCCGCCTGCGCCAGCGCGGCGTACATGTGACCGCCGACGCTGTAGATCTCGGTCAGGTCGTAGTGCAACGACGCCAGCACCTGCTCGTCCTTCGACGTCAACTTCGACGCCGCGGCAGCACGCCCGATCGCCATCTGCGCACGCTGGTTGGCGACTGTGGCGAGCCGCCAGTTCTGCGACGCGACGGCGGCCTGACTACGCAGCAACTGCTTCTGTGCCACTCGCCGCCAGACATCGGCCGACCGCCAGAACGTCATGAACCGACGCTAACGGCTCCCTGGGCGAGGAGCGACGGGCTGTCAGGAACCGGTCATCATGATGTCGGCATGCCGGCGGATCCGCAGGGACAGGAAGCACCGCGAACAGAATCGTCACCACGGCCGGTTCAGCGAAGCACGTGGTTGCCGGGTCGGCGTGGGCGGATATCGGGTTCCGGTTCATGGATCCCGAGACCGAGAGCGCCGTGTTGGAGGCAGTCATCGCACTGCCGGCACTGCGGGCCGGGGCCGTTGTCGAGGTGAAGGTGATGTCGAATCGGCCGGCCTGGCAGCCCTCGGTGGCAACCGAGGAGCTGCTTGCGACTGTGGTTGCGGCTGGGGAGTCGATCGGTCAGGAGGCAGGCGGAGCGGCCGCATCGGGCGCGGCGGATACCAATCTGACCGGCTGGCTCGGGATTCCCACGCTCGACGGGCTGGGCCCGGTAGGCAAGGGCGCGCACGCCGTCCACGAACAAACAGTCGCCGCCAGCCTCGCCGAACGAGCCGCCCTCGTCGCCGCCATCATCACCACGACCTGATCCAGCAGCCCCACAGGCCAAGCGCTTCGTCGCCCAGATCATCCTGGGGCCCGGCGCGACGCCTGGCCTCCGGCGGTAGACCTGGCGGATCCCCTTGCATGTAAGGGAGGATTTGCCGCGTTATCGTTTCGTGACTATAGTCGAACACATGTTCGAGGAAGAGTTGTTGACGCTATCGACGGCCGACTTGCTGGAGTCGGCCGCCGAGGAACGTGCGGCCGAGTCCCGGTCAGCGGCACGCTCCCTCGTTCATGCTGTCGTGTACGCCGATCGTTTCCATCCTGACGTGGCGCCGGAGCGCCCAGGGCGTCGTGCGAGCGATGGCCGGGAGCGTGCTGTGGTGCTGGGTGGTGACGGCTGTCCGCCCGTGCTGGAGTTCTGTGTCTCCGAGTACGGCGCGGTGGTCGGCATGTCGCCGGGTGTGGCGCGGGACTATCTCGCGAACGCGCTGGCGTTGCGGCACCGGTTCCCGTTCGTCTGGGCGAGGGTGCTGAGCGAAGAGGTCACGGCCTGGAAGGCGCGCAACCTCGCCCGCGACTGCGAGAAGCTGTCCCTGGCCGCGGCGCTGTACGTCGACAAGCGCGTAGCGCACCTGCTGGACACGATCTCACCGACCCGGCTGGCCAAGATCATCAAAGCCGCGAAGATGCACGCCGACCCCGACCTGGCGAAGGCCGAGGCTGCTGAGAAGACCGACGAGCGCGGTGTCTGGGTAGGCCGCTCCGACGAGCACGGCACGAAGACCTGCGTGATCAAGGCGTCCTCGGGGGCGGTCCGGCGGCACAAGGCAAAGATCGACGAGATCGCCGACGCCCTGCTGGCCCTCGGCGACAAGCGCAGCGTCCAGCTCCGCCGCGCAGAAGCGGTAGGCATCCTGCCCGACACCGCCTTCACCAACGAACTC
>NZ_SMKA01000250.1 GCF_004348455.1 Kribbella albertanoniae
AGTCAACGTGGAGCACGCGCAGCGCAGCGAGCATGAACGACGTTGACGCCATCCCGCACGCCGGCTTCACAATCACCGCCCGAGGAAACCGGGACCACAGACCGTGCGGTCACTCCATACCGTCTAACGCGTCGTACCCACCGCCCCCGGTGGGCGGCATCCCGCGCAGGCGCCGGAGGCAGGTGGGTACGACGGGCCCTTGTCAGCGGGCCGGATTGATGTCCTTGGTCCAGAGGACCTTGCCGAACAGGTCCCGCAGGGACGCGGTGAAGACGCCGGTGCGCGGATCGATCTCGACGTGGCCGAAGAACTGGTTGCCGCCGCTCGGCGGCTGGTTCGGGAAGTCGGCGGCCTTGACGAACTCCGCCTTCGGTCCGAACGTCGGGTCCAGCGTGTTCGGGCCGAACGTGCCTGCGTTCACCGGACCGGCCACGAGCTCCCAGAACGGGTCGAAGTCGGTGAAGGCTGCCCTGGACGGGTCGTAGTGGTGTGCGGCGCAGTAGTGCACGTCTGCGGTCAGCCAGACCGTGTTGCGTACCTTGCGCTTCTTGAACTGGCTCAGCACCCACGCGATCTCGTGCTCCCGGCCACCAGGTGCACCGGCGACGCCGTTCGCGACTCCCTCGATCAGCGGGCCGTCCGGCACCAGGAGTCCGAGTGGCATGTCGCTGGCGATCACCTTCCAGGTTGCCTTGGACTTGGCCACCTCGCGGACCAGCCACTCGGCCTGCTCGGTGCCCAGCATGGCCACCGGGCCGGCTGCCGCCGGTGCCGGGTTGGCGCCGCGGTAGGTGCGCATGTCGAGGCAGAAGACATCGAGCAGCGGACCATAGCTCACCTTGCGGTAGATGCGGTTCCGGCCCGCGGTGTGCACCATCGGCAGGTACTCGAGGAACGCCTGCCGAGCTCGGGCCGCCAGGACGTCGACCCGCCGCTCGGTGTAACGCGTGTCTTCCAGGATCTCGCCGGGATACCAGTTGTTGACCGTCTCGTGGTCGTCCCACTGGCTGACGATCGGTACGTCGGCGTACAGGTCGCGGACGTTGTGGTCGAGCAGGTTGTACTTGTAGCGGCCGCGGTACTCCGCGAGTGTCTCGGCGACCTTGGAGACCTCCTCGGTCACCACGTTCTTCCACACCGTGCCGTCCGGGATCTGCACCGAGGCCGCGATCGGGCCGTCGGCGTAGATGTTGTCCCCGGAGTGCAGGAAAAAGTCCGGCCGGGTTTCGTGCATGGCCTTGTACGCGATCATGCCGCCGAGGTCCGGGTTGATGCCGTACCCCTGGCCGGCGGTGTCCCCGGTCCACACGAACGACAGTCCGCGGTTGCGGCCCGGCGTACTGAAGGAGCCTTCGAGGGACTCACCGCGGCGGCCGTACGCGTCCTCGAACGCGATGCGGTAGTCGTACCGCTGGCCGGGGCGCAGGCCCTTGAGCGGCACCTGCGCGGTGAAGTCCTGGTCCGGCCCGGTGACCGGGCCGCACAACCGGACTGCCCGGTCGAAGCGGCCATGGCTGGTCAGGTCGACGACCATCCGGGCCCTGCGGTCGGTGCGCGACCAGACCACGGCGGCGTTCGAGCTGACGTCGCCCGACATGATGCCGGACGGCAGTGCGGGCCGGTCCCGGCGTACGACGTTGGGGGCCGCAGCAGCGACACCTGGCAGAGCCAGGGAGGCACCGGCGGCGGTGGATGCAGCCAAGAGTTGGCGGCGACTCAATTTCATACCGCCAGCCTGATCCCGCCGGATGGCTGCCGCGTGAACTGACGGTTGCCCCTTGGCGCGCCCGCAAGACTCACCTTGCGAAGGGTTGCCTAACGTGGTTCCGTTGGGGGCATCAGCCACAGTTGTGGCGCTGCCCTGGACCTGGTGGCGTACGACATGATGTACGACCGGACCGGGGTGTTCTTCTTGTCACAGCTTGTCGCGGACGGAAACCCGCAACAGCGCTTCACCAACCTCTACACCGATCTCGCGCGCACGGTGCGCGAGCTGGGCCTGCTGCGGCGTCGGCCGGGCTACTACTGGACCCGTATCGGTCTGGTGCTCGCCGCGTTCGCCGGGGTCTGGGTCGGTGTCGGACTGCTCGGAAACTCCTGGCTGCAGCTCCTGATGGCCGGCGCCTTCGCGCTCGTGCTGACCCAGGTCGCGTTCCTCAGCCACGACAGCTCGCACCGGCAGATCTTCAAGTCGGCGAAGTGGAACGACTGGACCGCTCGGGTGCTGGCCGGCGGCCTGATCGGGATCAGCTCCGCCTGGTGGAAGTCGAAGCACAGCCGCCATCACGCGGCTCCGAACCAGATCCAGCACGACCCCGACATCGACATCGGCGTGGTCGCCTTCACCCCGGAGCACGCGCTCAGCCGCACCGGCATCCGGAAGTGGCTGACCGACCGCCAGGGCTGGCTGTTCTTCCCGCTGCTGACACTGGAAGGCCTGAGCCTGTACGTGTCGAGCGTGACGCACGTGTTCCGCCGGGGCGCGAACAAGGCCGAGCGAGTCGAGGGCGCACTCGTGCTGATCCGGATCAGCAGCTACCTCGCGCTGCTGTTCTACCTGTTGCCGCCCGGCAAGGCCTTCGCCTTCCTCGGCCTGCAGCTGGCCGTCTTCGGCGTCTGCCTCGGTGGAACGTTCGCACCGAACCACACCGGGATGCCGTTGGTGCCGGCGACGATGAAGATCGACTTCCTCCGTCGCCAGGTGCTGATGTCGCGCAACATCCGTGGGGGTGTGATGATCGACTTCGTGATGGGCGGGCTCAACTACCAGATCGAGCACCACCTGTTCCCGAGCATGCCGCGGCCGACGCTCAAAGTGGTCCAGCCGATCGTCCGCGAGTACTGCGAACGGCACGGTGTGAACTACACCGAGATGTCGCTGATGGGGTCGTACAAGGTGATCGTCGACTTCCTCAACAACGTCGGGCTGCGGGCCCGGGATCCCTGGCAGTGCCCGCTCGTCACGGCGTACCGGGGGTAGTCCTTTGCCCAGCCGACCTCGGCGGTCCACCTGAGTGCACACGGAGTGTCATGACTGATCTCGATCCTGAACGTGTGCGCCCACAGCAGCAGTACGCCAGTCTCTACACCGACCTGCTCCGGACTGTGCAGGAGCTCGGCCTGATGCGCCGGCGCCAGGGGTACTACTACACGCGCATCGGCCTCGTGTTCCTTGCGCTGGCCGGTGTCGCGGTCGGCGTCGTCGTAGTGGGTGATTCGTGGTTCCAGCTGGTGCTGGCCGCAGTGCTGGCGCTGGTGCTCGTCCAGGTGGCGTTCCTGAGCCATGACAGCGCGCACCGGCAGATCTTCGACTCCGCGGCACGCAACGACTGGACGGCGCGAGTGCTGGCCGGTGCGGTCGCGGGGATGAGTGTGACGTGGTGGCGCAACAAACACTCACGTCATCACGCCGCACCGAACCAGGTGGACAAGGACCCCGACGTACAGCTCAAGGCGGTCGCCTTCACACCAGATGCGGTGCTCGGCCGCGGACCGCTCGGTCGGTGGATCGCTGCGCGGCAGGGGTGGCTGTTCTTCCCCCTACTCACGCTGGAAGGGCTCGGCCTGCATGCGTCGAGCCTGCGGCACCTGTGTCGCCGTGACGCCACCAAACTCGAGCGGATCGAGCTAGCGGTCGTCATCTCCCGTCTGACTCTGTACGTCGCTGCCCTGTACGTACTGCTGCCTCCGGGGAAGGCCACGGCCTTCCTGGCACTGCAGTTGGCCATCTTCGGGCTGTTCCTCGGCGCAGCGTTCGCACCGAACCACAAAGGCATGCCACTGGTACCGGCCGGCATGAAGCTCGACTTCCTGCGCCGCCAGGTGCTGATGTCGCGTAACATCCGCGGCGGCGTGCTGATCGACTTCGCCATGGGCGGGCTCAACTACCAGATCGAGCACCACCTCTTCCCCAGCATGCCGAGGCCGACGCTGCGCCGCGTGCGCCCGATCGTCCGCGAGTACTGCGAGCTGCATGGCGTGGACTACACCGAGGTCGGCCTGTTTACGTCGTACCGCATCGTCATCGAGTACCTCAACAACGTCGGCCTACACGCGCGCGACCCGTTCCAGTGCCCGCTGGCAACGGCCTACCGCAAGTAGCTAGCTGGACGGCGGGATCTCTCCCGAGCCGCGGATCGTCAGCTTCACCGGCACCCGGACCGTGCGGCCGGGGCGGTGCGGTTCGGGGAGGCGCTCGGTCATCAGCTGGATGGCGGTCCGGGCCATCACGTCGGCTGACTGGGCGACGGCGGTCAGGCCGGGCTTGAGCAGGTCGCCGAGAGCTAGGTCGTCGAACGACACGAGTGCGACCTGGTCACGCCGGCCGGCCAGACCACGTAGTACCTCAGCGGTTGTCATGTTGTTTGCCGACAGCAACGCTGTGGCCGGCTCGGGACGATCCAGCACGGCGGACAGCGTGATGCCGATGCCCTCCGTGGTCGGCTCGGACAGGTGCACGAGGTCCTCGTCGACGTCGATGCGGTGCCGGGCCATCGCGGCCCGGTAGGCGACCACGCGCTCGCGAGCAGTGAAGATCCGCTCGTCGTCACCGAGGTAGGCGATCCGCCGGTGACCCTGCCGGACCAGGTGGTCGATCGCCTGATCGATACCGCCCGCGTTATCGGCCAGTACGGCGTCCGCCTCGATCCCGTGCGCGGGACGGTCGATCGTGACCACCGCCATCCCCGCGTCGACATGCGGTGCCAGGTAGTCCTGGGTCTCCCCGATCGGCGCCATGATCAACGCGTCCGGGCGACGCGCCACGAACTCGAGACAGACGTCGCGCTCGCGCTCCGGGTCCTCGTCGGTCAGGCCGATCATCACCACGGAACCCGACGAGCGGGCCCACAGCTCGACCGCCCGGCCGAGCGAGGCGAAGAACGGGTCACCGATATCGCGGATGACCACGGCGATCGTGCCGGTCTTGCCGCGGCGCAGCATCCGGGCCGACTCGTTCGGGGTGTAGTTCAGTTCCTTGATCGCGGCCTGGACCTTGGCGGTCAGCTCGGGGCTGACGTTCGGCTCCTCGTTGACCACGCGCGACACCGTCTTCAGTGCCACCCCGGCCCGGGCCGCGACCTCCTTCATCGTGGGCCGGCGCTGGCCCGTGCCGTTCACACCGCTGATGCTCATCGCCGGCCTACTCTCTCTGTTCTCAGCTCTGGACGACGATCGGGATGATCATCGGGCGCCGGCGGTGGGTGTCGCTGACCCACTTGCCGACCACCCGGCGGATGATCTGCTGCAGCTGGTAGATGTCGTCCACGCCGCCGCCGATCGCCTTCGCCATCTCCGCCTCGATCTTCGGCTTCAGGTCGTCGAAGACGGTGTCGTCCTCGGCGAACCCGCGGGCCTGGATCTCCGGTCCGGCGGTCAGCTTCCCGGTGACGGAGTCCATCACGGCGATCACCGAAATGAAACCCTCGTCGCCCAGGATCCGCCGGTCCTTCAGCGAGGTCTCGGTGATGTCGCCGACGGTCGAGCCGTCCACGAAGACATAACCGCAGTCGACCTTGCCGGCCACCACGACCTTGCGGTTGATCAGGTCGACCACCACACCGTCCTCGACGACGACCACGTTCTCGCGCGGTACGCCGGTCTGGATCGCCAGCGCGGCGTTCGCGTGCAGGTGCCGGATCTCACCGTGCACCGGCATCACGTTGCGCGGCTTCACGATGTTGTAGCAGTACAGCAGCTCGCCGGCACTCGCGTGACCGGAGACGTGCACCAGGGCGTTGCCCTTGTGGATCACGTTCGCGCCGTGCCGGGTCAGGCCGTTGATCACCCGGTAGACCGAGTTCTCGTTGCCGGGGATCAGCGACGACGCCAGTACGACGGTGTCGCCCGGCTGGATCTGGACGACGTGGTGGTCGTTGGCCGCGATCCGGGACAGCGCCGACATCGGCTCGCCCTGGGATCCGGTGGAGACCAGCACGACCTGCTCGGGTGGGTAGTTCTCCAGTTCGCGCATGTCGATCAGCGTGTCGCCGGGCACCTTCAGGAAGCCGAGGTCCCGGGCCACGCCCATGTTGCGGACCATCGAACGGCCGACGTACGCGACCTTGCGGCGGTGCTTCACGGCGGCGTCCATCACCTGCTGGACGCGGTGCACGTGCGAGGCGAAACAGGCCACGATGATGCGCTGGTTCTTCGCCTTGGTGAAGACGCCGTCCAGCACCGGGGCGATGTCGCGCTCGTGGGTGGTGAAGCCGGGGACCTCGGAGTTGGTGGAGTCGACGAGGAACAGGTCGACCCCTTCCTCGCCGAGCCGCGCGAACGCGTTCAGGTCCGTGATCCGGCCGTCCAGCGGGAGCTGGTCCATCTTGAAGTCGCCGGTGTGCAGCACCATGCCGCCCGGCGTCCGGATCGCCACCGCGAGCGCGTCCGGGATCGAGTGGTTGACCGCGACGAACTCGCAGACGAACGGGCCGATCTGCAGCTTCTCTCCCTCGACCACGGTCTGCTGCGGCACGTTGCGGTGCCGGTGCTCCTTCAGCTTGCCCTCGAGCAACGCGAGCGTGAGCTGTGACCCGATGACCGGGATGTCGCCCCGCTCACGCAGCAGGTAGGGCAACCCGCCGATGTGGTCCTCGTGGCCGTGCGTCAGCACCACCGCGACGACGTCGTTCAGCCGGTCCCGGATCGGCTGGAAGTCCGGCAGGATCAGGTCCACGCCGGGCTGGTTCTCGTCCGGGAACAGCACACCGCAGTCGACGATCAGCAGCTTGCCGTCGTACTCGAACACGGTCATGTTGCGGCCTACTTCGCCGAGGCCGCCGAGCGGGATGACCCGCAAAGCGCCCGGAGCCAGCGGTCCGGGCGCTGCTAGATGGGGATGGGGATGACTCATGCAATCAGTCCTGCCGTTTTCAAGTCGGTGGTGAGCCGGTCCACTTGTGCGGGCGTCGCCTCGACCAGCGGCAACCGGAGGGTCGCGTGGTCGAGGACGCCGGCCAGCTTGAGTGCGGCCTTCACCATGATGGCGCCCTGGGTAATCGTCATAATCGTTTCGACGGCGGGCACCAGCCGTCGATCAATCTCCTGTGCGGTGGCAAGGTCGCCGGCCACCACGGCGTCGATCAGCTGCCGGTACTCCGGGCTCGCGACGTGTCCTACGACACTCGCGATACCGACGGCACCGATCGCCAGCATGGCGAGGTTCAGCTCGTCGGCACCGCAGTAGTAGAACAGATCGGTGTTCGCGAGCACCTTGGTGGTCGCGGCCAGGTCGCCCTTGGCGTCCTTCACCGCGACGATCCGCGGGTGCTCCGCGAGCGCGATCAGCGTCTCGGTCCTGATCTCCACCCCGGCGCGGCCGGGGATGTCGTACAGCAGGTTCGGCAGGCCGGTCGCGTCGGCGACTTGAGTGAAGTGCTGACGCAGACCCTCCTGCGGAGGCTTGTTGTAGTACGGCGTCACGACCAGCAGCCCGTCGGCACCGGCGGCCTCGGCCTGCCGGGCGAGCTCGATGGTGTGGGCCGTGTCGTTCGTCCCGACGCCGGCGACGAGCTTGGCCCGGTCGCCGATGGCTTCGCGGACCGCGCGGATCAGCTCCGCCTTCTCCTGGTCCGTGGTGGTCGGGGACTCGCCGGTCGTCCCGTTCAGGATGAGGGCGTCGTTGCCGCCGTCGACAAGATGCGTGGCCACCTTCTGCGCCGCGGCCAGATCCAGAGATCCGTCGGGCTGGAACGGGGTGACCATGGCCGTGGTCAGGCGGCCGAAGGGCAGCACCGGAGCGGCGAGGAGTTCTGGCGAGGGCATGGTGCTCAGATTACCGTCCCGACGCCCTGAAGAAATGAGTAGGCCTGGTGGCTGTCCGCTCGGGGGTCCGGGCAGCCACCAGGCTCACTCGTCCTATCGGGTGAGCCCACGGAGTCGTTACACGTTCCACGAAAAAAGTCCGGAAAAAATTCTGTGAACACGTTTAGTGATTCCTCCATAGCTCTCTGTCGACAAATCAGCGGTCTGCGAGCCAGATCGAGGTCGAATTGAAGGCTTGTTCAACGATTTCCCACGCTCCGGGCAGCAGCAGGACACCAGCGGCCAGTAACACCGGTACGACGATCAGCCGCTCGACCCAGCTGTTCGTGCTGAACCGGAGCAGCCGGGGAAGGCGGATCTCGTACCAGGTCTCGCCGCGGATCGGGAGCGGCCAGAGCCATGGACAGCCGGAACGGGTCAGGCTGTCACCCAGACAATGGGTGAACATGCCGACGGCGACGGCCACCCCGATCCACCCACCGATCCCGGACAAGCCCGCCTGGAGCGCGTCAGCGGGCGTCGTACCGGGAAGTGCCGCGCCGAAGATCGAGTAGGCGCTGGCGCCGAGGACTGCGAACAGAACCCAGTCGCCGAGCACATGTGCCGCTAGGACCAGCCCGGTGGCGGCGACGGCCAGGACTGCCCACTTGCCGCGGTCGCCCAGGCTGGCGGCCAGCATGCCGAGCCCGATCGCGGCGGCGAGGGTGTGCGTGGCGTGGCGATGCTTGCCGGTGCTGTCCTCGTCGCGTGGACCTTTGGTGAGGTTGTAGAGGACACCGGACAACGTCCGGATCGCACTGGAGATCAGGCCGGTGATCGGGCCGAGTAGCCGGGACGCACTCCCTCCCGGGTGATCCAGGTCCGGCACCAACGCGTAGCCGGCCGTGGCGGCAGCGAACGGCACCACCTCGGCCACCGAGGTCAGCCCGACCATCGGCGCCACCGCCAGCCCCAGAACCCACCCCGACAACGCATGCGATCGCCCCATCATGGTGCGCCTCACTCCCCTCCAGCAGACCGCCATCCTCTCAATCCAGCCCCAGCAGTCACAACAGCCACACCCATCACGAGCATTTTGCATAATCATTCAGAGGCATGCATACTCTTCCTATGTCCAAGGTGCTTACGTCGTTGCCGGTTGGTGAGCGGGTCGGGATCGCGTTCTCGGGAGGTCTCGACACGTCGGTCGCGGTCGCGTGGATGCGCGACAAGGGAGCGGTGCCCTGTACCTACACCGCCGATCTCGGCCAGCCCGACGAGCCCGACATCGCGTCGATCCCCGGGCGCGCCGCGGCGTACGGCGCCGAGCTCAGCCGGCTGGTGGACTGCCGCACGGCGATGGTCGAGGAGGGCCTGGCCGCACTCGCGTGCGGCGCCTTCCACATCCGGTCCGGCGGCCGCACGTACTTCAACACCACCCCGATCGGCCGGGCCGTGACCGGCACGATGCTGGTCCGGGCGATGCTCGACGACGACGTCCAGATCTGGGGCGACGGGTCGACGTTCAAGGGCAACGACATCGAGCGGTTCTACCGGTACGGCCTGCTCGCGAACCCGCAGCTGCGGATCTACAAGCCGTGGCTGGACGCGCAGTTCGTGCATGAGCTCGGTGGGCGCAAGGAGATGTCGGAATGGCTGGCCAGCCACGACCTGCCGTACCGGGACAGCGTCGAGAAGGCCTACTCGACCGACTCGAACATCTGGGGCGCGACCCACGAGGCGAAGACGCTCGAGCACCTGGACGCCGGGGTGGAGATCGTCGATCCGATCATGGGCGTCGCGCACTGGGACCCGGTGGTCGAGATCGCCACCGAGGACGTCACCATCGGCTTCGTCCAGGGCCGGCCGGTGACGATCAACGGCAAGGAGTTCGGCTCGGCGGTCGACCTCGTCCTGGAGGCGAACGCGATCGGCGGCCGGCACGGGCTCGGCATGTCCGACCAGATCGAGAACCGGATCATCGAGGCGAAGTCCCGGGGGATCTACGAGGCCCCGGGGATGGCGCTGCTGCACGCGGCGTACGAGCGGCTCGTGAACGCGATCCACAACGAGGACACCCTCGCCAGCTACCACAACGAGGGCCGCAAGCTCGGCCGGCTGATGTACGAAGGCCGCTGGCTCGACCCGCAGTCGCTGATGCTGCGGGAGTCCCTGCAGCGCTGGGTCGGTACGGCGGTCACCGGCGAGGTGACGTTGCGGCTCCGGCGGGGTGAGGACTACTCGATCCTCGACACCACCGGCCCGTCGCTTTCGTACCACCCGGACAAGCTGTCGATGGAGCGCATCGAGGACTCCGCCTTCGGCCCCGTCGACCGCATCGGCCAGCTCACCATGCGGAACCTCGACATCGCCGACTCCCGCGCCAAGCTGGAGCAGTACGCCGGCCTCGGCATGTTCGGCTCGTCGAACCCCGCCCTCGCCTCCTCCACCGACCTCATCGGCCCGATGCCGACCGGTGGCGCCCAGGCAATCGCCTCCCGCGGCGAAGCCTCCGATGAGGACCTGGCCCTGGACCGAGCCGCCATGGAAGCCGGCACCGACTAACCACCACCAGCCCGGCCGCCCCCAGCTGGACAGCCGGGCTGCTCGCCGTCCGACAGGCATCTCATGGGTTACCCCACGAGATTGTGGGTTCTGCACTCGCATGGCGGTGGGGAACCCACAAGCTGACTGGTGAACCCATCAGATGGGCGGCTGCGGACCGCCGTACCTGCAACGTCCGCAGGATCCGAGTGCGGACCGCCAGCACTCACCAACCTCCGCGTCGCCGGTTGGCTCACGCTCAGCGGCGGCCGGGGAACCCCTCCGGACGCACTTGGTGAGTGGCGCAGGTCCGCTCGGCTACTGGGTCAGGCGTCGAAGTCGACGGTTACGGCTGGGGTGGTGGGGTGGGACTGGCAGGTCAGGACGTAGCCGGCTCGGATTTCGTCTGGTTCGAGGGCCCAGTTGGTGTCCATGCGGACCGAGCCGTCGAGGACTTTGGCTCGGCAGGTGCCGCAGACGCCGCCTTTGCAGGCGAAGGGGGCGTCGGAGCGGACTGCGAGGGTGGCGTCGAGGATGGGGCGGGCGTGTTCGCCGAGGGGGAAGGTGGAGCGGCGGCCGTCGAGGATGACGGTGACCTGGGCAGCGTCCGCGTCGGACGTGGTGTCCTCGACCGGCGCTTTGGGGGCTTCGTCGCCGACATGGAAGAGCTCGGCGTGGACGTGTTCGCGGGGAACGCCTTCTGACAGCAGGAGCCCCTGGGCACCGACCACCATGGCGTACGGCCCGCAGAGGAACCACTCGTCCACGCTGGCGATCGGCAGGATGGTTGCGAACATCCGCTGCAACCGCTCCACGTCGATGCGGCCGCTGAAGAGCTCCACCTCGGTCGACTCACGCGACAGGACATGCACGAGGTGCAGGCGCTCGGCGTACACGTCCTTCAGGTCGGCCAGCTCGTCCGCGAACATCACCGAGCCCGCAGTGCGGTTGCCGTAGAGCAGCGTGACGCGGCTGGACGGTTCGACCGACAGGATCGTCGCGACGAGCGAGAGCACCGGCGTGATGCCGCTTCCCGCTGCCACGAAGGCGTAGTGCTTGGCGTTGGCCGGGTCGAGCGTCGTACCGAACCGGCCGAGTGGCGTCATCACCTCGAGCTCGTCGCCCACCTTGAGCTCATGCGCCGCGTACGCCGAGAAGGTGCCACCGGGGATCCGCTTCACTCCGATCCGCAGTACACCGGAACCAGCTGGTGAGCAGATCGAGTAGCTACGACGGACGTCCTCACCAGTACGCCGTACTGTCAGGTGCTGGCCCGCGGTGAAGTCGTACTCCCCCGCGAGCTCCTCAGGTACGGCGAACGTGATCGCCACCGAGTCATCGGTGATCGCCTCGATCGCCGCCACCTTCAACGCGTGGAACGTCGCCCGACGCCGGGTCGCCACAGTAGTCATGTCAGATCGCCTTGAAGTGGTCGAAGGGCTCCCGGCAGCTGTTGCAGCGCCAGAGCGACTTGCAGGACGTGGACCCAAAACGGCTGAGCTCAGAGGTGTCAGGTGAGCCGCACAGCGGGCAGCGCAGAGTCAGCGACAGCATCACCGGACCGCCGACAGCACGACGCCCGGTCGGCGGTGCGATCCCGTACTCGGTCAGTTTCGCCTTACCTGCTTCACTCATCCAGTCCGTCGTCCACGCCGGCGACAGCACCGTTTCGACGTGGCCCTCGACCCCCAGGTGGTTCAGAGTCAGCTCAACCTCGTGCCGGATCAGATCCATCGCCGGACAGCCCGAGTACGTCGGTGTGATCGTCACGACGACCTCATCACCCTCGTGCCGCACACCACGCAGCACTCCGAGGTCAGCGATCGTCAGCACCGGCACCTCAGGGTCAGCGACCTCACCCACCGCGTCGAGGATCGCAGCGTCGGTCACCATGTCGCCCCCGGGTGTGAACGCGCCACATGCTGCAGCTCTGCCAGCAGGAACCCCATGTGCTCCGTGTGGCGACCACTCCGGCCGCCCTTGTGCTGGTACGACGCCTCTGGCCGGGTGCACGTGGATTCGTCGATCACCGCGAGCACCCGGCGGTTCCACTCGTCCTGCAACGCAGCTGGGTCCACGGCGACCGGGAGGCGCCGTACAAGCTCGTCTGACTCGAACATCTCGGCGGTGTACGGCCAGAGTGCATCCAGTGCAGCCTGCATGCGGCGGTGGCTCTCCGCAGTACCGTCGCCCAGCCGGATGACCCACTGGGTCGCGTGGTCGACGTGGTACGCGACCTCCTTGACCGCCTTCCCCGCGACACCGGCCAGCGTCTCGTCGGCACTCCCGCGCAGCTCGTCGTACAAGAGATGCTGGTACGTCGCGAAGTACAGCAGGCGGGCCATGGCGTGCGCGAAGTCGCCGTTCGGCAGCTCGCACAGCTGCAGGTTGCGGAACTCGCGCTCCTCGCGGAAGTACGCGAGGTCGTCCTCGGTGCGGCCGTCCATCGAGCCGGCGTACTGCAGCAGCGACCGCGCCTGGCCGAGCTGGTCGAGCCCGATGTTGCCGAGGGCAACGTCCTCCTCGAGTTGCGGCGCGGCCGCGATCCACTCGGCGGTGCGCTGCGCGGCGATCAGCGCGTCGTCACCGAGGCGCAACGTGTACTCGAAGAGATCACTCACAGGTGCTCGACGCCTTCCGGGACCTCGTAGAACGTCGGGTGCCGGTAGACCTTGTCACCTGCCGGATCGAAGAACTCGTCCTTCTCGTCCGGGCTGGACGCGGTGATGTCGGTCGCCCGCACCACCCAGATCGACACACCCTCCTGACGCCGGGTGTAGACGTCGCGCGCGTTGCGCAGCGCCATAGTCGCGTCGGGCGCGTGCAGCGATCCGACATGCGTGTGTGACAACCCACGCCGCGACCGCACGAAGACCTCCCACAGGGGCTCAATCATGCCGCGGCCTCCTGACGCTTAGCCGCGTACGCCGCTGCTGCCTCACGGACCCAGGCGCCATCCTCATGCGCCTTGACCCGGTGCGCGAGCCGCTTCTCGTTGCACGGCCCATTGCCCTTCACCACCTCGTACAGCTCGGTGTAGTCGGGCTCGGTGAAGCTGTAGTGCCCGGTGGCCTCGTCATAGACCAGTCCGTCGTCCGGCACCCGCAGCCCCAGCACATCGGCCTGCGGGACAGTCATGTCAACGAACCGCTGCCGTAGCTCGTCATTGCTGTGCCGCTTGATCCCCCACGCCATCGACTGCTCGGAGTGCGTCGACGACGCGTCCGGCGGGCCGAACATCATCAGCGACGGCCACCACCAGCGGTCGAGCGCGTCCTGCGCCATAGCCTTCTGCCCGTCCGTGCCGTTGCACAGCGTGTGCAGGATCTCGAAGCCCTGCCGCTGGTGGAACGACTCCTCCTTGCAGACCCGGACCATGGCGCGCGCATACGGCCCGTAGGAGCAGCGGCAGAGCGGCACCTGGTTCACGATCGCGGCGCCGTCGACCAGCCAGCCGATCGCACCGATGTCGGCCCAGGTGAGCGTCGGGTAGTTGAAGATGCTGGAGTACTTCTGCCGGCCGGTGTGCAGCATGTCCAGCAGATCGGCCCGGTCCACACCGAGCGTCTCGGCGGCGGCGTACAGGTAGAGGCCGTGACCGGCCTCGTCCTGGACCTTGGCCATCAGGATCGCTTTGCGGCGCAGCGAGGGCGCCCGGCTGATCCAATTGCCCTCCGGCTGCATGCCGATGATCTCCGAGTGCGCATGCTGCGCGATCTGCCGGATCAGGGTCTTGCGGTAGCCGTCGGGCATGGCGTCCCGCGGCTCGATCCGGCCGTCGGCGTCGATGGTCGCCTGGAAGCTGTCCATGAGACGCAGCATAGCCCAGATGTGACACTTTTTCTCCAGATCGACAACAGGTGTCACAAGGGTGGTGCTGGACCTACCTGCGGGAGGGGGGTCAGCGCACTGGGGGCAGGCCGCGGCG
>NZ_SMKA01000251.1 GCF_004348455.1 Kribbella albertanoniae
GGACTGGAGGTCTTCTACCCACCAGCGCTGGCCGTCGGTGGTGAGCTGGGCCTGGCGGCGGCTCACGCCGGTGTCGTCGCCACAGTCGACCTGGGGTGCGATGCCGCGGCTGCGGGAGGGGCGGCCGACCAGGACGCTCTTCTCCGTCACCGGAATCACCACTGGCAGGCCAGGGGACGGACACGGGTCGTCACTCTGCTGTACGGCGTACCAGTCGGGGTCCACCCAGCGTTCGACAACCCACTCGGCCACTACTGGTGCCGGTGCGGGCGGTGCGGTCGGGGGAGTGGCTGAGAGGTCGAGTGATGAGGCGGGGCGCGGCATGGTGCCGGTGGTGAAGTCGTAGCCGCAGCTCTCGCAGAAGAGTGCGTCTGCGGCGGCTGAGTCCGAGCAGTTCGGGCAGGTCTGCGTGGCTACTGCGGGACCGGGTGCAGCGACCGCAGGTGCGGGCGGTGCGACCGGAGTGGCTGCGGCCCCGATGGGGAGGCCGCAGACATCGCAGTAGTCGGACGAGACGGACGGGTGTCCGCTCGGACAGTTGACTGTGCTCATTTCTTCACCCGAGTGGTCTTCGTGGACGCAGTGTCCAGAGCCATCTCGTCAGCCTTCTCGACGGTCCGCTTCAGCCGGACGGTACCGGTGTCCTGGTCGTCGATGTCGACCACCTTGCGCAGCCGCGTGGTGGCCTCCTCGTTGCCGGTCTGGGCGGCCAGCTGGACCGCACGGCCGAGCTTGGTGGTCGCCGTGGCTGTGTCGCCGGCGGCCTTCGCGGCCAGGCCGTCCTGGATCGCCTCGGCCAGCTCGGTCTGCCCGGTGTAGTGCGCGACCTCAGGGCTGATCCGAGTGGTTAGCGCCTCGTCGTTCGACCACAGTGCCTTCACCAGGCCCTGTGCGACCACGTTGTCGCCGATGGTCAGCTGGACGCGGGCGGCCAACTGCTCCTGCCCGATGCCCTTCGCAGCCAGCCGGATCGACACGTGGTAGTCGCGGGACTCGTCGCCCCACGAGCCGGTCGGGTACGAGCCGGTCAGCGGGTTGATCGACGTACGGCGAGAGGTCAGGTCCTCGACGGTCGGAGCCACCTGGCGGACGAACAGCACCTCGGCACCCTGCGGTGCCCAGACCCGCAGGTCGGCCTGGGCGACGCCCCGGCTCATCGCGTTCTGGATCAGCTTCGAGAACTCGGCCGCGAGCTGGTTCGGCGCCGGGATGATGTCGACTGTGCCGAGCAGCGCCTGGGCGATCCGGCGTACCTCGTCGACCTGCCAGGCCACACCGACACCGCGGGCGTCGCACTGGAACTGGCCGGTGGCGGCCTGGATCGCCTGGGTCAGCGCCTCCGGCGTCTCGTGCTGGTTCTCGCCGTCGGTCAGCAGGATCGCGTGCTTCTGCGACAGCGACGGGACGGTGGCGAAGACACGCGCCGCCAGCCGCAGCCAGGTGCCCATGGCGGTGCCACCGTCGGCGTAGAAGCGGGACACCGCGTCCTTGGCCGCCTGCCGGGTGTACTGGTCCATCTTGACCATCACCGGCTCCGCGGACGGCGGGAACGCCAGCTGGGCGCGGTCGTTCCCGGAGATGACCGCGAACCAGACCCCGTCGAGGATCTGGTCGAGCGCGGTCTGCGCCGCGAACGCGGCCGCCTGGACGCCCTCGCGACCCATCGAGCCGGAGGTGTCGACGATGATGATCTCGCCCGCGTCACCCGTACCGGTCTGGCCGGCCGCACCGGCGCCGGTGCAGTCCACAGTGACGATCGCGTGCACGTCGGTACCGCCGTCAGGCAGGAACTCGTTCTGGTAAACAGCGGCGGTGAAGTCTGCCATCTCGGGTCCTCCCCTTAAACACGCGCAAGCGTGACGGTGATGTTGTCCTGGCCGCCCTGGGCGTTCGCCCAGTCGACCAGTGCGGATGCGGTGGCAAGCGGGTCGCCACCGTGGGCCGCAGCGGTCTGACGGGTGAGGTCGGCCAACGGTGCCGCCTCGGAGCAGTAGTTCCACAATCCGTCCGAGCAGACCATGACCCAGCCCGGCTCGGTCACCCGGAGAGTCGTCGTACGAGGTGTGTGGTCCGGTGCGTCCTTACCCAGCCAGCGGGTGATCGCATGCGCGTGCGGACCGGACTCGGCCTCCGCACGCGAGATACCGGTAGCGATCAGCTCGGCGGCCCAGGAGTCGTCCACAGTCAGTGCGACGGCCTCGGACGCATCTGGAAACCAGTACGCCCGGCTGTCGCCGACGTTCCCAGCGACGAGCAGCCCGTCCTCCAGTACGACGGCCACGAACGTGCAGGAGGCCGGGTTCGGACTGTCCGGGCTCGTGTTCTCCAGTACGGCGTCACTCGCGGCATCGGCCGCCGCGTTCAACCGGGCCACGATCGCACCGCTGCGCGACGACTCGGTGCCGATGCCCTGTGCATGCCCAGCAGTCAGTACGTCGCGTGCGGCGCGCGCCCCGGCCAGCGAGGCCACGTCTGAGTCGAGTGACGAGCTGACGCCGTCGCAGACCACCAGCAGCGCCCGGCTGCCCGGCTCGGGGTCGGCGGCGATCGCCATCGCGTCCTCGTTGCGGGTGTGCCGGATACCGCGGTCGCAGACACCGGCCACCCATGGCGCCGGCTGCTCGCTGAAGTGGTCCCGCGGCTTGGCGGCCTTGGTCCCACAGGTCTCGCAGTACCCGTCCGCGCCGACAGTGCCACCGCACGACGTACAGGGTCCGGCTGGTGGCAGTGCGTGGATCTCGACGGTTGGCTCGGTGTCGGTGTCCAGCGCGGGCGCGGCGGGGGCCAGCTCGCCGGGCTTGAGCTCGGCGCCACAGGCCTCGCAGAAGCGGTCGGTCGTGGACACATGGCCACCACAGCTGGGGCAGACCGGGTCGGTCGTACTCGTCATCGCAACGTCCATCCTCGAACCTCGTTGGCCAGGTCGACCAGGGCGATCCGTTCCGGCCGGCTCTGGGCCTGGTCGGCCAGTTGCCGGTAGGTGGCTTCGAGCCCGTCCCGCAGGGCCGGCTCGGTCGCCTCCCGGCCGTCGATCCGCAGACCCTCCTGCGGACCGGACTGCCGTACCTCGTCCAGTGCGCTCCGGAACACACTCGCTGCCAGGTTGGCCCGGTCGACCGGGTCGATGGTCAGCGACTCGATGCTGTCCATCGCCTGGGCGAGCGCATCCAGGCCACGTCCCGATCCTGCCAGTAGACCGGCTCGTTGGCGGCGAGCACGCACATACGCGCCGCTGGTTCGCGGTACCAGGTCCAGTGCGCCGAGCGCTCCGTCCAGGTCGCCGCGGTGGGTCCGGATCGATGCGAGCCCGAAGGCCGACGGTGCGATGTAGTTGGCGTCTGTGCGCGCACAGGTCTGGTAGAGGCCCTCGGCAACGTCGAACTCGCTGCTGAGCTCACAGGAGATCGCCAGCGCCAGTTTGGGCGCCAGCTCACCCGGCACCTGGCCGTAGACCGCGTTGAACGCGGACTGAGCCGCCCGAGCGTCGCCACGGGCCAGTGCGACCAGTCCGGCCATCCAGACCGCCCGCCACTCCCAGGGGTCGGCGGCGAGCAGATCCGCCACCGCAGTGTCGACCATGTCGTAGCGCTCCGGCCCAACCTCCAGCGAGGTCTCCGCGATCTCCAGCAGGATCTGCGGCGACGGCTCGGGCGCGTCCACAAGCAGCTCGAGCCGCTTGGCCGGGTCCGGCACGCTGACGGTCTTCAACCAGCCGGACATCTTGTCGCTGTCGTCCGCGATCAGTGAAGGCAGCCGCTGCCACGGTGCGGCCGCATCACCGAGCCCGAGCGACTTGTCGCCCGGCGTACCGAACAGCAGCGACGATGCGGAGTGCTGGGCAGCCTTGGTGCCCTGCTTGTCCGCCACGACCTCACGCAGTACGCCGAGCAGCTGCACGCGGAACTCATCAGCGGTCTGGAAGCGGTCCGCCGGGTCCTTGGCGCATGCCTTGAGCAGGAGCCGGTAGACCGAGTCGTACTTCTGGAACAGCGGTACCTCGCCCACCGGGGGCAGCGACGTGACATAGCGGGACTGGTACCCGCGGAACTCCATCGCCAGCACGCACAGCGTCCGGCCGAGGGTGTAGATGTCCGAGGCGATCGACGGGCCGACCTCAGCCACCTCCGGCCCCTGGAAACCGACCGTTCCGTAGATGGCCGAGTCCATGTCGTCGATCCGCCGGACACCACCGAGGTCGATCAGCTTGACCGCGTCACCGACCTGGATGATGTTGTCCGGCTTGAAGTCGCAGTAGACCAGGCCGAGGTCGTGCAGGTACGAGAACGCGGGCAGGATCTCCAGCAGGTACGCAATGGCCTGGTCGATCGGCAGGGCGTCGTACTGGTTGTTGTTGGCCGCCATCCGCTGCTTGAGCAGCGTCTTCAGCGAGGTGCCGCCGACGTACTCCATCACGATGTAGCCGGCGCCTTCGTGCGTGACGAAGTTGTAGATCTCGACGATCAGCGGGTGCTCGACCCGGGCCAGGAACTGCTGCTCGGCGATCGCAGCCGCGACGGCGTCCGGGTCCTCTGAGTTCAGCAGGCCCTTCAGGACGACCCAGCGGTTCGAGACGTTCTGGTCCTGGGCCATGTAGATCCAGCCGAAGCCACCGTGCGCCAGACAGCCTCGGACCAGGTACTGGCCGCCGACCAGGTCACCGTCCTTCAGCTTCGGCGAGAACGAGAACGGGTTGCGGCACTTGGGGCAGAAGCCCTCGGTGCGCCCCGGCTGCCCGTCACGCCCCCGGCCGACCGGGTTGCCACAACTGGGACAGTTCCGGCGGTCCTCCGGCACCATCGGGTTCGCCAGGATCGCCTTGCTCGCGTCGATCGGCGGAATCGTCGGTACGTGGGTCAGACCGGCACCCAGCCGCGCACCACGCAGGCGGGTGGACGACGTACCCAGTCGGCGCGTCAGCTTCGAGCCTGCGGCCTGTGCGCGGGCAGAGCCGAGCGGTGTGGACGCCAGGCGGTTCGACGCGCGGGATACCGTCGACGGCGAGCTGATCGGGTCAGGCTCGTCCGGTGCGATCACATCGGGGGCACCGGCGACCGCGGACGGGCTGACCGCGCCAGCGGGTGCAGGCGAGCCACACACGTCGCAGTACCCGTCCATGATGGTGCCCGTGCAGCCAGGCTGCGTGCAGGCGATGTTGGTCGTCATCTGGTCCCTCCTGTGCTCTCCAGGTAGGCCTGGTACGCCGTGACGAGCGCAGCGAGCCGGACAGTGTCCACCGGCTCCGACTCCATCACCGCACGGCCACGCCGGTACAACTCCGCAAGGTCTTCGTTGTTCGCGGCCACTCGGCCCGCCTTCACCTGATACGCATCCAGAAGCGCCGCCAACTCATCCCGCCGCGCCACAGCCGCGCCATACGCAGCCTGCGCCTGACCAAGAGCCCGCCGTACGGCGTCCAGCCGGGTCAGGTACCGCTCCAGCTCAGCCGGGGTGTTCGGTACTGCTCCAAGCGCAGTGACATCCGGTACGGCGAGCCGCGGGGCCGGTGTGACTGCGGCAACCGCCTTGTCGGCCAGTGCGCGCACTGCGGTCCCCTGTGCTTCCAGCTCACTCCGGAGTGACCGCGCCTGCGCTACGTCCGCAGCACGCTCCTTGCGGGTGGCGGCACCGACAATCAGGTCTCGCTCGGTGCGAGCAGCGTCGATCTCGAACGGTCCGATCAAACCGCCGATGTCCGCACCACGTTTGTTGCGGTCGACAAGGTCTGTCAGCCGGCGGTCGAGGTCGTGGTGCTCGGCGAGCGCAGCGTTACGGACGTTGGCAGGCTCCAGCTTGACCAGATCACCGATCCGCTCAACCTGAGCTCTGAGCTGCCGCAACTTCGCAGCTCGGTCCGCATCGCCCGGCTCCAACGCCAGCTTGGCCCGCAAACTGGACGCCAGCGCGTCCGACAATTTGCATGCCTCCGGCAACGAAACCGCCAGTGATCCGCCAGCACTGCCGGTATCCAGCCCACCCCAGATCAGCGTCGAGATCCGCTCGGTTTCGGTCTGGCCGACCCGCCCCGAATCCCACGTCACCAGAATCAACTCATACCGATCCGAAACGGCTTTCCAGACCGCCATACTGAGCACAACGTCGGCACTCAGGGCATCGGCATCAGGAGCATGAAGCGCAGCCTGATCCAACTCCTCCAGCTCAGCCTTCCGCCGATCCCGCCAGGTCCCCAGCTCACCCAGGAACGACAGCAGTTCCTGCGCAGGAACGCTGCTCCCCATCCGCCCCGGCGGCGCCGGAGCCGCCGCAGTGGGCGTCCGAACCGTCATGGGGTGATGGGCCGTCCGTAGACGGGCGCAGGCGGTGCCTTGAGGTCGCCGAGGTCAGGTGCGAGCCACTTGTTGTAGGACGCCATCCAACGGCCGTCGGCCTTCATCTGCTCGAGCACCTGGTTCACGAACTGCACGAATTCCGGGTGGGCCTTCGACATGCCCAGGCCGTACGGCTCGGCGCTGAACGCCTTCTCCGGCAGCACCTTCGCGTACGGGTCTTGAGCGGCGTCACCGGCCAGCACCGTGTCGTCCCCGCTGATCCCGTATGCCTTGCCCGACTGGAACAGAACGAGGCATCCGGTGTCGGTGTCTGCGGTAATCGGGATGATGTTCGGGTTCTCGGCCTTCAGGTTGTCCAGGCTCGTCGAACCTGCTGGTGCACAGATCGTTTGCCCGTCCAGCTTCGGGTCCTTGGTGGACTTCGCGGTCGAGTCCAGCGGTACCAGAGTCTTCTGACCCGAGCGGTAGTACTCGGCCGAGAAGGCGATGTCCTTCCACCGGGCACAGTTGATCGTCATGTTCCGAGCGACGATGTCAACCGTCTGGTCCTTCAGTACGGGGATCCGTTGAGGGCTGGAGATCACTCGCAGCTCGACCGCGTTCTCGTTGCCGAAGATCGCCTTGGCGACCGCCTTGATCATGTCGATGTCGAAGCCCTCGATCTGACCACTGATCGGGTTCCGGGAGCCGAGGTGCAGGCTGTCCGCAGATACTCCAGCGATCAGACGCTTGTTGTCGAAGATCTTCTTCATGTAGCTACCGGCAGGCATCGCGCCCGGCTGCGGCATCGCGCCTTCCGGCGTGTATGACGCCAACGGGTTTGTCTTGTCGGTGCAGGGCACCGGCGCCGCGGGGGCGGCGGCGGCCTTCGGCTGGGGCTTGGGCGGGATCTCGGTGGCGTCGTACGCGCCGGATCCGCAGGCGGTGACGGTCATCAGCACGGCAGCCGAGGCGGCGATCAGTTTCTTCATCGGTATTCCCCCAGTCGCTGCGACATTCCCCAGGCCATCAGCAAGGCCACCAGGATGCCGATCGGCAGTCCTAGCCACCCGATCGGTGGCAAGCCGTTCCGGGCATCCTTCAGCTCGCCGCTGACCCCACTACTTGTGTTCTCCAGTTCCTTCGCCGTCGCCTTGTCGAAGGCGTCGAACGCCTCCACCGAGTTCTTCTCGGTGGCTGATGCGTTTCCGGTCGCGATCTTGACGGCCAGATCCCAGTTGCCCTTCTCGACGTCCTGGTCCCGAATGTCGGCGTGCGACTGCTGGTACAGCGCCCACAGGCCGGCGCCTTCGCTGCTGCCGGAGATCTTGCGGAGTTGGTCCTCGACGACCTTCGCGGACTCGTCGTACGCCTTGTTGTAGGCGTCGCCGGAACCGCGCGCGATCAGCGTGAGGCTCTCGTTGGAGCGGGCGTCGTACGCCGCGATGCGGGCTCGCGACAGTGCGAGCGTGGAGGCGTAGTCGCCCTCGCGGGTGTCGGTTGCTTTGCCGGATGCGGCGAACAGTGCGAACGTGCCGATCAGCATGGTGAGGGCGACGACGATCGCGCCCGCCAGGATCGGGATGTTGAGGTAGCGGTGCGTTCGGCGGGCCAGCCAGCGCAGGGTGACGATGAGGATGAACAGCGCGAGCACACCGCCGACGAAGACCCACCAGAAGCCGTCTCCGACGCCACCGAACTCGGTGTCGACGCGCTTCTCGTTCGCCGCGACCAGCGCCTTCACCAGCGGCAGAGAGTCGTTCTGCAGGGTCGCGTTCGCGTCCCTCAGGTACTGCGAGCCAATCGGCAGCCCCTGGCGGTTGTTGGCTCGCGCCTGCTCGATCAGACCCTGGTACGTGACCAGCGTCGTGTTGAGCTGGCCCAGCGCGTCGCGGTCGGCCGGCTGGGCGCTGGCGGCTTCCGCTACCAAGCGGGCGGCGGACGCCATCGAGTCGACGAAGTGCTGCCGTTGTTGAGCAGGCTCCAGACCGCCGACCAGGAACGCGTTCGTGGCGTCGGCGTTGGCGCTGACCAGGTTGGTGTGGATCGCCTGGATGCGCACCAGCTGGGCCGCGTTCGCCTCCGCGCGCTGTAGAGCACCGTCGGACTGGTTGAAGCCCTGGGCTGCGCACAGGCCGAAGACGACGCTGATGGCGGCCGCCAGGACGAGGAAGGCGCGCATGCGCCCCGGAGTGCCTTCGAACCACTGCGCCACGGCTCCACGCGGCGCCGGCGTACCGGGGCGTTGAAGTGCTGCGGTCTGCTGTGGCGTCGGCGGCGACCAGGTCGCGGGCGGCGCACTCTGAGTCTGGGTCACGACTCATCTCCTTGCTCGTGAACGTCCGAAGTCTCGGTAACGTCCGAAGACTCGCCGACGCCCGTCTCCGGATCTTCGGACGTTGTTGCTTCGGATGCCACGGGGTCGTCGCTGAGGTCCTCGGCGAGGATCTGACGCAGCTGGTCGGTGGTGGGTGCCGTCACGTCGCGAAGTCGCCAGGCGTGCCGGCCGATGGCGGCTTCGAGGGTGTTGCGGGCGAAGCGGCCGTTGCCGAAGGACTGGCCGCGTGGGGTCTCGGTGAGGATCTCCCGGAACCGCTCCAGCGCTTCGGGCACCAGCTCGTAGTCGGCGCCTTCGGACAGGCCGCTGAGGATGTCGGTGAGCTCGTCGTCGCTGTAGTCGTCGAAGGCGATCGTGGTGCGGAACCTGCTGGCCAGTCCGGGGTTGGCGGCGATGAAGGTCGCCATCGGCTCGGGGTATCCGGCGACGATGACGACCAGGTCGTCCCGCCGGTCCTCCATCTCCTTCACCAGCGTGTCCACGGCCTCGCGCCCGTACTGGTCGGCTCCCAGGTCACCTGCGGTCAGGCTGTACGCCTCGTCGATGAACAGCACCCCACCGACCGCGGACGCGACCACCTCAGCAGTCTTGGTCGCGGTCTGCCCCAGGTACCCGGCGACGAGCTCAGAGCGGTCCACCTCGACCAGCTGTCCTTTGGAGAGCAGTCCGAGTGCTTTGTAGATCCCACTGACCAGCCGGGCCACTGTGGTCTTGCCGGTCCCCGGGTTGCCCACAAAGACCAGGTGCCGAGTGATGGTCGGGCTCTTCAGCCCTGCCTCGGTCCGCAGCTTCTCTACGCGCAGTACGGCGACCTGTCGGTGCACCTCGCGTTTGACTCGCTCCAGCCCGGTCAGCTCGTCCAACTCGGCCAGCAACTCGTCAACCGTCTTGGCCGGTTCCTCAGGCTTCTCTTCAGCAGCCTTCGCAATCACCGGAGCGGTCGGAGTAGCTGCGACCTGGAGCGGCCGGGCACCAGCCGCCTGCAGCTGAGCAGCAGCAGCGACAGATGCGTTACCGACAACGCGCATGGTCGGCTCACCCAACGTGCACGAGGCAGATGCGAGCTCAGCCAGAGCCTCGGCGTACGGGATCTTCTCCGGTGATCCAGCGGTGACCAGCTCAGTCAGTACGGCGGTTGGTGCGCCACGCCAGCGTCGGCCACGGACAGCCGCGTCGAAGAAGTCCTGTGTGGTTGCCCCCGGGAAGGCTTTGGCCCAGTCCGTTGGCGCACCGGGTGCCGACTCGGCCAGCGCGGCTGCGAGCGACAACGCCTCGGTGCGGGCGCGGTTCTCGTCGACACCGGCACGCACGGCGATCTCCAGCAGCGCGGCCAGCGCCTGCTGCAGTGACAATCCCCCCTCGCCGCTCATGCCCCTCCTCGTCCTGGTGGTGGTTGTAGTGGTCCTGTGCTGGGCGGTGGCGTGGAGGTGGTCGGACCAAGGGCCAAGCCTCCCCCAGTGGAGCCTGTGCCGAACTTCTCCTGCAGGAACCGGCCATGCGCGATCAGTGCTGCAGCGTCCGCCCGGTTCACCGCGTCGAACACCTTGTCCATCGTGGCGCCGAGCAGGTCGAGTTGGTCGATCAGGATCATCAGTGAGGTCTTGCCACGGTCCACCGGCCGGGTGTCGGCCCACTGGCGCGGCAACCGCAGGTACCCGCCGATAGCTTCCGGCAGGTAGTCGGTAGCCGTTGCCATCACGGAGTACGCCTGTGCGCTGCCGGCCAGGTTCCCCAGCCGCGGAATGGTCTCCCGCACGATCCGAACCACCCTGTTCACCCGCGACGCCACCACAGCCGGTACGGCGCCCTGTGCGATCAGCTCCTCGACCCGGACGAGTGCTGCGAGCAGGTCGTCGTTCGTCGGTGCCCTTGGCCCCGGGGCAGGCTCGGGCTCCTGCTGGCGACCAGTGAGTCGCGCAAAGAAGTCCCCCAGAGCCATGCCCGTCCCCTGCTAGTGGTGTGGTGTCAGCGACCGATGTTGATGTCTAGGCTGCCGTGGACGACCTGCTGGTTCTGTCCGGCGACCCGGTCCAGGTAGCTGCGGGACTTGGTCACCTCCGACTCCAGCGTGCCGATCGTGGCCGCCATGTTGTCGAGGGCCTCGGACTTGAAGGTGTCGATCGCGTCCATGGTCGCGTAGATGTTTGCGAACGCGGCCTGCAGTTGCGGCAGCCCGATGCTGGCCGACGCTGCCTGCTGCTGGATCGCCACCGAGTTGTCCCGCAGCATCTGCGAGGTGCGCTCGATCATGCCGCTGGTGGTCGTGTTCAGCGCGGTGATCTGGTCCAGCACGAGCTTCTGGTTCCCCAGTGCCTGCGCCACAATGACCGCCGTACGGAGCGCGGAGACGGTGGTCGTGGAAGCCCGGTCGACACCCTTGATCAGCTCGATGTTGTTCTTGATCACGATGTCGATGGCCAGGTAGTTCTGGATCGACACGGCGAGCTGGGTGAGCAGGTCCTGGTGCTTCTGCCGGACGTAGAACAGCACGTCCTCGCGGAACGCCTTCGCCTTGTCCGGGTTGGTCGCGTCCAGCTCTGCGATCGCTGCGGACAGACGAGCGTCGAGCCGCTCGGCGACGTACACGTACTGGTTCAGCCGCGTCATGGCGTCCCAGAGGTTCTGCTTCTCCAGGTTGAGTGCGGCGTTGTCCTTGCCGAGCTCGTCCTGGCCGTTCCGCAGCGAGTGCAGGATCCCCTCGAGGTGCGTCTGCGCGCTCTGGTACTTCCGGAAGTAGTCCTCGATCTTGTCGCCGAACGGGATCATCCCGAGCAGCTTCCGGGTGCCGGTGGCGCCCTTCGGGTCCAGGTCCTCGACGGTACGGCGCAGGTCGAGCAGCGTCTTGCCGACCGTCGACCCCTCGGACAGGCCGCCGCTCTGGAGCGCCTTGACCGGCTGCTGCAGCAACCGGTTCGAACTCTCGGCGGCGTTGCGGATGTCGAGGTCACCCATGCTGCGCACGTCCGTGGCCTTGGCAGCGAACTCCGGGGAGCGCGGCTCGGCCAGCATCAGCGCACTGAGGAAGGTGTCGACCTTCGCGTCCAGCCCGGGCAGTGCGGCCGCGTCGACGGCCGGAGCAAGGCTCGGAGCAGCTGTCGTCGCTACTGCCTGTGACGGCGCTGGAGCGGTCAGTATCAGACCCGGAGCGGTCGCGGTCGGCGGCTGCAGCGGAGACATCGCCTGCTGTGCGGCGGCGGCTCCCGGTTGCCCCGTTCCTGCTGCTCCGGCGGTGTTATCGGCTTCGGTCATCGTCGTTCCCCTCCGGTGGCCTGCGCGAGGCGTCCCCCACCCCCGCGTGCTGTCACCTCCGTGACGCGCACACAATCTACGCGGTTCCCGGCCGACTTGGTGGTGTCGTTGTGTAGTCGTTGCCTGCTCAGCTACGTCGGTAGCTGACGAAGCTGAAACCGTCGTGCGGGTCACGGGCGGTTTCGGTCCAGTCCGAACGGTCGAACGCCGGGAAGGTGACGTCACCGGCGGGGGACTGGTCGACCTCGGTCAGTTCGAGGCGATCGGCGTACGGGAGCGCCTGGCGGTAGATCTCGCCGCCGCCGGCCACGTAGAGGTCACCGCCCTCTTTGAGCGCCTCTTCGAGGGTGTGGACGACCTGTACGCCGTTGGCCGACCAGTCCGGTTGGCGAGTGACGACGACGGTACGGCGGCCTGGGAGTGGCCGGCCGATCGAGTCATAGGTCTTGCGGCCCATCACCAGGGTGTGTCCGAGGGTCAACTGCTTGAAGTGCTGCAGGTCCTCGCGGATCCGCCACGGCAGGTCGTTGTCGCGACCAATGACACCATTCGCCCCGACAGCGGCAATCAGAATGACCGTCATACCGCGATGGGTGCCTTGATGCCCGGGTGCGGGTCGTAGCCGACCAGCTCGACGTCGGCGATCTCGTACGAGTCGATCGAGTCGCGGTGCGCGAGCTGGAGGGTCGGGAGCGGCCGGGGCTCACGCGTGAGCTGCAGGCGGGCCTGGTCGAGGTGGTTCAGGTAGAGGTGTGCGTCGCCGAGGGTATGGACGAAGTCGCCGACCTCCAGTCCGGTCTGCTGGGCGACCATGTGGGTCAGCAGCGCGTACGACGCGATGTTGAACGGCACACCGAGGAAGATGTCGGCCGACCGCTGGTACAGCTGGCAGGACAGCCGGCCGTCCGCGACGTAGAACTGGAACATCGTGTGACACGGCGGTAGCGCCATGTTGTCTACGTCCGCGACGTTCCACGCGTTGACGATGTGCCGGCGCGAATCGGGGTTCTTCTTGATGCCCTCGATCAGTCCGGTGATCTGGTCGACCTGCCGGCCGTCCGGAGTCGGCCAGGAGCGCCACTGGTAGCCGTAGACCGGCCCCAGCTCGCCGTCCGCGTCGGCCCACTCGTCCCAGATCGAGATGTTGTTCTCGTGCAGCCACTTGATGTTCGTCGAGCCGCTGAGGAACCAGATCAGCTCCCCGATCACCGACCGCAGGTGCAGCTTCTTGGTGGTGACGGCCGGGAAGCCCTGACGGAGGTCGTACCGCGACTGGTACCCGAACACGCTCAGCGTGCCCGTCCCGGTGCGGTCCCCTTTCTCCGCCCCGTGGTCCAGCACATGCTTCAGGAGATCCAGGTACTGCTGCATGCGGTCAACTTACTCCCTGACAGACTCGCACCTGTGGAGCACGTACTGACTCTGGTCATTCGCGTCGAGAAGAACGCCCGCCCGCAGCAGACCGACGCTCTCGAGGCCGCGGCCCACGCCGTACTGGCGATCCTTGCTGATGACCGCTCCATCGGCGCAGGCGAGTGGGCTGAGGCCATGGCCGCCTGGCAGGACCACCGCATCCGCAAGGTCGTCCGCCGCGCCCGGGGCGCCGAGTGGCGACGAGCTGAAGCCCTCCCCGGCATCACCGTCACCCACGGCACCGCCGAGGTGCGCGTCTTCCCGCCCGTCCCCCTGGACGATGTCCCCAAGGACCTCGCCAAACTCCAGGTCACCGGCACGGACTTCGACCAGCCCGAGCCCCCCGCCGTACCGCACCCCAGCACGCCAGTCCTCTGGGTCAACCCGGCCCTGCAGATGTCCAGCGGCAAAACCATGGCCCAAGTAGGTCATGGCGCCCACCTGGCCTGGCTGGCCCTCTCACCCGCCGCCCGCAAGGACTGGGCCACCACAGGCTTCCCCCTGGTAGTCCGCACGGCCAACCCAGCCCACTGGACCCAGCTCCTCCACACCGCGTTCCCCGTAGTCCAAGACGCCGGCTTCACCGAAATCACCCCCGGCTCCCGCACGGTCATCGCCGAACACCCCGGTCTCCGACCAAGCTGATTGCTATCGGCAACTAACGACCTGTGGATAGACCGACCAGAATCTGTGGATAAGTACTTCCCTTGAAAATAAGGGGTTCTGGCTTTGAAAACTGTCGGTGGCCCTGTCTAGAGTTAACGGTATGGAACTCCTGGGCGAGCGACCGGCGTGGTCGATGAACGGCAGCGAAGCGCTGTCGTCCATC
>NZ_SMKA01000252.1 GCF_004348455.1 Kribbella albertanoniae
CCGCTGGGGAGGTTGGGGGTGGGGACGAAGGCGTTGGAGAGGAAGGTCAGGGGGAAGAGCCAGATCAGGCCGGCGGAGGCGGCGACCTCGGGGCCGCCGACGGAGAGGCCGATCAGGGCGCCGACCCAGAGCATGGCGAAGGCGAACAGGAGCAGGATCGCGAACGCGGCGAAGGCGTTGCCGAGGCCGTTGTGCCAGCGCCAGCCGACGATGAAGCCGCAGATCACCATCACGACCATCACGAAGGTGTTGAAGACGAGGTCACCGACGACGCGGCCGGCGATCACCCCGGACCTTGCCATCGGCAACGAACGGAACCGGTCGATCAGGCCCTTCGACATGTCGTCGGCCAGGCCGACGCTGGCGGAGGCGACCGCGAAGGCCATCGTCTGCGCGAAGATCCCCGACATCAGGAACTCCCGGTACGCCCGGGCGCCGGGGAAGCCCGGGATCGGGATCGCGTTCCCGAAGACGTAGGCGAACAGCAGCACGAACATGATCGGCTGGATGGTCGCGTAGATCAGCATGTCCGGTGTCCGCGGGATGCGCTTGAGACTGCGCCAAGCCAGTACGCCGGCATCGGACAGCGCGCGGCTGAGCGGGTTCACGTGCTCCGGGTTCACAGTCTCGGGGCCGGTCGTCGTACTCATGCCTGTTCCTTCTGCTCGGCCTCGTGCCCGGTCAGGGTGAGGAAGACGTCGTCCAGCGTCGGCCGCCGCAGGCCGATGTCGGCGATCCGGATCCCGGCGGAGTCGAGGGTGCGGATGACCTCGACCAGCGCACTCGATCCACCCGGCGCCGGCACCGTCATCCGCCGGCTGTGCTGGTCGAGGGTGGTCGCCTCGGGGTCGGTGATGTCGAGCGCTGCGGTCAGCAGCTCGAGCGCCCGGTAGGTGTCGCCGGCGTCGTGGACGACGACCTCGATCCGCTCACCACCGACCTTCGCCTTGAGCTCGTCGGCAGTACCGCGGGCGATCACCGAACCGTGGTCGACCACGACGATGCTGTCGGCCAGCTCGTCGGCCTCCTCCAAGTACTGCGTGGTCAGCAGGATCGTGACGCCTTCGCTGACGCGGTCCCGGATGATCTTCCACAGATCGAGCCGCGAGCGTGGATCCAGCCCGGTCGTCGGCTCGTCCAGGAACAGCACCTTCGGGTGGGCGATCAGCGAACCGGCCAGGTCGAGGCGCCGCCGCATGCCACCCGAGTACGTCTTCAGGGTCCGGTCAGCGGCGTCGGTCAGGTCGAAGATCTCGAGCAGCTCCTCCGCCCGTTGTTTCGCCTGCTGGCTGCTGAGCCGGTAGAGCCTGCCGAACATCCACAGGTTCTCCCGGCCGGTGAGCAGCTCGTCGACCGCCGCATACTGCCCCGACAGCCCCACCAGCGAGCGAACCGTGTCCGCCTCCTTGACCACGTCGTGGCCGAGCACCCGGGCCGAGCCCGCGTCCGGCTGCATGAGCGTGGTGAGCAGGCGCACCGCGGTGGTCTTGCCGGCGCCGTTCGGCCCGAGCAGGCCGAGGACAGTCCCCTCGGGCACCTCGAGATCGATCCCGTCGAGCGCCTTCACGACGTTCTTCCGGGACCGGAAGGTCTTGACGAGACCGGTGGCCTCGATGGCTGGCATCTGCACGTCCCCCTTCTGGATGTGTGACGCAGGCCACCCATCCTGGCGGAGACCGCCGACAAATTTCGAGGTATTAACCCCAGAGCAGACTAGTCGGCGCTGATCTGGGCACTTCCGACCAGTACCTCGACGTCCAGGCCTGCGCGGCCGCGGCCGATCTCGACGTCCTTGGACTGGCCGGAGACGGCGCCGGTCCAGGTCACCCGGCCCAGCTGGGCTTCGGTGTGGACGTGGACGTCGGAGCCGCGGCGCAGGTTGACCGTGGCCATTCCGGACTCGACTCGCACCCGGGACCGCCCCTTGGTGAGCTGTGCGTCCAGAGTGACCGAACCAGCCTGCACCAGTACGTCGATAGGCCCGTCGACGTCGGTGACCTTCGCCGTACCGGCCGTGACGCGCACTCGGGTCAGACCGGGCACCCGCTCGGCGTTGACGCTGCCGCCGGTCACCTCGACCTCGACCTGCAGGTTCGGGTTGACGCGGATCTGCAACTCCTTGGCCAGCCCGTTCACGTGCGCCTTCAGGTCGGTCGGGTTGCGCAGCATGCTGAACCCGTCGATCGAGACACCCATGTCACCCTCGCTGTTGATCGCGAGCGTGTCGCCGTCCTTCTTGATCACGTGCGGCCCGTCGACCGCGACACCGTTCACCGCCGGCTCGCCGATCAGCCGCACCCGCCGCCCGATCGCCCGGATCGTCACCCGCTGCACCCCGGACGGGATCGGCACCGTGCTGTGCTCGATCTCCTCCTCAACCGGCGCCTCGTCCACCACGCTGTCCTCGACCACCGGAGAGTCCGTCGCCTCGGCCCACGCCGAGGGAGACGGAGTCGCATCAGCAACGGGGGCCTCGCCGGCCCGGAGTGCGGAGATCAGGGTCGTGGCCTCGTCCGGTGACAGGTGCCCCTTGGCCACCCGATCCAGGATGTCCTTCACACGCCCGTCGTACTCACTCTGGTTGCTCATGCCTCAAGTGCAGCACCCCAGGGGTCCGAAACCAATCCGGGATCGCCCCCAACTACGGCCGTCCGGACCCTGATCCGGCGCCCGAAGCTCTCACCGGCCCGCACCTAAAAGGGTAATGCTGTGAGCATACATATCACTCCGTGAGCAAAAAACTACGAATAGCTTGTCATTTCGGGTCCGGATTCAATACATTCATTTCAAGCGCCGCACCGACAGGCCATCGGGCGTCGATGAACCACATTTCACCGGTCAATGGCGACCGGGCTCTCCCCTCCCAATCCCCAAGGAGAATTCGTCATGCCTAGTCTCAAGACCCGCCTGATCGCCGTCCCCTTCGCGAGCATCGCACTGGCCATCGGTGCCGCTGCTGCCGGCGCCGGCACCGCTTCGGCGCACGAGAACCCGGCCCCGATCGCCAACACCGGCGCTGCGATCGCGTACGCCACCAACCAGGTGCAGCTGCACGTGGACTCCCCGGCCCTGGGTCTCTACCCGGCGATCGCAAACCCCTTGGGGTACACGACAAGCCACGTGGTTCCGGTCGGCATCAACGTCGTGTCGCTCACCCTCACCGGCCACAAGTCCGTGGACGACGGCACCGGGCACGACCACTGACGAACACCCAGTTGCTGCGCCGGCCGCACTGACCGGCGCAGCACCGGCAGCTCGATCACCCGTGGCCGCGGAGTCCGATCCGCGACCACGGGTGATGCCTATCTGGAGCCTGTTCGACCTCACACCCCCACCGTAACAATGAGAGGTTTCCTGCGCATTTCTGCGCCCCCCGGAATTGTTACAGCACAATGACCGCACCCATATTCTCCGAGTTATGCAATTGCCCCCGCTATTTCTCCGACAGGAGGATCCGGATGTCTTCGCCCATGAGTTCCTGGCTGCGCTCGCTGCGGCGGAGCGGTGCACCGATCCTGGCCGCGCTCGCCATCACCACCACCCTGACCGTCGCGCCCGCCGTCCCCGCGGCCGCACACAGCAAGCTCACTGCCAGTACGCCGACCGATGGCGCCCGTCTGTCCACCACGCCCGGCTCACTCAGCTTCACCTTCGACCAGAAGCTGCAGCCGGTCCCCAGCTGGGATGCCGTCCTCGTCACCGGCCCGGGCGGCGCCCGTCACCCGGCCCGATCGGTGTGGACCGAGGGCGACACCCTGTACGCGACCTGCGACCGCCTTGGCGCGGCCGGCACCTACACGATCAGCTACCGCGTGATCTCCGGTGACGGCCATCCGATCGCGGGCCACATCACAGTCACCCTCGCGCGGCCCGACACCGGCTCACCGGCCGCTGCCATGTCGTTGCCCAGCGGCAGCGTCCCCGCCTGGATCTGGATCCTCGAGTTCGCCACCGCGCTCGTGCTGGTGCTGGCGTTCCGTCGCTGGCGGTCCGAGCAAGGCAGATCGATGGTCCAGGGCCGCCTCGAAACCACTCGGGACTAGCAATGGACATCGCCATCCCGGTCGTCAAGGCACGACGGCCGGCCGTAGTCGCTGCGATCGCCACCGTCGGCGTCACCGCTCTGGTGTGCGCGATCATCGCGACCAGGCCCCCGCCCGAGCCGGCCATGACCACGGCCGGCCCGGGCATCCTCTACATGACCCCGCTGGCCCGCTTCGTCACGAACGGATCGGCCATCCTCGCGACCGGCGCCGTACTGCTGCTGCTCCTGCTCGGCAGCCAAGGACGAGCCCAGTACGGCGCGATCGTCACGCGCACCCGGGCTGTCGGAATCGCGGCCGGCATCGCGTGGATCACCGCGACCACGACCACGTGGTGGCTGCAGGCTGCAGCGATCTCACAGTCGGGCCCCCAGATGCCGTTCACCGGCATGGCGTCGTACCCACTCCACGTCAGCTCAGGCGCGGCGCTTGTCCTAACCGTGCTCGCTGCGACCGGTTACGCGATCGCCGCCATCAAGCACAAGCTCGTGCTCGGTCTCAGCAGCGCTCTGGTCGGACTGGTCGCCGTACCGGTCACAGGGCATGCGTCGCAGAGTGAGGCGGCCTGGCTGACGACACCGGCCATCACTGCCCACATGTGCGCGGTCAGCCTGTGGGTCGGTGGCCTCGCACTGATCACACTGCTGGTGTCAGGCAACCGGTCCGCACTCGCACTGGTTCTGCCACGCTTCTCGACCGTGGCAGGCGCTGCGATCGCCACAGTCGCAGTGACCGGCGTACTGCTCGCAGGACCGCGGCTGACCAAGGAGCTGGCACCGCACCCGTCCGTACTCATCCACGCTCTCTTCGAGACACCGGCAGGCTGGCTGGTACTCGGCAAGCTGGTAGGTCTGATGATCCTGGCCGCAACAGGTGGTGCGATCAGGCAAGTCCTCCTCCCAGCAGTACGACGCCAGGAGACCGTCGCGCTCGCCACACTGGCGACCGTCGAGCTCACGGTGATGGCGGCGACCATCGCACTGGCCACCGTCCTGGCAAGGCCACTGTAGAACGCAGTTGCGGGCCCTGGGGAGTAGCCCAGGACCCGCAACGTTCCATATGTGACTCAGGCGGCCGGAGTCATCTGCTCTTCCGCCAGTTCTTTCTGTACGGCGGTCAGTTCGGCCGCCTCCTGCTCTTCGAGGGCCCGACGACTGCGCAGGCCGCGCAGACCGGTCAGGGCGATGACCAGGCCCAGTACGGCGACCCCGGTGACGACCGCAAGACCCGGCTTGTACGCCGAGAGCATGTCGGCCGGCACAGTCACGCCGACTGACTGGCTGCTGATCACCGCAGTGACGCTGGCCAGGACAACCGCGCCACCGACCTGGGTGGACGTGTTGAACAGACCGGACGCGAGCCCCTGCTCGTCATCGGCCACGCCGGAAACCGCCTGGATGTTCAGGGCGGGGAACCCGATCGCGAAGCCGATACCGATCAGCATGATGCTCGGGAAGATCGTCGAGAAGTACGCCGACTCCGGGCCGATCCGCAGGCTGAGCCCGTAGCCGACGACGAACAGCGCCATCGCGCCGATGATCATCTTGTCGGTACCGATCCGGTCGGCGATCTTGCCGGCGTTCGGGGACAGACTGATGACCAGCAGGCCGGCCGGCAGGAACGCGAGCGCGGTCTCGAGTGACGACCAGCCGAGCAGGTTCTGCAGGTACAAGGTGCCGATGAATTGGAAGGCGACGTACGCACCGAAGACGGTGAGACCGGCCAGGTTCGCCCGGCGCAACGAGCCGCTGCGCAGGATGCCGAGCCGGACCAGCGGGTGCTTGGAGCGCTGCTCGATCACGACGAAGGCAGTCAGCAGGACGGCCGCGAGCACGAACATCCCGATGGTCTGGAACGAGACCCAACCAGCGTGCTCGGCGCCGACGACGGCGTAGACCAGGGACAGCATGCCGCCGGTGACGGTGACCGCGCCGGGGATGTCGTACCCGCCGGAGACCTCTTCCCGCGGGCTGTTCGGGATCAGCTTGATGGCGAACAGCAGCACGATCAGGGCGACCGGGCCAGGCATCAGGAAGGTCCAGCGCCAACCGATCTCGGTCAGCGCACCACCGAGGATCAGACCCATCGAGAAGCCGCTGGCGGCGCAGGTGGTGAAGATCGAGAGGGCGCGGTTGCGATCCGGCCCCTCGTGGAAGGTGGTGGTGATGATGGAGAGCGCGGCCGGCGCAGTGAAGGCGGCGGCAACTCCCTTCACGAACCGCGCGGCGATGAGCAGTTCGGGATTCGTGGCCAGCGAGCTGAGCATCGAGACCACGGCGAAGACGCCGAGCGCGATCAGGAAGACCTTGCGCCGGCCGAGCAGGTCGGCGGTCCGGCCGCCGAGGAGCAGCAGGCCGCCGTACCCGAGCACGTAGCCGGTCACGACCCACTGGAGCGAGGAGAGGGAGACGCCCAGATCGGCGCCGATGGACGGCAGGGACATGCCGACCATGGAGACGTCCAGGCCGTCGAGGAAGATCACGCCGCAGACGACCAGCAGCGCGCCCCAGAGGCGGGCGTCCCAGGTCATCCGAGCAGGCGGTGTGGTGTGCGTTGTCTGTGTCACGAGGAGAGACTATTCCATGCATATGCATCTAATGTCTAGGCATTAAATGCATTTGCATAGGATGCGCATGCATGCTATGGTCGGCGACATGACCGCCACGAAGGTCAGCGCTGAGACTGGTGAGATCAGCGCCGATGTCCGCGCCTGGCGCGAGCTGCTGGCTCGCCACGCCGATATCACCTGCGCCCTCGACCGCGCGCTGCAAGCCGGTCACTCCCTCGGCATGAGTGAGTACGAGGTGCTCGAGCGACTCGCCGAGCTGCCCACCCACTCCGCGAAGATCGCCGTCGTGGCGAAGTCCGTCCACCTGAGCCAGAGCGCGCTCTCGCGCGTGATCGCCCGGCTGGAGAGCGACGGCCTGGTCACCCGCGACGTCTGCACCCAGGACCGCCGCGCGGTCATCGTCTGCCTCACCGACGAAGGCCTCCGGCGCCAGCACGAGGCCCGCCCCACCCAGCGCGAGGTCCTCGCCGAGCGCCTCCACGCGCCGCTCCTCAAGGGTTGCGAACCCGCGGACTGACACCATCGGCGAGTGACCGACGAAGCTCGCGAAATCATCGCCGACCTGCACCACATCGTCTCCCCTGACGGTATCCAGGAGAACCTCCGGCTCCGCGCGGGCGGAATCGACCACTGGGTCTACACGCGCGGCCAGGACCGGTCGAACCCGGTGATCTTCTTCGTCCACGGCGGTCCGGCCACGCCGCTCGCGCCGGTCGCCTGGCAGTTCCAGCGGCCGATCGAGGAATACTTCACCGTCGTCACCTACGACCAGCGCGGCGCGGGCAAGACGTTGCGCGAGGTCGATCCGGAGACGATCGCGGACACGTTGACGATCGCGCAGTACGTCGAGGATGCGATCGAGCTCGCCGAGCAGGTCCGCGACCGGTACGGCGTCGACAAGCTGATCCTGATCGGCCACAGCTGGGGCACGTTGATCGGCATCCAAGCGGCCGCCAGCCGGCCCGACCTCTTCCACGCGTACGTCGGAATCGGCCAGGTCATCGACGCCCGGGCCAACGAGACGCACTGTTACCAGTACGCCGTCGCCCAGGCCGAGCTGCATGATCACACCGAGGCGCTCGAGCAGCTCGCCTCGATCGCGCCGTACCCGGGTGATCAGCCACTGACCCGGGAGCGGATCATCATCGCCCGCCAGTGGGCGCAGTACCGGGGCGGCCTGAGCGCCTACCGGCAGGAGAGCGACTACTACTTCGGGGCGCCGATCCTGTCACCGGAGTGGGCGCCGGAGGACGTCCCGACCATCGAGGACGGCAATCTCTTCACGCTCGGCCGGGTGATCGACGAGATGCTCGCGACCGACCTGACGACGATCACCGAGTTCCCGGTTCCGCTGGTGATGTTCTTCGGCCGGCACGACTACACGACACCGACCAAGCCCGTCGAGGGCTGGCTGGCCACGGTCGAAGCGCCGTACAAGCAGGCTGTTTGGTTCGAGAACTCCGCCCACCTGGCGCCTTGGGAGGAGCCCGGCAAGATCCTGGTCAGCCTGCTCACGTACGTTCGCCCGCTCGTCACTCCCTGACTGCGCCCTCCAACATGCCTTGGATGAAGTGGCGTTGGAGGAAGGCGTAGACGAGGACTACTGGCGTGCCGACGATCACGGCGCCGGCGGCTAGCAGGGTGAAGCCTGAGGTGTACTGGCCGGAGAAGAAGGCCAGGCCGAGGGGTGCTGTGCGGAGGGACTCGCTGGTGACCATCACGAGCGGGATCAGGAACTCGTTCCAGGTCCACATGAAGACCAGCACGATCAGCGTCACCAGCGCGGGGCGCGCCGGTGGGACGAGGATCAGCCAGAGCGTCCGCCAGTGGCCCGCGCCGTCGAGGCGGGCGGCCTCGACCAGCGAGCGCGACGACGAGCGGAAGTAGGCCCGCATCCAGAAGGTGCCGAAGGCAACGGATTGCGCGATCTGCGGTAGCACGACCGCCCAGAACGTGTCGGTCAGGCCGAGGGTGCGGAGATCGAAGTACAGCGGTACGACGATCGCCTCGGTCGGCATCATGATCCCGATCAGGAACAGGTAGAACAGCGCCGAAGCGCCTCGGAACCGCATCGTGCCGAAGGCATAGCCGGACAGGATCGAGAACAGCACACTGACCACCACGACGGTCACCGACACCGCGACGCTCATCCGCAAATAGGTGCCGAAGTGGCCGATCTCCCAGGCCTTGCCGAAGTTCCCGAAACCGCTCGTGCCACCGCCGGCGTCATCAGGACCGAGCGCGGCGGCGAGGATCGTGACGATCGGCCCGAGCGCGAACAACCCGAAGACGATCAGCAGCGTGTAGTTGCCGATCCGCTCCCCCAGCGACGCTCTCATGCAGTGCCCCGATCAGCGATCCGGTTGACCCCCAGCGTGATCAGGAAGATCAGCGCCGTCAGGCACACCCCGATCGCCGCCGCAGAACCAACCTGCCCCAGCTCGAACGCCCGGTGGTACACCTCGTACGACGGCACGCTGGTCGACGTACCGGGTCCTCCGCTCGTGGTCACGTACACCAGGTCGAAGGTCCGCAGCGCCGCGATCACCGTCAAGGTCACCGCAACCGCGATCTCACCCCGTACCGCAGGCAGCACGACGGCGAAGAACTCGGCCACGGGACCGGCCCCGTCTAGCCGCGCGGCCTCATACCGTTCGGCCGGGATGCGTGCCATACCGGCCAGCAGCAACACCGTCACCAGCCCGGTCTCGAACCACGTCCCGATCACACCGACCGCCGGCAAGGCGAACGTGTAGTCACCCAACCAGCCGCGGGAGCCACCCAGTACGGCGTTCAGCGGGCCGTCCGGCGCGTAGATGTGGCGCCAGGCAACGGCCACCACGACCATCGCCACGACCTGCGGCAGGAACACGATCGTCCGGAAGAACCCGAGCCCGCGAACCCTTGCCCGCTGCAACACCGTCGCCAGCGCGAGCCCGATCAGCACCGGAAGCACCGCATAGAAGACGATCAGTACCAACGCATGCCCGAAGGCCGCGCGCAGTCCGGCATCCCGGACCACGTCCAAGTAGTTGCTCAGGCCAACGAACTTGCCGAGCGTGATCCCGTCCCACTCGAACAACGACAGGTGGACCGCGCGGATCAACGGGTAGAGCAGGAACGCGCCGTACACGAGCAGCGCCGGCAGGATGTACAGGTACCCGATCCGGCGCGGCTCTCCTGGCGGTGAACTCACTTCCCGGCGAACTTCGTGTAGTCGGCTTCGAGCTTGTCCAGGAACTGTTGCGGGGTGGCCTTCTTCGCGAGCAGATCCTGCAGGGCGGCCCCGAGGGTGTCGTACATGGTCGGCGTCGCGTAGTCGAGGTACGGAACGAGCTTGCTCTCGCCGACCGCCGTACCGAAGCTCTTGAAGATGTCACCGGCGAGCCCGGCCGGTGCCTGCTGGGCGGCGGTGTCGGCGATCGGCAGGTTGCCCGTGGAGGTCAGCACCTTCATCGCTTCCGGGCTGGTGATGTAGTTGATGTACGCCGCGGCCGCGTCCGGATTCTTGGCCTTGTTCGTGATAGCGAACGGCAGGCCGGTGCCTCCGGTCACAGCAGGTGCGCCCGGCGGCAGCATGAAACCGACCTTGTCGCCGAGTGCCTTCTGCAGGTCCGCCTGCAGCCAGGTGCCGGCGATCAGGAACGTGCCCTTGCCCTTGCCGAAGTCCTGCCAGGCGGGGTCGTACCCCTGCCCGTTGAAACCGGTGTTGAAGTAGCCGGTGTTCACCCAGGACACCAATGTCTCGGCGGCCTTCAGGTTCTCCGGCGTCTTCCACGACGCGCCGGGCCGGCCGAACGCCAGTTTGGTGATCTGATCGGCCGGGACGAACTGGTCCTGGATGGTGCCGAAGACATGGATCGCCGGCCACTTGTCCAGGTTGCCGAGCTGCAGCGGTACGTCGCCGCCCGCCCTCGCCTTCGTCATCGCGTTCTCGAAGTCCGTCCAGTCCGTCGGCGGAACCGGGACTTTCGTCTTGTTGTAGTAGAGCCCGACCACCTCACCGACCTGCGGCAGGCCGTACAGGTTCCCCTCGCCGAACGTCTTGCCGTCCGCGGAGTACCGCGAGTACTGCAGCACAGAAGCCGGGTAGCGGTCGCCCCACTTGTAAGCCTCGGCCCATTTGTCCAGCGGCACCAGCTGCCCGGCCTTGACGAACTCGCCCATGTCCGACCGGCCGTTGTTCGCCTGTACGACGTCGGGCGCGTCGTTGCCGGACAGCGCCAGCCGCAGCGTGGTCTTCAGGTCGTCGAACGACCGCGACACCCTCTTGATCTTGATATTCGGGTACTTCGCCTCGAAACCCTTGATCTGCGCGGCCATCTGGGCCGCCTGCCCGCCCCGGACCTCCTGGTCCCAGACCGTCAGCTCAACCTGGCCGAGGGCGGCCGCATCCGTCTGCACCGTGCTCGGCGCGCTCGCGCCACCACTCGGGCTGTCCGATCCCGGCGCACAGGCGGCCGCGGTGAGTGCCAGCGCAACGGCCGCGATGATCGTCTTCTTCACGTTCGGGCTCCTCAGTTCAGCATGTACGTGTAGCCGTTGCCGGTCAGTCCGGCCAATACCCGCTCGCGGTGTTCCTCACCCCGGAGCTCGAGTTGCAGCGCGACCTCGACCTCGTCCAGGCTCAGCGACTCCGAGATCCGCTCGTGCACGACCTCGATGATGTTGGCGTTCAGCTGGGCGAGCTGGGTCAGCAATGTGGCCAAGCCACCGGGGGTGTCCGGGATCCGCACCCGGAGCGACAGGTACCGACCGGCTGCCGCCATACCGTTGCGGATCACTCGCATCAGTAGCAGCGGGTCGATGTTGCCGCCGGACAGCACCACCACGACCGGCGGTTTGAAGGCCTTCGGATCATCCAGTACGGCGGCCACTGCCGCGGCCCCGGCCGGCTCGACCACGAGCTTGGCCCGCTCCAATACGAGCAGCAGCGCCTTGGACAGCGAACTCTCGGTGACAGTACGGATGTCGCCGACGTACTGCTGCACTGCCTCGAACGGCACCTTGCCCGGCAGCCCGACCGCGATCCCGTCGGCCATCGTGCTCATCCCGGCGAGCTGGACGGGGGCGCCTGCCGCAAGCGAGGCCGGGTACGCCGCCGCGCCGGCCGCCTGGACTCCGACGACCTCGATCGGCATCCCGTCGCGCTGCATCGCGGTCGCGATCCCGGCGACCAGACCACCACCACCGGTCGGTACGACGACAGTCCGCACCTGCGGGCACTGCTCGACGATCTCCAGCCCGGCGGTCGCCTGACCGGCGACGATGTCGAGATGGTCGAACGGATGGATCAGCACCGCGCCGGTCTCCGCCTCGAACTTCAGCGCCTCGCGGAGACAGTCGTCGATCGACGTCCCGGTGAAGCGGATCTCCGCGCCGTACGCGCGGGTCGCCTTCTCCTTCGGGATCGGTGCCCCATGAGGCATGAACACGGTCGCCTTGATCCCGAGCAGTTGCGCGGCGAGCGCGACCCCCTGCGCGTGGTTCCCGGCGCTCGCGGCGACCACCCCGCGGGAACGCTCGGCCTTCTTCAGCCGGGCCATCCGCACGTAGGCGCCCCGGAGTTTGAAGGATCCGGTGCGCTGCAGGTTCTCGCATTTGAGGAAAACGTCCCCACCGACCAGTTCACTGAGCCACCGCGAGTACTCCAACGGCGTCGGCGCGACCACGTCGTGCAGCAGATCCGCGGCCCGCGCGATGTCCTTGGCATCGATCACGGTTTCACCTTACGCACGAAAAGCGCCTGCGCTGCGGAATTCCGCCAACTACTCTGCATCGATGAAGGTCACCGCGCTGGTTCAGCTCGAAGTCGATGTGCCGGGTGAGTTCTGGTTTCCGGATGTCGAACCCGTCCTGCAGGCCTTGCAGGAACAGCACGGCGTGGCGGCCTACGTCCTCAGCTGCCAGCAGGCGGATACCGAGCACACCACCTATGTGGTGACGCCCGCGAACGCACCGACAGGCTGGTACGCCGAAGCGCTGCCGTGGATCGACGAACATCTCACCCGGACGGGTCCCCCGGTGCAAGTCCGGAGCTGGGGTCTCTCGAACGTTCTGCGCATTCCGACTGCCGACGGCACCGTCTACTTCAAGGCGCACGCACACTCCAGCACCCTGCCTCCCGCGTCGCTACCACTCCTCTTCGCTCACGAACCGCTCTTGCTCACCTCGCTCGAAGGTGCAGTGCCGCGGCCCCTCGCGATCGACGAGAAGCGCGTCTGGATGCTGCTGCCCGACCTCGGCCCGGTGCTGGCCGACCAGTCCGACATCGCGCTCTGGATCCAGGCCGTGCAGAGCCACGCACGGCTACAACGCTCGTACGTCGGCCGCGCCGACCACCTGCTCGACATCACCTGCGTCGACCGCCGACTCGCCGTACTGGACGCGGCGCTCGACCAGCTGCTCGACGGCTCAGATCCCGCGCTGCCACAGCGTGCGGCCGAGTTGCGGGCGGCAATCACCGAGCTGGCGGCGATCGGCGTACCGGAGACGTTGCTGCACGGTGATCTGCACCCGCGCAATGTGGCGGTTCGCGACGGCCGGGTGCTGGCCTTCGACTGGACGGACGCGGCTGTCTCGCATCCGTTTCTGGATCTGATCACGTTCCTCGAGAAGCGGTCGCCGCTGTCGATGGACCCGCGCGTCGTGGACGCCTATCTGGCCGAGTGGACGGACTACGCGCCGCTGGCAGACCTGCGCCGGGCCCTTGAACTCGCGGGCCAACTCGGCGCGCTGCACCAACTGATGACCTCGTTGCACCTGCATGCCAACCTGACCGGGCCGGACCAGGAGTCCATGCGGCGTGGCGCCGAGTCGTGGCTCCGGTGGGTCGTCAACGGCAGAGCAGATTGAGGTGGTTGCGCATGACCCGGCGTACTGGTGCATCGAGGTGCCGGTCCCACGCCGGGTAGCGTTCATTGCGGAGGAACGCGTAGTACGCCAGCGCCTCGGCGAGCGCGGTCTCGCGCAGGTAGCCGCGAGCGAGCGGTTGCTTGCCGCGACCGTTCGGACGCGGACGTCGCTCGTACGCCGCATTGGCCGTGAAGATGCCGAGCCCGTAGAACACGGTGATCAGGTCGGTCAGCGATTCGTGGTCCGGACGGTGCGCGAACGTGATCCGGCCGGTCCCGAGCAGCAACTCATGCCCGACCTCGTGCGCGTAGATCGCCACCAACGCCACCGGATCCTTGGCCAGACTCGCAGCCAGATGGATCTCGTTCCCCGCCGCTGCACGAATCCAGCGCCCGGTCGGCTCCCGCACCGTCCCGACCCGATGCCGGTGAACCCCGCCCTCGAGCTCGAAACTCAACGCACACTGCCCCGGCGCCAGCCCCATCCGCTCCGCAACCCGAGCACACACGTCCTCAGCCGCCGCCAGCGAACCGTCGTACCCAACCGGTATGACGTCGCCCGGCACCACGATCGGCCGCAACACCACCTCCCGCCCGAACTCCCCCACCAGCCAGTCCATCGA